>NZ_JBBOZQ010000001.1:4306610-4624379 GCF_038008685.1 Lysinibacillus sp. FSL W8-0992
CTAGCACCTGCAACCATTGTAAATCCTTGATCGTAAAAAGTATCATTTTCTAAATCTACCAAGTTCTCTTCTAAAGCGGCACTGAGCGTAATAATTTTGAAAGTTGAACCTGGCTCATATGTCATCCAAACCGGTAAATTTCGATTATAAATAACTGGCTCGACTAATTGATATTCGGCTGGATGAAAGGTTGGATATGAGGCTAAAGCTAGTATTTCTCCGGTATTTGGATTCATAGCAATCGCCATTGCTTGGTCAGCTTCATAGCGTTCCATTGCCTGCGATAGCTCACGCTCAACGACTTGCTGTACATCTACATCAATTGTTAGCTCTATCGTTGCGCCATCTTCTCCAGCTTTCCATGCACTAGCGACATTCGGTAAGTTATTACCTTTCGCATCTGTAAAAAGCCTTATAGCAGAAGAATTAGCTTGTAACAGCTTGTCGTATTCATATTCTATCCCCGCTAGCCCTTGCGCATCATACCCTGTAAAACCTAAAAAGCGAGATAGTAGCGTACCATAAGGATATTCCCTTGAGTAATCTACACCACTATATAGTCCTTCAATTTGCATCCCTTGCAACTCAACAGCTTTCTCATAAGAAATATTTTTCGCTTCAGGTGCTAGCTTTACTAAGTACGCTTTTTTTTGCATCTTTTCTAACAGTTTTTGTTCATCTACTTCAAGCACCTGTGCAATTTTCGCTGCCGCTCCTGGAATATCTTTGCTTTGTGATGGCATGAAATATAATGTAGGAGCTAGCTTGTTCGTCACAATACTGTTACCATCTCGGTCCGTAATATGCCCGCGTTCATTTGCAAATGGAATTTCACGATCCCAGTTCTCTTCTGCTTTTTGCGTCAATTCTTTCTGATCAAACACTTGCAAAACAAATAACCGAATGACAATTGCAACTGCTACACACATAAACAAAACATATAAAATACGTAAACGCTTTTTGGAATGGATAGAAATCCACTTCATTCGACATCACACCTTGTTTTTTACAACGTATGAAATAAAGTGGACTTCTATTCAGTGACTATTCATCATCTACTTGTTCAACTTCTCCTTCAGATGGCGCTTCCACGTCTTGCACAAAGCTTTCAGCAGGTGTTTTCAATTTCACGACAATTGGTGCATTATCTGAAATCACTGTACCTGCAGATACACTTTGGCTCACTGCAAAGCCCTCTCCAACAACTTCAATCTGAAGACCTGACATTGATTTGAAAACTAATAGATTACGCAACGACCAATCAGTAAAGTTTGGCAGTGCAATATCACCTTCTGTTTTTAAAAATACAAAATTGCCTTTTACAAGCGTTTGTCCACCTTTTGGATATTGCTCTATAATTTTTCCACCAGCTCCAACAATAATTGGATTCAAACCATCATTTGCTAGCTCTACCTGTATAGCTTCTGCATTTTGACCAGTATAATCATTTAAATCTACATGATCTACATGCTGAACATCGTCTGGACTAATATTTAAATGTTTTAAACTATTGAGCATGACAGGCTTAAATATTTTTGACACTGGTACCGAGCCCAGTTCACCTTTAAGCTTTGGCTTTTCAACTGAAACATACATAATGAGTTGCGGATCATCATACGGCGCCATTCCTAGGAATGAATACAAGAACTCATTAGCCCCCCATGAATAGGTACCGTTTGCCTTTGGAATTTGGGCAGTACCTGTTTTACCTGCTACTTGGTATTCATCGAGTACAAAGTCCTTCGCTGTCCCATATTCTGACGTTAATGTAGAAGCAAGTATTTCTCGTACTTGTTTCGCTGTATCCGCTGAAATTGGCTGACCCTTTTCAACAGGCTCATGCTGTTGAATCGTTTTTTCAGTTACTGAATCTACAATCTTATCAATAACATATGGCTGCATCATCTTACCGTCGTTGGCAATTGCAGTCATCGCTTGTATAAGCTGTACCGGAGTCACTGTTGAACCTTGACCATAAGTCGTTGTTACTCGTTGAATTGGATACTTCGATAAAATCGTACCCGTTGCTTCATTCGGTAAATCAATGCCTGTTTTCTTACCAAAACCGAATTTATCTAGGTAATCAACAAATACTTCATCACCAATACTCTTTAATAAATTGGCCATCGCTGTATTTGATGAACGTTGGAAACCTTCTAAATACGAAATTTTTCCCCATCCTACTTGGTTATGATCTCGGATTGTACGATCATGCACGGTATATTGCCCTGACATATACTTATCAGACGGTACCCATTTATCAGTATCGATAGCAGAAGCAAGTGTGAATGTCTTCATTGTTGACCCCGGTTCCATCGTTTCTTCTGTTACGGCATTGAGCCATTTCATATTCGTACTATCCCGCGTATCGGGATTGAAAGTCGGACGCTGTGACATTGCTAATATTTTCCCAGTTTTCGGTTCAGCTACTACTACTATCATAGATTCAGGATTATATTCCTTCTCTACTTGCGACATCGCATCCTCTACGAAACTTTGAATTGTTTTATCAATCGTTAAATAGATATTATCGCCGTCTTTAGCAGGTGTAACCATTTTTTCACTGTTCGGTAATAAATAACTAAAAGCGTCCGTTTGGTATTTAACTTTGCCGTTGACACCCGTTAGCTCTTTGTCATACGTAAGCTCTAATCCCATTTTCCCTTTCGTTGTTACGGTTCCATCCTCATTGTCCTCTTTCAATGCAAAACCAATTAAATGAGAAGCAAATATACCATTTGGATAATAGCGTTTTAAATCGCTGACAAACAAAATCCCAGGTAATTTCAAGTCCTTAATTTTGCTCATTACTTCATGGTTAATGCCTCTGCCCGCAACGCCAAACTCCACCTGGTACGGCAATGTCCCATCACTGCGCAACTTTGTTAGCCGCTTATAAATGTCTTCTTTTTTCATCGGTATATATTCTGCTAAAACTTCCGCAGTTTTTTCAGGGTCTACAACGTGATGTGGATTCTTTTCATCTGTAGTAGCCTTATCGCTAACTACAGCAATTAATCGATAGCTTAGTGTATCTTCTGCAATGACTTGTCCATTTCTATCTAATATTTTCCCTCGGTTTGCTGTTATTGCACTTTCCTTGTTATATTTAGCTGCTGCCTTTGCAGCGAGCGCTTGTCCTTCTGCTTCACCTGTCGCCTGCAACGTAACCATTCTCGTGAATAATAGGAAAAAGAGCCCTCCATAAAAAACTAGTAATAGAAAGGCTCCCCATTGGAATCGAAATCTCTTTTTTTTCATTCTCCCGGCACTACCTTTACATTTTTCTCATTTTGAGTTAAACCGAGTTCTTTTGCTTTTTTCCATATATTTTCGTATGTAGAAAGTTCACTTACACGAACTGTCAAGTCAACATTCTGTTTCGCAATCTCATCTGCTTCTGCTTGGATTTTTTGAATGTCCATGCTTGTCGTTTGAATTGCTGCTTGGTTGTTTAATACTAATACTGACAATACAGCAATAATGCTTACTAGAGTTAGTAGCATCGCCTTTTCAAACTTCTGGTTCGTTTTTTTACGACGTATGATAGTGGGTTGTGGACTAGGTGGTGTTAACGGTTGTTGCACATGTTGCTGTTGGTGCTGCCTTACACGAACTGCTGCCATTTACTCACGCCCTTTGTCGTTAATTTTCTCCACCACTCTAAGCTTTGCTGAACGAGCTCGATTGTTAACTGCTAATTCTTCCTCAGAAGGTAGAATCGGCTTTCTAGATACAAGCTTTAAAGTCGGCTTCATGTCATCTGGAATTACCGGTAGATTAGGTGGTAATTCAGGTAAGGATGACGCTTCCTTAAAAATTGTCTTGCATAGGCGGTCTTCCAATGAATGGAACGTAATAACACTAATGCGTCCACCTACGTTAATCATATCAATCGCATCGACCAATGAATCCTCTGCCGCGCCTAGCTCATCATTGACAGCAATACGAATTGCTTGGAAGATGCGCTTTGCAGGATGTCCACCTTTACGGCGAGCCGCTGCTGGTATACCCTCTTTAATTAGTTCCACAAGTTGTCCCGTTGTTTCAATCGGTGCCGTTTTACGAGCCTCTTCGATTTTTCGAGCAACTTGCTTAGAAAATTTTTCTTCTCCATAACGGAAGAAAATACGGACTAAATCTCCGTATGCCCATTCATTAACGACATGATACGCCGTAAGCGCTGCCGTCTGGTCCATACGCATATCAAGTGGAGCATCATGATGATAGCTAAAACCACGTTCTGGTGTATCTAATTGTGGCGAAGAAACGCCTAAATCATATAAAATGCCATCTACCTCTTGGATACCAATAGCTAATAGCTCTTCTTTTAAATAGCGGAAATTCGAATGCACAAATGTTACTCGCTCTATATAAGGAGCTAATCGAACTTTCGCATTTTCAATAGCCGTTGTGTCTTGATCAAAACAAATTAGACGGCCTTTATCTGATAATTGTTGTACTAAATATTCACTGTGTCCTGCTCCACCAAGCGTACAGTCCACATATACACCATCAGGATCGATGTTCAATCCGTCAACAGTTTCTTTTAATAACACGGTTGTATGATCGAACATACCAATCGCTCCCCTCAGGCCTTTACTTTTTCAACTGACGTTTTTACGTCTACTACAAAGTTAAAAATCAAAGCCAATCATATTTTCTGCAATTTCATTAAAAGATTGTTCAGACTCTGTGAAATAAGTTTCCCAAGCATCTTTTGCCCATATCTCAATTCGATTCGAGACACCTAGTACAACACATTCTTTTACTAAATGTGCATGTTGCACTAAAGTCGAAGGAATATTAATACGACCCTGCTTGTCTATTTCTACTTCCGTCGCACCTGAAAAGAAAAACCTTGCAAAAGCACGTGTATCTTTCTTTGTCATCGGTAAACCTTTTAATTTTTCTTCGAGTTTTCGCCATTCATCCATAGGATAGCCAAATAAACAATTATCAAGTCCGCGTGTCACAACAAAGGTTTCACCTAAGGCTTCACGAAATTTTGCGGGCACGATTAATCGTCCTTTCGCGTCAACAGAGTGTTGGTATTCTCCCATGAACATGCTAGTCACCCCACTTTATTAAATAATGTACCACATCGCCCCACTTTCCTCCACTTTTTTTAAAAAAAACTTGACATTTTAACCTTTTATGTGTGTTTAGACCTTTAAGCCAAATTTCATTTTGTGCTAAAGGGCATAAAAAAAGAACTACCCATAGTAGGATAGCTCTCTATTTTCCTGTTAAACCGACAAATTTCTTCAAATCTATATTTACATCATACCTTTAATAGTTCTAAAGATATATTTTTAATTCTTATAAATAAAGTAAATAGTGGTGATTTCCAACGCTATATGTTTTCTTGAGCATTTCATCAATTAACGTAGGTCCAAACTCATTGATATATTGATATGGATTATAAGAACGTTCTTGGAACCCATCATTTGGATATAGCTCATTTTGCAGCGTCATAAATTTACGGATAGTAGTCTCATGCTTACTTAGCACCGTTTGTTCTACCTTTTGTTGCAAATACTCAAACTGCCTCACATGATTTTCTTTATTTTTTTCAAGTATTTTATCTAGCGACATATGTTGTTGTGCAAAATATTGTTCAAGAGTAGCATATTTATCTAAAACGAGTTGTTGCATCTCAAGAATTTGACGTTTTGCCTCATCATCTTGAACTTCGGCAATAAATTGCTCCTTCAATGCCATCGCTTTGCCATCCAATACATCCGTCACTGTTAAATGATATTCACGCAGTAGTTGTTCTACATGTCGTGTAACAATCGTAATATTGAGACGTGGTGCAAAAATCGGCATTTGTAAACCTAACACAGAAAAGGCATCCTTTAATGTTGCCCAATAAGCAAGCTCACCAGGTCCACCAACAAACGCTAATACCGGTATCGTCATTTCCTGCATTAACGGACGTGTAACAACATTATTACTTAAATCTTCAGGATTTTTTTCTGCAATTGTTAATAGCTCTTCATGTGAAAGTTTGATATTTGCTGCTAAATTGACAAATTGATCGTGTCGTCTTTCTAGTAAAAAGCGTTCTCCATCTTTTACATAGAACAGGTTAGCTGCATCGTCGGTTGCTAAAATCGGCTTCCCGTAGCCAGCACTTTCCAACGCCGCTTCCTTTTCCGTTACTAATTTTGCAATTTCCTCACTATGGTTTATTAGACGCGCAAAATTGTTACGTTCGTATTGACGGAAGTTCATATCTGCCGCATCAATCATTAGCAGCCCTTCTTCTTTAAACAACTCGTTCATTAGTCGCGCAAAGAAATCTGTAAATGTTTCACTATTGTTCAACGCATCTAAAAGTTGGTTGAACAACCTTTCAGTATGGGCTGTTTCTCCAAAATCCTTAATGATAGTGTTAACTAATTGAACCATCGCTTCTTTGTTTAAGCTTGTTGTCGATGCCATTGTTTTTCTTCGCGAACGTTCACCATACGCACGTTTTTTTATATCCATATCATGCATTGTAAATGTATGGTTAATTTCCTCTAAGTCATGATCTTCTCCAGCAATCCAAAAAATAGGTACAACTGGTCGTTGAAGCTTTTCACTTTGTTCTTTCGCTAATGATATTACCGAAATGGCTTTATGAACCGAGTAAAGAGGGCCAGTTAATACACCCGCTTGTTGCCCACCGACAACCGCAACAGCTCCTTGCTCTAGTTGTTGCAAATGCTCATTCGCTTTTTCAGATAAGCCAAGCGGCTCCATAAACTGACGAATTATTGCTGTTAATTCTTTTTGGTCACACGCTCGTTGCTCCAAATATTTTGCTCGCTTTTCAAATGATTCATCATTATATTCATATTCAAAAAACTCATGAATGGCAGTATTTGGCGACCAATAATCTGCTAGCACACGATTTTTCACGGGTACTTGGATTGACTCCAGTTTCATTTAACACAAACTCCTCTACTCACTAAATCATCGTATTCCTTGTAAACATTTTAATGCTATTATTTTAACGCTTCTGTCTCCAACATGAAAAGAAAATGCTTATACAGAGTGTAAATATTCTACAACAGATTGAATCATGCCGACTATACAAATTAAAATATACGCTGCACTAAGTACTAAAAATAAAAAACGCCAAATTTTCCGTAATAGCGGCTTTACTTCAATTTCTCTTTTTGTACGCCAGTCTATATATGTAAAAATGATTGCCAGTATTATTGCTAGCATTACTAAAAAGGCCCCTACATTTATTCCCCACAGCACACTAATTGCCAATGGTACCGAGAAAAACAAACAAAACGTCGTCACATCAGATGCGGCTCCAAATGCATGCGTACCACGAATATTAACCTTTCGACTAATAGCATAGACAATGATGAATAAAAGAATTGGACAAAAAATAATGACGCTGATGACTATATGTAAAAAATCTTTCAAGATTGCCCACCGCTCTCTTCAATCGCTAGAACTTGGTGATATAAAGTTCGCAAAGTAGGTAATGGATAACCGTTCGCTGAAGCCTTTTGTAAAATTACCCCAACAATCGTTTCAACCTCACTTTTTCTACCTTGCATGCGATCAGCTAGCATAGATGATGTATTCGCCGCTGTTTTTTTACACAAAGCTATTACTGCTGAAAACGGAATGGTACTTTCAATATCTTTAAAAGCCTCTGTTAACTCCTGATATATGGTATGCATTAACAAGTATGCTTGCTTATTTGTTAATAAATCACCATTTTTAATTTGCAAAATTGCCGTTAAAGGATTAATCATGCAATTGAATACAGCTTTTTCAAAAAGCATTTGTTCGGCGTTTTCAACGAACTCTATTGGGAACAAAGGATTTTCTAAGTGTAACAACTTTTCAAATACAATACTGTCTCCACGCCCTATTCCTATTTTGCATAGACCAACACCTCTATGTTGAACAGTTGTAAAATCAATTGTTTGAGCACCGAACGAAACTGAGCAAAAAGCAATCGTATTTTGTGGTAAACGTAAAGCCTCATCAAAATGTGCTAAACCATTTTGCACAAACAACAATGGTATTTCCTTAGGTAAATCTAATAATTGTTTATAAATATTTTGCAAATGACCATATTTCACAGCAACTACAATCAAATCCGGCCGAGGCAACATCTCTAACTCAACGCTAGAAGCAATTTGATGCAATGTTTTTGTACCATCTATATGGACCCTCGTTAAATGCTTCAAATTAAGTTCATCGGCTTGTTCTTGTCTTCTTACAACTAATGTAACATCCATACAAGCCTCCGCTAAGAAACTAGCCATTAGCTGACCGACTGCACCAGCTCCAATAACTACTACATTCACAACGTTCGCCACCTCCACTTAATGTAAAGAGGCTATCTAAACAGTAAAAAACAAACCTTTTAAACAGCCTAAACTGAAGTTATAAACGCTTCTCCAGCATTTACTTTTCTCGCACTGCAGTAACATAAACAACACTTTTCCATACGCCATAGAAGGAGGTGCCTCAGAAATTCATCTGAGACACCTCCTTTGCAGGTGTTTCTATTATACAAGATTAGCTGGTGTTTACGATACAATAATGGTTGTGTTCATCCAGTGTAGGTAAAATGTTTAGTCGACGTTAGCGTTTACATCCTATGGTTTCTTTTGCATCATTTTCTTAAAAGACCTTACTCTTTTTTTGAAAAAGAACGTAACTATCTACTTACAATCATTTTCCCTTTGACACGTTAATCTTTCATTAAAGAATAGCCTTGCTGTAACCATTTCACTAGCTTTTCATGTTCATTTTGTAATTCACGGTGTTTAACCTCAAGACTTTGATAGGCTTCTGTCAACTCATCAAAACTCGTTAACGCTAATTTTAAATGACTTCGCATAGATTGTTGAGGTTGATTGCGAACAGCTAAAAGCGATTGACTATATTGCCCACGTAACGTTTTATTCCAACGAAAACCACATGCCTGTTTTGTACGCCCAAGTTCATCAGCAGCCATTTCAAATGCCTCTAACTGCGTTTTACCATTTTGCACATTATGCAAGACAATTTCTGCTAATCTTTCATCGTCTTCCTTCGTCCATTGATCTTTTCTTTTTTTCAGTTCCATAATCTATCACCCTCACATTTTTTACTACTATATGCGTTATCAGGCAAAATAGAATCACGGGACGAAAAAAGACAGTGATTATGTTTTCATGTAATCACTGCCACTATACGCTACTTATTATTCTTTTTAGTTAGAAAATTATTAACTGCCTCGTGATGCGCTTCACTTTCCCACAGTTTTGCACAAGTACGAACTTCCTCCATTACACGCTCATACATATTACGCTCACGCCATTTACGAAGTTCAATTTCTTTATAGGCCTTGTGTACAGAAGGATGTATTTTACGCATATGTTCAATAAAATCATTTAAAGCAAGTTGCTTCGATCCCTCAAATACGCGCATAGCCCAACCAATGTCATATAGTAATTCAGCTGGATATGGCTTTGCATCCACTAGCATCTTCATTGCACGATCATGACGTAAACCTCGTTCAAACAAGTATGTACCGCCACCCCAGCCACTTGTAATTGCTAATGTCCCTTGAATAAATCCACATTTAGCATGACTCGCCACTAAGCGAAAATCACAAGCCGTCGCTATTTCACATCCACCACCGACAGCCGTTCCATTTATTAACGCAATCGTTGGTACTGGTAATGTAGCAAGATCATATAAAATCTCCCCCATCTTACTTAACATACCAAATGCTTCATCTTCCGTTTCAAGAGAATGAAACTCCGATAAATCGCCACCTGAACAAAAAGATTTTTCTCCCGCTCCTGTGACTACTAAAAAACGCACATCGTCATGATTTTGGATATATGTAATTACTTCTCGAAGACCATTCATTACCTCATCGTTTACAGCGTTGCGCTTTTCCTCACGATTTATCGTAAAAGTCATGATCCCATCTTGATTGTCAATTATATAAGCCACTACAGTTCCCCCTTTGTCCCCATCATCAATTATGCCTCAGCGCAAGCGGAGCCCGCTTGAAAAGCTCCTCTTAAAGCTACAACCTCCACCAAGACTTTTAACTTCAGCCACGCTTTAAACCCCCGCTGACAGCAAGTTACATAAATTGTATCACACAATTATTATAGCACTATATAACTTTGTAATATTTATTAAAAATTCTGTCACTTCATACAAACAAAAAGGCTAGTAAAGAGCCATGGTCTCTTTACTAGCCTTTTAAGTGAGCAAACACTGTATTATTTGCTTACTACTTCTTTACCTTTGTATTGTCCGCAAGCTTTGCAAACACGGTGTGATAATTTTGCTTCACCACAGTTTGGGCAAGCTACCATACCAGGTACAGATAGTTTGAAATGCGTACGACGCTTTCTTTTTGCAGTTTTAGAAGTTCTTCTAAATGGTACAGCCATTGATGGCACCTCCTTACAGATCGTCTATTCGTCTGTTTGATCAAAATACTTAGCTAAATCAGCTAGTCTTGGATCCACTTTTGGTTCGTCAGTTTTTTTGTGAAGCTTCACGTCTTCATCAGTTGCGTAAGACCAGTTTTTACCACCATGCACTTGTCCTTCGGTATTCTCTTTGAATACTTGCATTGGTACTTCAAGAAGCACTAGCTCCTCAATAACTGGCTTCATGTCGATTACATCACCATCTAAATAGTGAATATTACCGGCATCTTCCCCTCTTTTTTCTTCGTCAATCCAGCTAAATAATTCAACTGTCTCAACTTTGATAGGAAACTCAACATCTTCCCAAGTGCGAGCACACGGGAGTGTTAACGTTGCTGTCACAGTAAGCTGACAAGTCATTTGCGATGCACCGAATGTACATAGCCCTTTTACATGAACGGGCGAAATTGCTCGAATATCCTGGTTTCGCTCCATCACCTCATCCAATTGGACATAGGTATCGATCGGCATTCCGTCTTGACGGTATTTAGATAATTGATGAATTGACCATTTCATTCGTTTAATCACCTCGAGACAACACTGTTGATTATATAATGTGTAAAAATAGATGTCAAGATAATTTCTTGTCACCACTCGAAAACCCACCTATAATTAAATACATCAAAATCATTCCACTTAGCCACAATACACAACCTATACGAAAATTTCAATAGTAATGAGCAAAGAATAGGTTAGAGGCACAGTAAAACTATTTGTAGCATCCTGATTGGTCAAAAACAAGAAGCACAAAAGATATATAAAGGGGGTTTTACGTAATGAAAGCAGTCGGTATTGTTGTTGAATACAATCCATTTCATAATGGACATGCTTATCACTTAGAACAGGCAAAAAAAGTAGCGCAAGCAGATATAGCAATTGCTGTTATGAGCGGTACATTTTTGCAGCGCGGTGAACCTGCCATGGTAGATAAATGGACACGCACAAAAATGGCGCTCGCTAGCGGAGTTGATATTGTAATTGAGCTACCGTATGTCTATAGTACCGCACCCGCAACAGATTTCGCAAAGGGGGCGATTTCATTATTATCGGCAATTCGCTGTGATGCTTTTGCCTTTGGTAGTGAAGATGGCTCCATAGAACCCTTTATGAATACGTACCAGTTAATTTCGAAGCACCGCACCGAATATGACGCACTTATTAAAGAAAGCGTTAAAACGGGTGTTAGCTACCCTAAAAGCCTGCATTATGCCTATGAACAGCTTTCTCAAAAATTCCCTGCTACATACATTGATTTAGCACAACCAAATAATATACTAGGATTCCATTATATCGAAGCGGCAATAACGCTAGGAAGTGCAATTAAGCCTTTAACTATTCCACGTATAGCCGCAGGATATCACGATGCTATGCAGGAGGGGGCATCGATTGCAAGTGCCACTGGTATTCGTAAAGCACTCGCTACGAAAGGAACATTACAAAGCGTTCATGATGTACTCCCCCAAGCTTCCTTTAATTATTTAGAGGATTGGTATGTTCAATATAAAAATTTTGCTAGCTGGGAGGCTTTTTGGCCGTTTTTACAGTTTACCCTTATTCGGCACACAGCAAGCGAGTTAACGCGCTATGCGGAAGTAACAGAGGGTATAGAGCACGCACTACTAAAAGCCGCGAAAACGAGTAGCTCCTTTAGTAGCTTTATGGAGAAAATAAAATCTAAACGCTATACTTGGACACGTCTACAACGCATGCTAACACATATTTATACAGGCTTTACAAAGGAGCAACTTAAAAGCTTCCAATCCCCTTCTACAATCCGCTTACTCGGCATGAGTGCGCAAGGGCAAGCATACTTAGGCATGCATAAAAAGGACTTTACATTACCATTAATAAGCCGTGTTGCCTCTACAAATGATGCCATGCTCGCTGTAGATATACACGCTGCAGAAGTATACAACTTTAGTATAGAACAAGGGGCGCAGCAGTTCACATTGCCAAAAGATTATCAAACGCCACCGATTCGATTTTAACGGATGAATATTGCAGTTAATTGCCGTTGCGAGCGGACGCTTTAAGCTACAGTCTTAAGAGGCTGGAACATAACTTTAAAATTACGTCAGAGCAACGCGTTAGCGGGCTTACTGCGCAGAGCGGAAAGCAACCGCCGTAGCGGAC
Organism: Lysinibacillus sp. FSL W8-0992; assembly: GCF_038008685.1. Taxonomy (NCBI): domain Bacteria; kingdom Bacillati; phylum Bacillota; class Bacilli; order Caryophanales; family Bacillaceae; genus Lysinibacillus; species Lysinibacillus sp. FSL W8-0992. The sequence goes on from NZ_JBBOZQ010000001.1 coordinate 4,319,216, forward strand.
ATGCAGCACAGCAAAAAGTGTTAGATTGATGTCCATCAATCTAACACTTTTTCTCTTTTGTGGACCACAAATAGATATTTTTATTTAGGTTCTAGTTGTTTTAAATAAGCAATTGCATCATCGACCGTTTTCACAGGTACAATTTTCATTTTTGTACCGATATCTTTAGCCGTTTTGACTGCCGTCGCATAATTCGATTCTAATTCAGGATACTTTGCTTTCATTTCAGTTGAGATTTCATCATCAGGTGCAAAAAAGATTTCCATACCATCTCGATCAGCTGCAATGATTTTGTAATCAATACCACCAATTCGCCCAACTGATCCATCTATGAGCATTTCACCTGTTCCAGCTACTGCATAGCCTTTTGTTAAATCCTCTTCCAATAATTGATTTAAAATTTCAAGTGTAAACATAAGTCCCGCTGACGGACCACCAATATCTTCTGTGTGCATTGTGACACTTGGATTCGTTTCAATCGATTTACTTTCTGCATAGGTAATTCCTAACCCAGCTCGCTTTTCCTCAGATTGAGGAATTTCCTTCAAAGTAACCGTTTCTTCTTGTTCCTTTTGATTACGTAATAATTGAATGGTCACTTTATCACCAATTTGTTTTGTTGATAACAAATCAACAAGCATTTGTTGGTTCGTAATTTCTGTACCATCCACTTTCGTAATTTCATCACCCGCTTTTAAGAAACCATCGGATGCGCCACCATCTAAGACATTTAATACAAATACACCATTAAAGTGTATTTTCGTCTCTAACCCAGCTCTTTGAAAGGCCACATATTTTGCATTGAATTGAGAGTCTGACATTAACTTTAACTGTCGGATATTATATTCCTCGTCATCCTCTAATGGATTTCTCACTTGTTGAATATCCATTATTTTTTCATATTTTTGCGTTTTCGCCCATAAATACGAAAACGGTGTGGCTTGTTGCATAGCAACTGTCATTAAACTCATTGACCCCGCTTCATCCGTATGATCATTAGCGACACTAACAAATTTACTAACATCGTATGCACTGCCAGGCTTCATAATATATGCGTCTAGTCGGTATAGCATTAAAAAACAAAGCGCGACTAAAAACACTACATATAAACCAATTTTTTTCTTCATGAATGGACACCTCCTAAGACGCATGCAAAAACCAGTAGTTCATGTTTTTGCCTTTTTCACATATATTAATTTTAGCATTTGCCTATGTGAATGACAAAAAGTTGAAACGAGATGATAACATGTTTGCGACAATTCAAATAGCGCTCTGCATACTTCTTATCCTATTACTCTTGTTATTCCCACAAACTGCTCATACTGGTACCGATTTAGGATTAAATCTATTTATGGAGGCGTTATTTCCGTATTTACTACCTTATCTTATTTTAACGCAATGGTTACTTCGTTTAACCGCTCCTATGCGCGCTAAAACAAAAAGAGTTTCTTTATACGTACAAGCCTACTTGATAAGCGCACTCGGTGGATATCCAACTGGAGCTACAACCATTGTGTATCTTAAAAACAGTGGACAATTACATCCTAAGGAGGCCAATTTTTTACTAGCGGTTTGTCATGCACCAAGCCCTCTTTTTGTATTAGGTTTTGTTAGCCTTGATTTATTACACAGTAATACGTTTGGTTGGCTGTTTTTATGTTTACTACATAGTTTTAATATTTGTTGCTTAGTAGTTGGTTACTTTTTATTTCGTAAAACCGACACACCTACTATTTCTATACACAATACAACCTTATATTCATCCCCATTTTCAGAGAGCATAAAAGAAACAGCACCAACCATCTTGTTAGTTGGAACAACCATCATTTTTTTCACTACGATTCAAACAATATTACAGCAAAGTTTAGATAAAATGTTGCCTAATCTTCCACAACCAGTCGAGCATGCTATCGCCGCTGTATTAGAAGTAACAAATGGATTAAAAATGACTGTCACAGAATTCGGAGATTACCAATACTTATCATTGCTAGTAGTCATTATGCTGACAATGCAAAGCATTAGTATCCATTTACAAATTTTTGTCATCGCAAAATCTGCCAAGCTTTCGGTCAGACCTTACATTAAATTTCGCCTTCTTAGCATAATCATTGTGCCTACTATTTATGCTCTTTTTTTCTTAAAATAAAAAAACGCATTTCAAATTGCCTGACACTCACACAATTTTGAATTTTCATGGCACTGCCAATAAAGTTAACCTAGTAAAAATCCATGGACACTCCTGCGGGAAAGCACGCAATGTAAGACCCAACAAGCCGCGCGACAGCGACGGTTGCGGCTTACAACGTGCCCGCGGAAAGCGCAGTGGATTTTTACGCTTTTAAAGTAAATTTAATGCTAGATAGCTTTGGAAAGTGCCAGGCACTCACACAATTTTTATTTATTTAAAATAAAAAAGACTATAGACAGCACTCGAATTTTTCAAGTTTGTCTACAGTCTTCTAAGAGGTTGTCTTAATTAATACATCCTCTATTTTTTATTTAGCAAAACCGTATTTTTCTTTTAAAGCTTGTTCCACGCAAACTGGAACAAGTTCATGAACATTGCCTCCATACTTTGCTACTTCTTTCACAATGCTAGAGCTTAAGAACGAATATTGATTTTTTGTCATGATGAAAAATGTTTCAATCGTCTCATCAAGAAAGCGGTTCATTGAAGTAATTTGCATTTCGTATTCGAAATCCGAAACTGCTCGTAAGCCGCGAACAATCGCCTTTGCGTTCTTTTCTTTAGCATAATCAATAAGGAGACCTGAAGAACTTTCAATTCGTACATTCGGCAATTCCTTTGTAACTTCAGCCATTAATGCCATACGCTCTTCTACAGAAAATAATGGGTGCTTTGATGAATTGTTTAAAACCGCAACATAAACAATATCAAAAACATCAGCTGCACGCTTAATTATATCTAGGTGACCAAATGTAACAGGATCAAAACTTCCAGGAACAACAGCAATTTTCTCCAACTTACTCTCCCTCTTCCCCAGCACAACGATAGACCGAAATAATCGTCCCGCCATATGTTTCTTGTCTCTGTAATAGAAAAGCACCAAAACTAGGTGGTAATTCTACTTCTTTTGCATGTTCACATAAAATAATACCATTGTGTTGTACTTTATCATGGTCCACAAGCACCTGTACTAAATCATAGTATTCTTTATGGTGATAGGGCGGATCTAAAAATACAAGATTAAACGTAATATCACGCTTTAATAGCGCTTTCACAGCACGCTTTGCATCAATGCGAAAAAGCTCTGAACAATTTTCATACCGACACTTCTTTATATTTTCCTGTAATACCTGATAGGCTTTAGCGTCTTTTTCAATAAAGATAGCATGTTCTGCACCTCTGCTGAGCGACTCAATTCCTAATCCACCGCTTCCTGCAAACAAATCAAGTGCAGTTCCGCCATCAAAAAATGGACCTATCATATTAAATATGGATTCTTTTACTTTGTCTGTTGTAGGTCTTGTTGTACTCCCTGCAACTGCCTTAAGGGGCATTCCTTTACGTTCTCCTGCTACTACTCTCATAGATGTATTTCACCGTACTTTCTGTTACAAATAGAAAGCATTTTTGCAGCGAAAGAACTCCTCCGCTGCAAAAAATTATTCTTGTTCTTGTGTTAAAACTTGAATTCGACCATCACTTTTTTGTAGTTCTACTAAAAATAGTCGTTGTAGCCAAGCTTCTTCTACATAATAATGATCAACAATTTTAATAATTGGATCAGAAATTGTGGAATATCTACGTTGATTGAACACGTAGAAACCAGATTCTTTCGGGAAACGGAATGTTCGATTGTCACTATTTACATAATAACCGTTCTTCCCTTCTCCTGCTGTATATCCTAGGTAAGGAAGTAATGTATCGGCACTGTATAATACTTGACCTTCATATAAAATAACATGAACATCTTTTTTATGAATGCCATCTACATAAATACTACGCTCGTCTTCCATTAATAACGGATACGTACCATTTTCTAGTGTTGCATTTAATTGGAAATAAGAAGTTTTCCCATTTAACACTGTTGAAAGTAGCTTATCCATTGTCACCGGAGAGATTGGTTCTTGTCCAAGGTTATCCATAGCTTCCTGCCATGCTAACTGTTGGCTTGCTGTCATGTAGTCTTTTAATGTTTGCACAATTTCTTTTGTCTTCTCTGAGCCTATCGTATCCTTCACTAAATAGGATGCCACAACTTCAGCCAACCATGCCGGTGAATTTTCAAAAGTATATTGTGAATGAATTTGCGAAAGAATCACTTCCTGCTCAACCGCTTGTGCTGTTAGCGTTGGTAAAAATAATAATCGTTCGTCATGTTGGGCAACAGGGTTTTTCTCCTGAACAATCGCTATATGCTCATCATTTAAGAACTTTAAATTTTCGAGTGATTTTAAGAAATCTTTTGAAATTGCCTGCTGTGCATAAATTGTTAAGACAGGAGTTTGCTCTTGCGCCTTTAAATCACCAGCTTGCCAATATAAATCACTCGCCGTGCCATTGCCGCTAAACATCGTATAGTTAACAAGCGATAATTGTTGCTGACCTACTAAAGGTAAACCTGTTATCCATTGTCCGACAGTTTTACTATCTGTTGAAATATGTATGACAGAATACGATACCTCTCCATTCGTTAAAGTGGCAAAGACATTTTGAAGCAGCATTTTATCTTTTAAGCCACCCTCGATTGGGATTATGTATGAAACGGATTGTGATTTAGTTTCGCCTTTTTCAAAATAGGAAACTTCCTCTGATAAACGATTACAACTATTTTCGTTATCGATAAAACACGTTGGGTTTGTTGCATCCTCTGGCCATTTTATTTTCACCTTTTGATTTGGCAAGTTTTTAAAATGGTGACGAATATCTAGACTATTTTCACGATAGACAATCTCAATTTCCTGTGAATAATGGAATGCACCATTTCCTGTCTCTAAATCAGAAGAATAGGCCTGATATTGGAAAAACAACACACCAGATACGACTAATACTAAAATTGAAAAAAAACTGACTGCAAATTTCATGTGCTTGACCTCCCGCAGCATGATACTATGTGTATTGGAAAGGATGTGCAATATTAAATGCCACAACAATTTATAGAATTAGGAGAAGGCTATGGCGATGTTTATGAACTACTTGAACTTATTAAAACGAATCAAGGTCGCTTTCACCAAGCCTTTATACTAACATCTACAAAAGAAGATAAAAAGGTAGCTTCTTTAGCTATCGCTTTAAAACCAGTCGGAGAAAGTAAATTCATGCCGATTTATATTTGTCGCGAAGGCATCCCATTCCATGAAGAAAAGCCTTCCAAGCGTCAAATTATGTTCGAAGAAAGTATTGAACAACTAGGTCGAAAAGCGGTTGTTGTAGAAATAAAGCACTCTTCTATATTTTCGGAGCCAAAACTATTTTATCAATACTTAATTGGAATAATGAGACTTCATCACTATATTCCAGCATTAAACTAATGTTATAGCCCCGCTTTATAGTCGTATTCCTTCGCTTTATCTGGCTTTGCATTTTCGAACTCAGTTTTAACGAAGGGACGATAAGATTCTACAACGTCTTTCACAAATGGAAGGCGTTGTAATTTTATTGACATCATTTCAATGTCCTCTCGATTGCAATATAATACTACGTACTTTTGCTTACGAGAAATGTAATGAACATGACCATATTTTCGAAGTGATTTCGCATGTTTTAATTGATGGACGTAAACGATTAGCCCTTGTCGTTCGTTCATATAGTTTCCCCTCATTTCTTACATAAAAGCATACCATAGACCGGAAAATGATAGCAACAGAGTTTAGCTGACAGAACGCTCATTTTTCCGTTATAATGGTAAAGCATAGCGCGTTTATCGACAGATTTACTTTCTCTCATGCTAGATAAAAGTGCTTTAGCTTGAACATTGCAAGTGAATTCGCCAGCACCTTTTATATTAATTTGATTGTTAAGGAGGACGAATATGGGTAAGAAAACGAAGATAGCTATTGCAATAGCAGCAGCCAGTGCAGCTGCTTGGGCAGGTAGTAAAGCTATTTCCAAACCTCAACAGCGTGAAGGGAAACAAGCATTACAATTTGATCGCCCGATCATTCTCGCACATCGTGGCGGAGCACATTTAGAACCTGAGCATACAATGCTTGCTTTTGAAAAATCTGCACAGTTAGGTGTAGACGGCTTTGAAATAGACATTCGCTTAACAAAAGACGAAGAAATTATCGTTTACCATGATGCTACCGTAGAACGTACTACTGATGGTTATGGGTCAGTATCAGAAATGACATTAGCAGAAATAAACGCATTGAATCATGGCTATCAATTTGAAGATTTAGCAGGTGAATTTCCTTATCGGGATAAAAAAGTTGACGTTGTTACACTACGTGAATTACTAGAAAGCTATCCAAATATGTTAATCAATATTGATATTAAAGATGCACCAGATACGTATGAAGGTAGTTTAATGCCTTCTAAACTATGGCGATTAATAGAAGAACTTAATGCAGAGGATCATGTCGTTGTCACTAGCTTTTATGGTGAACAAATTGACCGTTTTAATTTATATGCACAAAATCAAGTTGCGCTTGGAGCTGGTGAATCAGATGTGCGCAAAGCATTTGCTTCATTCTCAAGTCAATTCGGACATTTATATCATCCAAAAGTAGACGTATTTCAAATTCCTCCAAAATCAGGTGTCGTATCACTCGATTCACCGAAATTTATTCAGTTTTTAAGTAACTTGAATATCCCTGTCCATTATTGGACAATCAACGATTCTGTTACGATGAATAAATTAATTAATAACGGCGCAAAAGGTATTATTACCGATCGACCTGATGTTGCAGTTGAATTACTACAAGAACATGATTGAAGACATAAAGGTAAGAGCAACTATTGTAAATGCTCTTACCTTTATCTTTTATAAAACGCCATTAAGATAATTGAGCTAAAATTGCATCAGTTACCTCCCGTAATGTGGCAGTTCCCCCTAAGTCTCCGGTTTTTATACCTTGCGCCAATGAAGCCTCCATTGCATTTAGCACCGTTGAACCTAGCTCTTGATAGCCTAAAAAATCAAGCATCATTTTGCCTGTCCATATTTGCCCAAGCGGATTAGCAATTCCTTTTCCAGCAATATCTGGCGCGGAGCCATGAACTGGTTCAAACATAGAAGGATATTCGCGTTCAATATTTAAGTTAGCTGCTGGAGCAATACCGATACTTCCCATAATAGCTCCACCTAAATCTGTTAAAATATCTCCAAATAAATTGGAAGCAACGATTACATCAAAATTTTCTGGTTTCATCACTAGGAAAGCTGCTAACGCATCAATATGGTTGGTCGCTTGTCCAATTGCTTCATAGTCTTTACCAACTTCTTCAAATACCTCATCCCAAAATGGCATGCTGTAAGTTAAACCATTCGATTTTGTTGCACTAGTAACATGCTGACGACGGGTTTTAGCCATATCAAAGGCATATCGCATCGCACGTTCGGTCGCTTTTCTAGTAAAGATTGCATTTTGAATGGCAATTTCATCCTGTCCGCTATGAATACGACCACCACTCTCTGAATACTCCCCTTCTGAGTTTTCACGTACAACAACAAAGTCAAAGCCATTCGGATTACGTAATGGTGATGCTAAGCCTTGTAGCAGCTTCGCTGGACGTACATTAATAGACTGCTTCATTTCACGACGAATTTTAATTAATAACCCCCACAAGGAAATGTGATCGGGTACTAGATCAGGCATTCCTACTGCCCCTAAAAAGATTTGATCATAGCCCTTTAATAGTTCGATGCCATTATCAGGCATCATTTTACCTGTTTCTAAATAATAATCACAGCCCCATGGAAATGTTGTCCATTCAAATGTAAAGCTTCCATCTAATTGTGCAACCTTGTCTAAAACTTCTATCGCTGCTGGTACTACTTCTTTTCCAATACCATCTCCTGGAATAACAGCAATTCGATATGTATTCATTTCATTGCCCCCTTTTCCCAACTTTACTTACATATTTACTATATAATTTTTATTGCAAAAAAAATAGAAGCAGTGTTTTTTGACATGCTTCTACCTGTAGAGAATATGACACGATGATTTCCATTCAGGTGCTCCCTTTCCGTAGGCACGGCTTCAACTAATTTTTCAGCTACAGGAGTGTCGCACCTTCCACTCCAATCACATCTACATATAAAATAATTTGCTCCTAGGTTATGAATTTTCACAAAAAAAGACACAACACCTCGAGAGGTATTGTGTCTTTACATGAAGCAGTGTCGTTTTGACACTACTTCTATTATGCAGAACAGGAGCAAGAGCCACCTGAGCCACAACCGCTTCCACATGAAGAATTGGATGCGAAAAATGGATTACTTACTGGTACTTTTACTGCTTCTGATACAGTTTTACCTATAAGTAAGCTTATCTCATCTAGTAAATCTTGAAAATCATTTTCAGCTAACTTTAATGCTGAAATTTTTTCATTTAAATCGAGTGAGCGCTTTTGCTGACGAATCGATTTCATAATTGTATGATAATCCGGATGATATTTTCCGAAACGTTGTACATCTTCGTATTGCTCCTTCATGCGACCAAATGCATAAATAGCTTCAACTAGCTCACTATCGCTATATACAGCATTATACGCTACCCTTAGCGCATTCGCAGGCTCGGAGGAAAGAATCATTTCGCAAAGCGCATCGGCCTCATCCAAAATGATTGCCCATTCAGAGGTTATCATCATTTTAATTCCCCCAATCTAATACCCATCATAACAGATTTTGTGGTAATTTTACATTATTGATATTTCTAAAAGAGGGAGTTTTAAAATTGGCAACATCAACTAAAGGACAAATTGAAGAATTACTCGCTACTATTTTACAACATAGTACAGCGGAGGATGAGGAAGTTTTACTACACTTGCTAAATGGTATTCACGGTAAACAACAAGGCATACATCGCCGTTATATCAATGCCGCTTTACATATGGTGGGCAACTTCGAGCCAGACAGTAGTGAGGTACGGATACCTATTACGCCCGTTATTCACAATACCATTAAAGTGCCACATGGAGGGATTATTGCAACAATTGCTGATGCCGCAATGGGCGGACTCGCATCGCGTTCTGTTCCAGCAGGCTTTAATGTTGTAACAACAAATATTAACGTCTCCTATATAGCAACCACGACCAATAAAGAATTAGTTGCACGAGGACGTTTTGTTCATAAGGGACGTCAAACACTTGTAATGGAATGTGACATTGAGGATGAAACTGGTCGTAAACTGGCAATTGCCACCGCTTCGTTCTTTGTTATTCAGCGTCGTTAGTCATAACAGAGGCAAAATAATCTTTAATACATTGTTGATCGGAAAAAGGGAATTTTTGATTTTTTATTTGTTGTGTTTGTTCATGCCCTTTTCCGGCAACAAGCACAATATCTCCTTTTTGCGCTTTTGCCAATGCCTGATGAATCGCAACTTTCCGGTCTAAAAAAATTTCATAATATTGCTGCTCTGAGAAACCAGCAATAATACTTTCATTAATTAATATAGGATCCTCATCACGAGGGTTATCAGTCGTTAAGAAAATAACATCTGCATACTTGCTTGCCACAGCACCCATGGCAAAACGTTTTGCCTTATCTCTATTGCCACCGCAGCTAAACACTAGGTAGATGGTCTTCTTACTATCAAAAGTTTGTAACACTGCCTGCAATGCCTCTGCCGTATGTGCATAATCTACATACACATCAATACCAAGTAGGTTTTCTATTCGCTCCAGTCTACCTTCTGGTAATTTAAGTCCCCACATATGCTCCACTAGTTCATCAATAGTGAAACCTAAACGCCACACAGCCATTAATGCAGCTACTGCATTTTGCACATGATACTTACCAACAAAAGGAATGGCAATAATGTGCTCACTCGTTGTCGTTTGCAAACATAGTACGGTTTTTCCAATAGTTTCACTCACAATTTGGATATGTAAATCATTGTGATTGTCAAAGCCGAATGAGCATGATTTTTTCTTGTCGTAAATACCAACGGAGCGGCAAAAATTATCGTCTCCATTTAACACAATTTTTTTTGATAAATCCGCTAACCTCTTTTTAGCACGTTTATACGCTTCTAGTCCCCCATGGTCTTCCAAATGATCCTCTGATAAATTTAAAAATACCCCACAATCAATATCGCAATGATCAAGTCTATGCTGTTGCAATCCCATTGAGGAAGCTTCTAAAACAACATGTGTAACACCTTGACGAACACATTGTTTTAAAATAGGATGCAGCTCTTTTGCTTGTAATGTTGTTAACTGCTCATATTCTGTTTGTTGTTTTTGCCCATTAACGAAGAAGCCTACTGTTCCAATAACTGCTACATTTTTATGTAAAGCTTTTAGTAATTGGCTTACAAAATGACTTACCGTTGTTTTTCCATTAGTTCCCGTTATGGCAATAACCGATAATGCTTCAGCCGGAAAAGCAGCTAGTTTTGCACTTGCATAAGATAAAAACAAAGCGGTATTCGGTACCCAAACGAAAGGAATATTCTGATCGCTGAATGGTATTGCAATACTTTCCTCGGATACTACAGCGGCAGCTCCTCTTGCCAGTGCTTCTTTTACAAAGCGACTGCCAGATGTCTTTTTTCCTTTTCGGACAATGAAAATATCTCCAGGTTTCACCGATTGTGCATAATCCTCTACACCGGTAATTATTGTACGAATGGATCCACCAGTTACACTACATGGCCAATCTTTCAATAGCTCAGCTAATTGCAATGTCTCATTCCTCCTTTCAGTTCTCTATCATATGACGGCTTTTGTAACGGTGTGACGAAAAATGCAGGAGCCTCCAAATGCCATTTAAGTAGGCTATTGTAAACGTCGAAAGTTGCAAGCCATTCACCAATACGAAAAATATTAGCCATTTGATTTTTCCTGTTTTAGACAAAAAAATATTGTCTTGAATTAATCAAGACAATCTTTTGAGACTGATTAAATTATAGAGTTACCTAAAATAATATAGGCTTCTTAATCGTAAATATCCTACTCGCAAAGTTCAGAATTGTTTGAGTGACTGGCACTTATTGAACTGCTTCTTCTGTATCCTCAACAGATTCCTCACTATCATCTTTTTGCTTCGATGGCTCCACGAAAATTTGAGTATAGTAATTTAAAAAGACACCTGATCCTACAGCAGAAAATTTATCGTTTAAAATTACTTTGCGATGTTCAGGTGAATTGAGCCAGCCATGCATTGCCTCAATCGCATCAAAGTATGCTGTCGCGAGGTTTTCATTCGCATCACTATAAGCAATTTCATGTGTGTCTAAACGTTTCTTTAAATCGCCATTTGTTGGTGATTCATGACCTGAAAAATTTTGCACTTTCATATCTTCACTGTGCAATTTTGCTACTTCTTCTAGTTTTGCATCAAGTTCCAATGGAGCTAAATCATGATGAACGCGCGTGACATTAATTAAATCATCAAGCTGTGCAGTACTTGCTTCATTAATATCTTGTTGTAAAAACGAGGATGGCGGCGTCGGACTAACAAGCTCACCTTGATAAATCATTTCATAAGGCTGATGTAGTACGAGCGTCTCACTATCCGTAAAGCGAACACCTTGTAGTGCACTCGTTTCTCTATCAATATAAAGCTGTGCAAATAGTCCATCAAATTTTATTAGTAGCCTAGTCTGCATATCTTCCTCACTCATAGAGAAAATGAAAATATTTTCCCCCACATTGGCAGCTACTTCATAATCTATAATCGTCATTCGGTAAATATCGTCCCGCTTCTGACCTATTTTAAAAGGTGTAGCATCTAGCTTATCACCCGCTATGTATACTTGTGTCACTATATCGTTTTGCACGCCAAGCATAAAAAATGTTGACACACTTGTTTTATAAACCCACCATTCGTAACCAAATGATGAAGGCTCTTTCCTTGCCGGTTCACCATATTGTTCTAAGACAACTTGAATTCCTTGGCCAATTAATGTCGACATACCACTTTGCGGACGTGTCATCGCTCCAACTTCTGGTTGCTCCAGCTCTGTTTTCGGAATAATATTTGAATTGGCATTTGGACCTTCAAGTGGCTCATTTTCTTTAGGCGTATTAAAGAACATAAAGCCGATAAACGCAATCGTTGCACAGGCAATTAAAATGCGAAATAAAGCTTTCATAAACGACTCCTTTCTTCCCCATTATTGTAAGTTATTATATCAATTGTAAACGTGTTGACACAATGTTGTCATTGCAACAATGTCGAATATGCTCTATTATAAAAATGAGCGTATACTATGTACGAAAAGCTAAAGGAGGATTATTAGATGTATTTTGAGAATACTAACCTTGAGAATTTAACAGCTGACCAAGAACTGATTGAAAACATTATGAAAAATAATGGTTTAGAATGTGATGGTGCTTGGGATTACGAACGCATGACTTTTGACCGTCGTTTCGATACTCGTGAAGGCCGTTACTACCTACGCGTATTCGCATATGCGCAATCTGGTGATGTTGGAGCACATGATGCTGTCTTAACATTAATGAAACCAGCTCTTGGTAAATACTACTATCCACATGGTGTTGAGTATGGTGACGATGAAGTTTTCCCAGCTCATCTTGTAAAAAAATGTGATGAAATCTTAAAAAAAGTAAGATTAGACTTAGAAGCATTCGTAGTTGAGTCTCCTTCTAACAAAAAAGCGTTGGAAACTGTTAACGCGTAATTAGCGCTTTAGCAACAACGTAAAGCCAATGTCTTTGCATAGTAATGACCAAAACAATGGTATTAATGCAACAACAAATTCATGTTTACAGAATTTATATGTATAATTATCAAGAAAAGACTGGTGGTCCAGTCTTTTTTATTTTGAGTAAAAAAATTATTTCTCCTCATACTAACGGTATCTTTCAAATGATGTAGGTGAGATACTTGATACAATTTTTTAAAAGACCCTTTTTTCGTCATCCTATAATTGTCATCGCCATAGGATTAATTATACTATGGTTTTTATCCTTATCTTTTCCTATCCTTCTTGCCTATGTAACCGCACTATTATTAGAGCCTCTTATTATTCGAATGAGCGAACGCTTTCGAAAAAAGCGTAAAATCATTGTCTCCATTTTTTTAGTTTTCTTTTTTTGCATAACATTACTACTATGTATTCTCTTAGGTTATATAAGCTGGAAACAGTTTTCGTCATTTATTATTCATATTCCAGATTATCTCAACCAATTATCAGCACTATGGATTCAAATTCAATCTAAGCTAGCTAATTATACGTATCATTTGCCACTTGATCTTGTGACACAAATTCAATTAATAATTGAACGAGGGTTATCCTCCATTGAAAAATTTGCACTTTCTTTAACAAATATTAATGATTGGTCGTCGTTACTTTCCCATTTACCATCACTTTTGTTTGATATTTTCGTTTATTGGATTGTGTTATACATGCTTCTTTTAGATTTACCATCGATTAACAAGAGACTAATGGCACCTATCCCTTTTCATTACCATCAAAAAATACTTTTTATCGGAGAGCGTGTTAAAGTTGCATTATTTGGCTTTATTAAAGCGCAATTACTTGTTGGAATTTGTATATTTGCCGTAGCCTTAATATCGTTTTTTTTATTAAAAACGCCTTTTCCGTTTATATTAGCACTTCTAATTGTACTATTAGATGTTATTCCCTTTTTAGACTCATTTATTTTACTGTTCCCGTGGGCAATTTACAAAGCATTTACTGGTGATTATGTCTTTGCTATTGCCTTAGTTGTGCTGACAGTCGTACTTTTCTTAATACGCCGTATGATTGAGCCTAAAATTATTGGTGATAAAATTGGTCTTTCTTCGCTCTCCACTTTTATCGCGATGTTTATCGGCTTTAAAGTATTTGGTTTTCTCGGTATTTTAATCGGCCCATTACTCGTTGTCGTTGCTCTTTCTTTATTTAATCAGTCTTCTATAAAAAATCTCCCACCTTCTCAAGAGTAAGGAGGGAGATTTTTGTGTTAAAATCCTAAAATCGCTTTAATAACAGATGTTGTTTCACCTGGCTCAAATAGTATATACAATAACATGTACACCATAACACCTGTTACTGCTACAAAGAACCAGATAATACTAGTGATTGGTCCAATTCGCTTATGAAGCTTAATGTTTGTTTTTAAACCTGATATAATACTAACTAGTCCAAATACGGCTCCAGCTGTTGCTAATGTAATGTGGAATATTAAAAAGAATGTATAGTAAGGTTTTAAATCCTCACCGCCACCAAAAGCTGTATTACCAATAAAGACCGTACGTGAAGCGTAGATGATAAAGAAGCAAAGTGCAGCAACACCAGCAGCTAACATAACCTTTTTATGTGCTTCTACTTTTCCCTTTATAATTAAGCCCCAACCAATTGCTACAAGTACAGCACTTATTACAATAAATGATGTACTAATAGTAGGCAAAATTTGCAATTCCATTCACAAAACTCCTTATACAAAATAAATTTCAATTATTACAGCTGATGTTGATGTTCTCTTTCCCATTTCTGTTGGTGTGCTTTTAATGCATCGGCAGTAATTTTATCAGGGTCCTTTTGCTCAGAACGGTACCATTTTGTAAAGATAGCGCCGATTAAAACACCAAAAATAATCTCTTGTAATATTTTCATAAGAACACCACCAAGTTGCTGATCCGCAACAGGCGTCATATCTGTAAATAACTCTGGTCCAGATAAAGACAAGCCCGATAATGTTGAGGCTGGTACACATAGCTCCATTGCTTTGAGCCAAGCTTCACCACTCGTATATGTTTCATACATAGCATTAGGCGCAAAAATGATTAAAGCACATGCAGGAGTAATTAAAACCGCATTGGCAATAATATACGCTAATTTATGCAAAGGTTTCATTTCAGCACTATCTGGTATTTTTTGAATTAGAGGCCAGTACATTAAAACAGCAGAAACAAATAATACAAATGTATAAGTACCGTGTAATGTTTCGTTTAATTTAATGTAGTCTAATACTGATGGTAAATGGTAGATAGAAAATAAACCTATAAAAACAAATATCGCAACCACTGGTAATGTTAACACTTTAAATAAAGGTTTGACAACAGGCGCTTCAATTGCAACTTTCCACACCCACCATGGAATACCCTTAATTAAGAAAATTGGCACAAGTAATAAAAGAATAGCCATTTGCACCATATGCATCGTAAACATAATATGGGCCATTAAATCAATCGGAGATCCTTTAATAATATAAATCGTAATCATTGCCAATACAAAATAAATTGCTTCACTTTTTTTCAATGGCTCACTTACTTTAAAATCTTTACGCCATTTCGTTGTCACTAAAAAGTAAATCGCTGTTATAAAAACGAGAACTCCTATTAAATACGGGCTCCATAAAGCTTGGAAACCAAATATACTAAGTGGCATACAATACGCGCTCCTTTAACTTTTTCCAGCATACATTCCTAACGCCTTAAGCGAGTGATGCACGCCAAAATGTTTTACTTATCTTAGAAACAAACATTTACAAAATAAAGTTACGCCTCTAGCGAATATCGTGTTTTTTTTAAAACGCTAGCACTATAAAAACGGGCACGATTAGACAGAGACAATAAAACTCAGTATCCCTATTATAAAACGCTTACAGCTATACTGCAATGAACGAACGGTGAACAATTTACCAGTACTACATTCTATTAGCAAAACAAAAAAAGCACGTCTCTGCGAAGAGCAGAGAACATGCCTTTTGGTGATTACCACCAAATAATTGTTAAAAATGCTAAGAAGAATGTAAATGCGATTAATACACCCATCCACATAAAGAATGCAATAACACCACCGAAGTGTGTTTTTTTATCTTCTAAGTGCATGAAAGCATAAAGTTGAAGAACAACTTGAACGCCAGCTAGCAATAGAACAAATGGTGCTATTAAGTATTTAGAAAAACCAGCTGCAACTACAGCGAACGCGATAAACGTAAAGAAAATCATGATCGCAAAGTTGATTACTTGTTTACGCATATGAACGGCATTATGATGACGATCATATTCGAATTGCGCTTGAGACTTAGCAACTACAGGTGTATCATGTGATGACATATTATCCGATCACTCCCATCAAGTATACTACTGTAAAGATAAATACCCAAACAACGTCGATAAAGTGCCAGTATAATGCAGCCACAAAGAATTTAGGCGCATTGTACAAGTTAAGTCCACGTTTAGCGTTACGGATAAGTAATGTTGTAATCCATACTAAACCTAAAGTTACGTGGAAACCGTGTGTACCTACTAGCGTATAGAACGAAGTTGCGAATGCAGATTGGTTAAAAGTGAAACCAAGGTGCACATAGTGTTGGAACTCATAAATTTCTAGGGCAAGGAAGCCAAGACCTAAAAGTAACGTGATTGCTAACCAAGTTTGCATACCTTTGTAATTAAAGTTACGCATATGGTAAATCGCATAAACAGAAGTCAGTGAAGACGTTAATAGTAACATCGTCATTGCAAATGCTAACGGTAATTCAAATAAACCTTGTGTTGTGAACTCCATGCCAGCTGGCCCTTTGTTCTTAAGTGCTAAGTAAGTTGCAAATAAACTTGCGAAAAGTACAACTTCACAGGCAAGGAAAATCCAGAAACCAACGACTTTATTTTTACCTTCCATCGTTGCTTGTTCAGGATGATCTGGCCAAGTATGAGGAGTAAATTTAGTATTGATATCCATTATTTATTTCCTCCTTTACCGTAAAGTTGTTCTTCAATTTCAATAATGTCTTCTTTGTGTAAGTGGAAGCCGTGATCGTCCTTAACAGAACGGAAAATCATAGCACCAAATGTAATAGCAAGACCAATAATTAATACATAAATTGACCATGGTTTATCTGCATCTGGATTATAAAGAGCACCGAATGCTGCAATAAACATACCTAAAGAAATAACGAATGGTATTGCAGAGTTGTTTGGCATATGAATATCACCTAATGGCTCAGCAAATGTAACATCTTTATTACCTTCTTGCTTTTCAATCCACCATGGATCTAGACCACGAACAAGTGGTGTTTGACGGAAGTTATAGAATGGAATTGGTTGTGGAATTGACCATTCTAAAGTACGTCCATCGCCCCATGGATCGCGACCTGCCGGTTTACCTTTGATAGACATTAAGCAGTTAATTACCATTAAGATAACCCCTACACCCATCATCAATGCACCGATTGTAGAAATATAGTTGAACTGATCCCAACCTTGACCTTCCATGTAAGTGAATACGCGACGTGGCATACCCATTAAACCTAAGAAGTGTTGTACGAAGAATGTTAAATGGAATCCGATAAAGAATACCCAGAAAGTCAATTTACCAAGCGCTTCGTTTAACATACGGTTGAAGAAAATTGGCCAGTAGAAGTGCGCTGAACCGAATAAAGCAGTTACGATACCACCTACGATTACGTAGTGGAAGTGAGCAACGATAAAGTAAGAATCGTGTAATTGGTAGTCAAGTGGAGCAGATGCTTGCATTACCCCAGTAACACCACCCGCAACGAATGACGGGATAAAACCAAGTGCATAAAGCATTGGTGTAGTAACTTTAATAGATCCGCCCCAAATAGTTAAGATCCAGTTGAATACTTTCATACCTGTTGGAACGGCAATTGCCATTGTTGCAACAGCGAAAATTGCGTTCGCAGTTGGTCCAAGACCAGTTGTGAACATGTGGTGAGCCCAAACCATGAAGCCTAGGAAACCAATTAAAATTGTTGCGAATACCATTGAAGAGTATCCGAATAGACGCTTACGAGAGAATGCTGGGATAATCTCCGAGAATAAACCGAAAGCAGGTAATACTAAAATATAAACTTCTGGGTGTCCGAAGATCCAGAATAAGTGTTCCCAAATTACTGTGTTACCACCCATTGTATGGTCAAAGAAGTTACCACCGAACATACGGTCAAATAACATCATTAATAAACCAATAGTTAATGGAGGGAATGCGAATAAGATTAATGCACTTGATACTAGAGCAGTCCAAGTGAATAATGGCATACGCATAAATGTCATACCAGGAGCACGCATAGTAATAATCGTTACGATAAAGTTAAGACCTGAAATTAACGTACCCGCCCCTGAAATTTGTAAACCAAGTACATAGAAGTCGATACCATGTCCTGGAGAATATAAAGATAATGATGCATAAGATGTCCAGCCCGCATCAGGTGCGCCACCCATAAAGAATGATAGGTGAAGGAATACAGCACCTAGGAAGAACAACCAGAACCCTAAAGAGTTAAGGAACGGGAATGCAACGTCACGTGCACCAATTTGTAATGGTACAAGCATGTTCATAAATGCGAATAGTAATGGAGTCGCGGCAAGGAATAACATTGTCGTTCCGTGCATCGTTAATAATTCATTGAAAAAACCAGCTGAAACGAAATCGTTATTTGGTTTCATTAACTGAATACGCATTAATAACGCTTCAAAACCAGCGATAGCGAAGAACAATGTACCGGCTAATAAATACATTACAGCTAACTTTTTATGGTCAACAGTTGTAATGTAATCCCAGACAGCTGCTCCAAAGCCCTTTTTCTGTGTATATGAGCTCACAACTTTTACCTCCCTCAAAGTTTGTTACATAAAACGAAAAATTATTTCTCTACTGATAAGCCCATGATGTAAGTTGCAAGAGCTTGAATTTCTTCTTCAGATAAATCGCCATAGATTGGTGCAGTACCATCTGGATTCATCATTAAGTTACCTGGTTTAAAATCACCTGGGTTTTTAATCCATGCTTGTACGTTTTCTTCAGTATGTTCTAAGAAACCTGCAACACGGTTACGGTCACCGAATGTAGTTAAGTTAGGACCTACTCCACCAGTACCACCTACGCCAGATACAGCGTGACAAGCTAAACAGCTGTTAGCAAATGTAGCTTCACCAAGATCAGTTGAATCTTTTGAAGCAGTTTGTCCTTCAGTTGCTTTCATGCTAGCTACCCAAGCATCGAATGCATCTGGGCTAACTGTTTTTACCTTAAAGTCCATTAGTGCGTGTGAAGGGCCACATAGCTCAGCACATTTACCATAGAATACGCCATCTTTAAGATCTGCTGATTCTTTATCGAATACTAAATAGAATTTGTTTAAGTTCTCTACGTTAGTATCCATTTTACCGCCAATCGCGGGAATCCAGAATGAGTGCTTAACATCAGCAGCTTTTAAGTTAAAGTAAACTTTTTGACCTGTTGGTACAACTAATTCTTGTGCTGTTACAATCCCTTGGTTTGGATATTCAAACTCCCACCAGTATAGTTTTGCAGTTACATTTACTGTTAGGGCAGTTTTATTACCTTCAGCATCTACTTCGTCCATTGCAGCAACATCTGCAAATTTATAAGTAGCAGTAACAACCGGTACAGCTAAGATTAATAATAAAATAATTGGAATAACTGTCCAAATTACTTCAAGTGTGTGACTACCTTCCACTTGCTTAGGAATAACGTTTTCGCCTACTTTTGATCGGCGGAATTTTAAGAATGCAAGTAAATAGATTACAGATACTATTACTACAACTAACGTCATAATTCCAGTAGCCAACATTAATAGGTTGAATTGTTCTTTACCTACTTGACCAGACGGTTTCAGTGCAGAAATATACTCTTCACCACAACCAGAAAGGAAAACCATCATCACTGCTAGAAGTGAAAAAAGACGCCACTTTTTAAGCCCTTTCATCATAGCTTAATTAAACCCCTCTTTCTTTGTTGTATTTTCATGTGTACCTAGGACATTGGTTCTATCTATATGAATTCTTGTGAAAGAAAGAATTCCAAATTAGCTGAATACCGCAAATATTATGATAGCCACAAATAGTATGGTCATATGATTCAATGAATAAATAAACATTTTATTTGCCCACTTCATATCGTCTTTTGTGGTAAAGCCCTTTAAAGCTAGTAATAACCAGCCTACGTTCAAAGTAGTCGCAAGCACTAAGAATCCAACTCCAAGCTCAGGTAAAAGGAACGGTAGCGGTAATAATAAAAGAATCCAGAAAAACATTGAGTACTTCGTTCGTTTAAAACCTTTTACAACTGGTAGCATTGGAATATTAGCTGCACGATATTCTTCAGTACGTTTCATAGCAAGCGCATAAAAATGCGGTGGCTGCCATACAAACATGATAAGAAATAGGGCAAGTGCTCCTGGGCCAAGTGCAGGTTCAACTGCTGCAAAACCAATTACAGGTGGAATCGCCCCAGAAATACTTCCAACAATCGTGTTACTAACATGCTTCCTCTTTGACCACATTGAATATAGAACAACATAAGCGAATATTCCAACTAGTCCCCACATGCCGGCCGCAAATGATGCCGTAAATAACAAAATTTCACCTACAATTAAAAATGAGAGGGCAATAGTCAATACAAAGTTCAGCTTAAATCTACCTGTCACTGTTGGTCTTGACTTTGTGCGTTTCATTATTGGGTCAATATCTCGATCAATGAAATTATTCATTGCACCAGAACCGCCAATAATTAATGCAGCACCAAGCATGATACAAACTATAACATCAAGCTCTTGCAAGAAATGTCTACCAGTAAATTGAAATGCTAGCCACATCCCTGTAAACGTTGTGACAAGATTCGAGTTAACGATTCCAATTTTTATCAGTGCTAAGAAATCTTTTACAACGGATGAAGTTCCTGGATCAGTATTTCTAGTAGCTGAAAACGTACGACCGTTTGACATGTTACCTCTCCTTTCATTTTTGTAAGCATATTCCGCTAACAATAACTATAGCGAAATTTGCGATTGATTTCTAGACGTTTAGTGAAATTTAGATGAAGTTGTAAAAATTAGCTTTGTCTAGAAATATAATTAAAAACAACATATCTATAGTAAATCATTTTCTAAAATGAATTGTGAAGGTTAAAGCACGAAATTATGAACAATTTGTGAAATGGAATCAACATCTAAAACTACCTACTCCTTACAAGTTGTTTTTTAAACGTATTTTAGATATCATCTAGTAGCAGAAACATTACTTTCATGTAATATTGATAGATAAAGTAGGTGACTCATTTTATGCAACACAACAGGTATATGAAGTGGTTTGCTGTTGCCGCTACAGTGGGAATGCTCCTTATTTTACTAGGCGGGGCACTCGTTACTAAAACAGATAGTGGTTTAGGCTGCGGTAGAAACTGGCCAGATTGTAATGGATCTCTTATCCCAAAAGAAATTACAACAGAAGTATTAATCGAATTCTCGCATCGTCTTGTAACAGGAGTCGTATCAATTTCAATTCTTGTCTTAACAATTTGGACATGGCGGAAACTTGGGCATATTCGTGAAGTAAAATTTTTAGGTTTTTTATCGATGTTCTTCTTAATCGCACAGGCACTAATTGGAGCAGCTCAAGTATTATGGGGACAAGGAGACTTCATTCTAGCACTTCACTTTGGAATCTCACTTATTTCTTTTGCTGCCGTTCTTATTCTTTCTATGATTGTATTTGAAGTTGATCGAAAGTTTGATGCAGATAACGTATTTATTGGGAAAAAACTACGTTGGCATACAATTGCTGTCACAATTTATTCTTATTTGGTCGTTTATACAGGGGCACTCGTTCGACATACAGATTCTAGTTTAGTATGCCCAGACTGGCCATTTTGCTACAACGAAACACCGTTTGCCTCACCAAACAATATGTACGAATGGGTACAAATGGGACATCGACTTGCAGCTATCATTATTTTCATTTGGATTACATACATAACTTGGCACGCTATAAAAGAATACAAACAACAACGTGTTATTTATTATGGCTGGATTACCGCTTTCATCATAGTTATATTACAAGTTTTAGCTGGTATGTCAGTAGTCCTTACTAGATTGAATTTAACAGTAGCTTTATTGCATTCATTGTTCATTTCACTTTTATTTGGTCTCCTTTGTTACATGATTATGCTTGTAGCACGTAGCAATTATAATGAAAAAAATAAATAATTTTAGAAAAGGATTCGGCTCTGTCGAGTCTTTTTTCATTTACCCCACTTACTCCTCATCCAAAATTAAATAACCCACATGCACGAACTTTGCTAAGAAACAGCTAATTTATATTACTTTTTTGATACGAAGGAAAAGACTAAATGTTTACTTCGATTATAAAATCTTCGATAAGAAATTGGACATAATACAACAACAGCATCAGCAAACAATAAACCGCTTATACCTTAAGTCAAAAAAAGTGAATTTCTACTATTATAATAGTGAAATATTTTTTACTATTAAAACTATTTTTATAGGGTTTTGTACTATATTATTTCTTGAGCACTTCCTACTATTCTTTTTTATAAGAAAAAAGGTTATTAGTATGCAATAGCAGCAAACTAATAACCTTCTTCTATCATTAATTATTCAATTTCAATTAATAAATCGCCTGTTGAAATGGCATCGCCCGCAATTGCATAGACCTCTTTCACTATACCGTCTTTTGGTGCTTGTACAGTTGTTTCCATTTTCATGGCTTCGGTAATTAACAAGTGGTCACCACGTTTTACTGGACTGCCCTTTGATACTACGACCTTCAGAACAGTACCTGGCATTGTCGCCCCGATTTGATTTGGATTGCTTGGGTCAGCCTTCAGTGCTATACTGCCATCCACTTCTACTGTCATATCTTGAATGACAAGCTCTCGTGATTGACCATTTAACTCGAAGTACATAACACGTGTACCATCATGCTGTGGCTCACCAATCGATACAAGTTTAATAATTAACGTTTTACCTTTTTCAATTTCTACTTCAATTTCTTCGCCTAGCTTTAATCCGTATAAGAACGTAGGTGTGTCTAAAACTGAAATATTCCCAAACGATTCTACAGTTTTAGCATACTCTTCAAATACTTTCGGGTACAGTGCATAGGCAAGTATGTCCTTCTTCGTAACAGGACGATTTAATTTGTCCGCCAATACTTCCTCTAGCTGTTCAAAGTTAACTGGCTGTAACAGCTCACCTGGACGAACAGTAATTGGCTCACGCTCTTTCAATACTACTTTTTGAAGCTCCTCAGGGAAGCCGCCGTGTGGTTGCCCTATATATCCTTGGAATAATTCGATAACTGAATCTGGGAAATCAATTGTTTGCCCTCTTGAAATAACCGTTTCTTCATTCAAATCATTTTGCACCATGAATAAAGCCATATCACCAACCACCTTCGATGATGGTGTTACTTTCACGATGTCTCCAAATAATAAGTTTACACGTGAGTACATACGTTTTACTTCATCCCAACGATCGCCAAGTCCAACAGCCTTAGCTTGCTGCTGTAAGTTACTGTACTGTCCACCTGGCATTTCATGGACATAAATTTCAGAATGCGGACTGATCATGCCGCTTTCGAAATCTTTATAGTATTTACGAACATCCTCCCAGTAATATGAAAGCTTTTCAAGCGATTCAATATCGGCACGAATTTCACGTTGGCTACCCTTCATCGCATAGTACAGTGAGTTTGCACTTGGCTGTGACGTTAAGCCTGCCATTGCGCCGAGTGCTGTATCTAAAATATCTACCCCTGCTTCAATCGCTTTTGCATATAAATAAATACCATTGCCACTTGTATCATGCGTGTGCAAATGAATAGGTAGGCTTGTCGCTTCTTTTAACTCCGAAATTAAGCGATATGCAGCTTCCGGCTTCAATAGCCCAGCCATATCCTTAATCGCTAAAATATGGGCTCCTGACGCCTCTAAAGACTTCGCCATATCTTTGTAGTACTGCACAGAGTATTTCGCACGTCCATCATCTAAAATATCTCCTGTGTAGCAAATCGCAGCTTCAGCAATTTTTCCTGCATCTCTTGCCGCATCAATCGCTACTTCCATACCTTTAATCCAGTTTAAGCTATCGAAAATTCGGAATACATCAATGCCAGATGCAGCTGACTCTGCGATAAACTCACGAATTAAATTATCTGGATAGTTTGTATAACCTACAGCGTTTGCCCCACGTAGCAACATTTGGAATAGTACATTTGGTATTTGCGCACGTAGCTTCGCTAAACGCTCCCATGGATCTTCTTTTAAAAAGCGGTATGCTACATCAAATGTTGCGCCTCCCCACATTTCTAGCGAGAAGAAGTTATGCATCATACGTGCTGTTTCATCTGCAATTTGGTACATATCTTGAGAACGTACACGTGTGGCCAGTAAGGATTGATGTGCATCACGGAACGTTGTATCCGTTAATAATACATCTTGCTGTTCTAAAATCCATTTTGTCAGCCCATCTGCACCATGTTCATCTAAAATTTGTTTTGTACCTGACAGTGGCTGTCCATTCAAGTCTACTAGTGGCTTAATAGGCTGAGCAAAAATTGGCTTCGCCTTATTTTCCACCCCTGGGAAACCATTTAACGTCACATTACCGATATAGCTTAGCAGTTTTGTTCCGCGGTCTTGGCGCACAGGGAAGTTAAACAATTCAGGCGTTGTATCGATAAAGCTTGTATCAAACGTGCCTTCTATAAAATTTTTATGTGTTACTACATTATTTAAAAACGGAATATTTGTTTTTACCCCTCGAATACGGAATTCTTTTAAGTTTCGGTCCATTTTCGCAGCGGCTTCTTTAAACGTCATACCGGAAGTTGAAATTTTTACGAGCAACGAATCATAGTACGGTGTTACAACGGCACCTTGGAAGCCATTACCCGCATCTAAACGAACGCCAAAACCACCACTTGAACGATATACCATTAACTTTCCTGTATCCGGCATAAAGTCATTAGCTGGGTCTTCTGTTGTAACACGCGATTGGATTGCATAACCAATCATCGGAATATCCGCTTGTTGTGGAATATGAATTTCCTCGCTATGCAAGCCGTAGCCCGCAGCTACTTTAATTTGAGCATGTACAATATCGATACCTGTAATCATTTCCGTAATAGTATGTTCTACTTGAATGCGAGGGTTAACCTCGATGAAATAGAAATCATCGCCTGCAACTAAAAATTCCACTGTCCCTGCATTTATGTACGAGACATTTTCCATTAGCTGAACCGCAGCATCACAAATTTTATTTCTTAAATTTTCTGAAATCGAATTCGATGGTGCAATTTCTACAACCTTCTGATGACGGCGTTGAATAGAGCAATCACGCTCATATAAATGCACAATATTGCCCATTTTATCGCCTATAATTTGAACTTCAATATGCTTTGGTCGGAGAATGCATTTTTCTACATAAACCTCGTCCGAACCAAAGGCTGCTTTTGCCTCTGATTTGGCACGTTCATAAGCAGACGCAACGTCATCCTTTGTTTGTACAACACGCATTCCACGTCCACCGCCACCTAAAGAGGCTTTAATCATAAGCGGATAACCATATTGTTCACCAAAAGCTTGTACTTCTTCTACAGAAGCAACTGGACCATCCGTACCTGGAATGACAGGGATATTTGCGTTAATAGCTTGTTCACGTGCTTTTACCTTATCACCAAACATATCTAAATGCTGCGAAGTTGGGCCAATGAATAAAATTCCTTCTTCCTCACAACGACGTGCAAAATCCACGTTTTCTGATAAAAAACCATACCCTGGATGAATCGCATCAACGCCTGCATCCTTAGCGATTGCAATGATGCCCTCAATATCTAAATACGCATCGATGGGCTTCTTGCCTGCCCCTACTAAATAAGCCTCATCTGCTTTAAAGCGATGGAATGCCCCACTGTCTTCACGTGAATATATAGCGACAGTGTTAATGTTGAGCTCCGTACACGCACGGAAAATTCGAATTGCAATTTCTCCCCGATTGGCTACAAGGATTTTGTTGATTGATTCCATAGGTATCCCCCTTATGTTTGTGATTTCTTTCTTTCTACCCTTTCGAACATGGAAACATTGACCAATATTCCCATAGCTAAAGATAGCAAAATTATAGATGTCCCGCCATAACTAATGAAAGGCAGCGTGACACCGGTTAACGGGATTAACCCGGTTACACCCCCAAGATTAATAAACGATTGCCAAGCTATCCAGCTAGCAATACCTGCCGCTATCATACGTGCTAGCGGATCTTTTGTTTGTAATGCGATAGAAAAACCTTTATATACTATAAATCCTAAACCACCTAAGACGATTAACACGCCCCATATACCAAGTTCCTCCATAACTATTGCCATAATAAAATCGGTTTGTGGTTCAGGTAGATACCCTAATTTTTGAATAGATTGACCGAGCCCTCGACCTTCTAAACCACCACCGCCAATTGCATAATAACTATTGACAACTTGGTGACCTACCCCGTTTTCATAATCAAACGGATTAAAATAAGACTCGATACGTCCTTTACGGTTCCCTTTTAATAGTTCGCCCTTAAAGAGCCAAAGCATACCAAGAATGGCTGCACCAAATGCACCTAATACGCCAAAAAACTTCCAAAACGTTTTAAAAGGAATACCACTTGCCGCTACAACGGATACTGCAATGCCACATAAAATAATGACAGCACCTAAATCTGTTTCAAATGCCACACCAGCAACAACAAGAATCCATAGGAAAATTGGATAAAAAATTTCTGTTGGTTGTAGCTTTTCAAATGTATATTTTTGGGATTTTCGATAAAATGCTGCAGCAAAATATAAAATTATAAATAGTTTCGCATATTCAGAAGGCTGAAAATTCCCGAATCCCGGTACATGAATCCAACTTTGAGATCCTACTTGCTCTGCACCATTACCCGCTACTTTTACCCATGTAAAGAGAACGATTAATACTATCGTAAGTAACAACATAATATTCTTATTTGCATAATGCTTATAAGGGAAAAATGCTGCTACCAAAAAACCTAAAGACGCGACAGCTAAATTAATTAGTTGTTTTTGATAAAAATAATCAGGTGCTTGTTCCTTTTGTACAATTGCAACCATCATACTCGAACTATAAATCATCACTAACCCAAATAAACTTAACAACAAGACAGTAAAAAATAATGGATAATCAAAATTTTGAGCATATCGTTTTAAGTATTGTTTCATTGGAAAACCTCGTTCTAGTAAAAAAACTCAAATCGCAAGCAGCGTTTGAGTTTTTTCTTTTTATTTGTCTGTATACGCGTCATGTAGTACAGAAAGTTCTTTCTCGAGTGAATCGAGAATTGCTTTGCCTTTATCGCGTTCAATAAGTCCAAGCTTCACAGCAAAGTCAATTTCACGTGAAAGGCCGAACATTTGTGTATCTAATACTTCTTCATATAAAGGGCATTGTGGCATCGTTAAATGATCCATTTGTACTCGAATGAGGCGAGCAATTTTATCTGCATCAGCTACTAAAAGCTCCAAAGCCTTCTCTTGAAAGGAAGTTTGTGATTTCGTATCCATGAGGACGCCCCCATTATCTGATATTTCTTCGATTCTATCTTAATAAAGTTTATCTTTTAGTCGATAAAAATGCAAGTGTCTTCGTAGGAAAATAAAGAATCCAAATTATATTTCTTTATTATCTCCTTGCATTAGCGTTATACTAATTCATGGATATACAAGATTTGAGGAGGATTTCTATTATGGAAACAATTATTCCTATCAAGGGTGCAGTTTCGTATCAGCTTACATTAGATCCAACTGTTTGGATTTTTGACGATCGTAAACTAGACTTAAATACGTACTTCCAAGCAAGAGAAGTAGAGGAAGATGCGGATACAAAATATATGCGTGAAGTCGGTGCTCACTGGTCACGCGAAATTATGGAAGGTGCTACTTTCCCACCAACTTTAAAATCAGAACGAAAATTCGATCGTAAAGGGATGGAAACAGGTACATTCGGTATCGAATTAAGTCATTTCTTGAAAAATGCTGAACTTAAACCAGAGGCGACAAAAATCGTCATTGAATGCAAAGACAGCGAAGAACATGCATTTACAATTGCAGAAGCACAGACATTAATTTTTAAATACAGCCAGGATGGCAAACCTTTATCCGAAGATGGCCCTGTCCATATATTATTTGGAGACGGTTCAAATGTTGACAACCCTATCAAAAATGTATTAGCCGTTCGTGCGGAATAGGGAGGGAATGCGATGCGCGTAAAATGTGTCATTTGCGATACTATTAACCAGTTAGATGATGATTTACCGTTAGCAAAAAAACTACGTAATCGCCCAATTCATACGTATATGTGCGACACATGCCACGATCGTATTAAAGAAAATACGGTGACGAGAATTGAAACGGGTAACTTCCGTTTTTATCGTACCTCACCACAAATGGATAAAGAATTTTAATAAGTGCCAGGCACTCAAACAATTCTGAATTCTTTGCCTGTACGGTATTTTAATAACAAGTAAAAATCCACTTAGACTCCTGCGGGAACGCACACTACGTAAGACGCAACAATCCGCGCACTGGCGACGGTTGCGGCTTACGCTGTGCCCGCGGAAAGCGCACGCCTGAAGTGGAAATCAACAGCACAAAACGCAAAACCTTATGAAAACAGGTTTTGCGTTTTTTAATTATCCATTATTTTTAATAATCACTTTTTCGATCAATTCGACAACTTGATACATGATTGTCGCAAAGAAAGCGATAATGAGCAGTGACATAAGGACAAGATTAAAGTTAAATACTTGGAAACCATAAATGATTAAATAGCCAAGTCCCTTTGAAGCAACTAAAAACTCACCGACAATAACACCTACCCACGATAATCCAACATTCACTTTTAAAGTCGAAATAATTGTTGGAAATGACGCGGGCAAAATAACCTCTTTGAAAGTTTGCCAACGAGTCGCTCCAAAAGTTTGCAATACTTTACTATAATTTGGGTCAACACCTTTAAAGGCGGTGTAAACTACAATTGTTGTAATAATGATTGAAATTAGTGCACCCATTGCTATAATCGAAAAATATCCTGGGCCAAGCGCTACAATTAAAATCGGTCCTAACGCTACTTTCGGCATTGCATTTAAAATAACTAGATATGGATCAAGTATTTTTGATAACATCGGAGACCACCATAGAAGAGTTGCAATCAAAGTCCCTAATAATGTACCTGCAATAAAGCCGATAACTGTTTCCATTAACGTCACACCAACATGTAATGTTAGCGTGCCGTCACTTACTTTTTCAATGAAGGTATGCCATACATTTGTGGGCGAGCTAAAGATTAAACGATCAATCCATTCAAGCCTTGATAGTAACTCCCACCCTCCAAAAAAGACGATCAAAATAATTATTTGATATAATCGAACAAAGCGTTTTTCCTTTTTTAGCAATTGTTGATACTGTTTAAACAATGTGTTATCCAAGGCTCTCCAGCTCCTTCCAAATCGTTTGGAATACTTCTGTATATGCTGGATGCTGCCTTACATCGAACGGGGATAGCTGTTGTAACGCAGAAGGTATTTCAAACACTTTGTGTAACGTACCAGGATTGGCTGAGAAGAGAAAAACTCGTTCACTCATCGCAATTGCCTCACCAATATCATGTGTGACAAGAATCGCGGTTTTTTGATAGGCCTTTAATGTTTCGACAACTAAGTCCTCAAGCTTTAATTTAGATTGATAATCAAGTGCTGAGAACGGCTCATCTAGCAGTAAAATTTTCGGATTAACTGCCAATGTCCTTGCTAGTGCAACGCGTTGACGCATTCCTCCTGACAATTCTCTCGGATAATAACTTCCGACATGAGGTAAACCAACTTCTTGTAAGAGCGCATTTGCAGTTACTTTATGCGTCTTTTTATCCCGCTGCATTATTTTCAAACCAATTGTGACGTTATCCTCAATCGTTTTCCACGGAAATAAATAATCCTGCTGAAGCATATAGCCAATAAGCGATTGATTGTGTGGTGCGATGATTTCCCCATCAATAAATACCTTGCCCTCTGTTGCAGGAAACAACCCAGCAATAATAGACAATAAAGTCGTTTTCCCACAGCCACTTGGCCCTATAAAGGAAACAAATTCACCTTCACGAATATTTAGGTTAATGTCACGTAAAACTTCCTTCGCCTGCGTACTGGAGTAATAACTATGGTGAATATGTTCTAGTTTTAAAAAATCCATTTACTCCGCAGCCTTTTTTGCAAACTTCGTATTTACAAGGTCTTCATATTTTACTCGTTGAGGAAGTTCACCTGCTTCCTCCATTATTGTTTGTAAATTATCCCACTCTTCTTCATCCAAAATCGGATCTGTTGCGTAGGAGCCTTGTGATTTATAGCGCTCTACTACTGTTTCAATTAAAGAAACGTCTACATTTTCAAAGTATGGTTGAATTATTTTTGCCACTTCTGCTGAACTTTTTTCCTGTACAAAATCTTGTGCTTTTTTCAGCGCATTTGTAAAACCTTGCACTGTTTTAGCATCATCCTTTAAATAACTACTTTTTGCCATGAAGGATGTATATGGTAAATGACCTGATTCTGTACCAAATGATGCAACAATATAGCCCTTACCTTCTTTTTCAAATACACTTGCTGTCGGTTCAAATAGCTGTACATAATCCCCAGTCCCAGAAGCAAAAGCTGTAGCAATATTCGCAAAATCAATATTTTGAATAAGTGTCAAATCTTTCGTAGGATCAATACTATGCTTTTTTAGGACAAATTCGCCAGCCATTTGTGGCATTCCACCTTTACGTTGCCCTAAAAATGTAGATCCTTTTAAATCATCCCATGAAAAATTCTCCATCTTTTCACGTGCTACTAAAAATGTGCCATCTGTCTGTGTTAATTGCGCAAAATTTTGAATCGGATCATTGGCACCTTGAGCAGTGACATAAATAGATGTCTCAGATCCAACCAAAGCAATATCAATACCATCAGATAGTAACGCTGTCATCGTTTTATCGCCACCAGCAATAGTTTGTAGCTCTACGGAAAGGCCTTCTTCTTCAAAGTACCCTTTTTCAAGCGCTACATATTGCGGCGCATAGAAAATCGAGCGCGTCACTTCTCCGACTTTTACTTTTTCTAGCTCAGCTTTATTACACGCTGCCAACGAAAGGAGCAACAAAGCAATACCACTAAATAACAAACCTTTTTTAAGCCAACGCATTCCATTTCCTCCTTGATTTGATAAATAGCCTATCGAGACTAACTTATTCACATACAAAGATTTCGGTGCCTACCATATTTAATAAAAATATAATGGAAAATAAACCCTTTTCGAATGCGCTATAATGAAGAATCTATTCAAACACGCATATTTGTCCAAATCGTTTTCTGCCCTTTATTTGAAACTAGCAAACAACAATCGAACTATTTTATTAACGATAGAAAAAGAAAACAGCCTTAGCAAATAAATGCTAAGACTGTTTACGGTAAAGGAGCCAAGCTACTCTCATTGATTGGCAGCTTGTTGCTCTTCTCTTTTTTCTCGCCACATACGTGTTTTGTATACAATTAAAATTAACGCCGCTACGATGAGGCCTTCAATCATAGGTAGGAATAACGCGAAAAATGTCAACATAATACATCCCAAAAATAGGAACACATAAATGACAATATTTTGAGATAGCTTTAACTTTTTTGCAAAGCCTAATTTATAGACTATTGCAGAAAGTGCAAACACTAGAAGGAATACAACATAGCCTGCAACTTCATAGCTCGGTAAATTTTCATATAAAAATCTTGTTATACCAGCCATTCTTTCATAAACCTTTGTTGTTTCCTCCGCATTTACAGGTGTAGCAACTTGAATAACATTTAGTTCACCCAATAAAGCGGACTTTATATCCAAGACTCCTCTTCCTTTCATTTCAGCGGAAAATTATTATTCAGCGTTTTTTAATTTTTTCGCTGCTTTCTCACGTTCGTTTTTATCTAGAATTTTTTTACGAAGGCGAATAGATTCTGGTGTGATTTCTAAGTACTCATCATCACCTAAGTATTCAAGAGCTTCTTCTAGAGATAAAATACGTGGTTTTTTAATAACATTCGTTTGGTCTTTATTTGCTGAACGGATGTTTGTTTTTTGTTTCATTTTTGTAATATTTACAGTGATATCAGCGTCACGAGTATTTTCTCCAACAATCATACCTTCGTAAATATCTGTACCTGGCTCTAAGAACAGTGTACCACGGTCTTCAATTTGCATCATACCATAAGTTGTTGATTTACCAGTTTCCATTGAAACGAGTACGCCTTGGTGACGACCACCAATTTTTCCTGGTAATAATGGTTGGTAGCAATCAAACGTATGGTTGATAATACCGAAACCTTTTGTCATCGACATAAATTCAGTTGTATAACCGATTAATCCACGAGCTGGTACTAAGAACGTTAAACGAACTTGACCACTGCCGTTGTTAACCATATCAAGCATTTCACCTTTACGTGTACCAATAGATTCAATAATAGAACCAACATTTTCTTCAGGTACATCGATTTGAACGCGTTCGAATGGTTCACATTTCACACCATCGATTTCACGCACGATTACTTGAGGTTTTGATACTTGTAATTCGAAACCTTCACGACGCATGTTTTCAATCAGGATAGATAAGTGAAGCTCACCACGACCTGAAACTGTCCAAGCATCTGGAGAATCCGTATCTTCAACGCGTAAAGAAACGTCCGTTTGTAATTGAGCACGTAAACGCTCTTCTACTTTACGAGAAGTAACCCATTTCCCTTCACGACCTGCAAATGGAGAATTGTTTACTAAGAAAGTCATTTGTAAAGTTGGCTCATCGATACGTAAAGGCGTAAGCGCTTCTTGGTGTTCAACTGGACAAACTGTTTCACCTACGTTGATATCTTCCATACCTGAAACGGCGATTAAGTCACCAGCTTTTGCTGTCTCTACTTCTTCACGTTTTAAACCGAAGAAACCAAAGATTTTTGTTACACGGAAGTTTTTCACTGTACCGTCTAATTTCATCAGTGCAACTTGTTGACCTACAGAAATTGTACCGCGGAATACACGGCCAATACCGATACGTCCAACGAAGTCATTATAGTCAAGTAAAGCTACTTGGAATTGTAATGGGTCTTCTGAGTTATCAACTGGTGCTGGAATCGCCTCAATGATTTTTTCAAATAGACATTTCATATTTTCTTCTTGTTTAGATGGATCAGCGTCTAACGAAGCTGTACCATTTACACCTGAAGCATAAACAACTGGGAAGTCTAATTGATCGTCATCTGCACCTAGCTCGATGAATAATTCAAGCACTTCATCTACTACTTCTAGTGGACGAGCAGAATCTTTGTCTACTTTGTTAACTACAACGATTGGTGTTAAACGTTGTTCTAATGCTTTTTTAAGTACGAAACGTGTTTGTGGCATACAACCCTCATACGCATCGACAACTAGTAAAACGCCGTCTACCATTTTTAAAATACGTTCTACCTCACCACCGAAGTCAGCGTGTCCAGGCGTATCAAGGATGTTGATACGAGTTCCTTCATAGTTTACTGCTGTATTTTTAGCTAAAATCGTAATACCGCGTTCACGTTCAATATCATTAGAGTCCATTGCACGTTCTTCAACACGTTCGTTTGAACGGAATGTACCTGATTGTTTTAATAATTGGTCGACTAAAGTAGTTTTACCATGGTCAACGTGGGCGATAATTGCGATATTGCGAAGATCTTGACGTAAGTTTGTCATTATTCCACTCCATATTCTTTTTTCGAATGTTTAACTGTGATATTATAGCACAAGAAGGATGTAAATGTCCTTATTAGAATTTCTATCATTCTAAAAAAATATTTTCAATCACAAATTTATTATAAATTAGGGGGCGCTCGATTATGAATCGTGGAAAAATCGTAATGGCCATTTATGCACTAGCAGCTGTACTAGCAATGTGTTCTATCGGGTATTCAGTAGCAGCAAGTAATACATTTGGTGTAATAGCAGGCATTGTCGCTACTTGTGTCATTTTCATGACAGCATTTAAAATGAAGCGTAAACTGCGAGAACAAGGCTTACTTTAATGTTAGTATTCGCTTACTAACAACATTTATGTGTCCAAAATGACACATTATCACAGTAGGAGCTGTACTTTATTGGGCAACTCCTTCCATACTGTAGAAAACACGAGTCATTGTCCATTGTAGACAATGACTCGTGTTTGTTTATAATTCCTATTGCTCAAAAATATTATTTAACGCTTTGCAACTATCTCCTCAGCATTCAATCAAACAAGTGACACTTTTCTTTAATGGTCTTTTGCTAGGTAATCTAAAGTTGCTTGGCCTAAAACATTTGCTGCAATGCGCAATGAGCGTTCATCAATATCGAATTTTGGATGATGGTGGGGATATACTTCCTCCCATTCTGGATTTTTTGCTCCCGTAAAGAAAAATGCCCCTGGAATTTCCTCTATATAGTATGCAAAATCCTCACCACCCATAGTTGGATCTACAAATTCAACCGCCGTCACATCTGTTACTTTTCTTGCAGATGCCATTACATGTTCTGTTTCTATAGCATGATTAACAACTGGTGGGTAACCACGACGATACTCATATTCATAGTCCGCCTTTGTTAAATAACATGTTGCCTTTAATAGCTCCTCAATTTCACGTTCTAGTAAATCGCGCTCCTCCTCATGGAAAGTACGTACAGTTCCTTTCATGTAGACTTGGTCTGCAATTACATTAAAAGGATTTAATGCCTCAATATGACCTACCGATACTACCGCCGGACGCAATGGATTTATACGACGAGACACAAGCTGTTGTAAGTTTGTAATAAATTGCGCTGCAAGCAAGATTGAATCCTTCGTATCGCTCGGGTTTGAGCCATGACCACCCTTTCCTTTAATCTTAATGTAGATACCATCAGCCGCAGCCATAAATGGGCCGATTGCTGTCTGCACCCTTCCAAGTTCTGTTGGTGCCCATAAATGTGTACCAAAAATAACATCCACACCTTCTAAACAACCATCCGCAATCATTGATTTCGCTCCACCTGGTGCAAGTTCCTCTGCATGTTGATGAATAAACACAATTGTTCCAGCTAAGTTGTCTTTCATTTGATTAAATGCCTTCGCTAAAATTAATAATGAAGCTGTATGTCCATCATGTCCACAAGCATGCATACGCCCTTTAATTTTTGATTGGAAAGGCAAAGCTGTTTCTTCTGTAATAGCTAAAGCGTCGAAATCTGCACGTAATGCTACTGTTTTTCCTGGCTTACCGCCTACTAATTTCGCCACAACACCATTGCCACCAACACCTTCGCGTACGTCATGTCCTAATGCGCGATGAAATGCCGCAATAGTTTTCGGTGTTTCAACTTCTTCAAACGAAAGTTCAGGATTTTCATGGAAATGACGACGAAGCTGTATCATTTCCTCTTCATATTGTTTTAATAAATCAATTAGTTGCTCTTGCTGTAAAACTGTCATAGATTAACACTCCTTATTTTAAGTATATATAATCTCCAGGTCCAAGTGGTAAACCAAGTAAGAACCAAATGGCAAACAGTAGAATCCATCCGATTGCAAAGAACACAGAAAACGGTAGTAACGCTGAAATGAGTGTACCAATTCCGATATTTTTATCGTAGCGCTTGGCAAATGAGAGCAAAATGGCGAAATACGGTAGCATCGGTGTAATTGGGTTTGTAATTGAGTCCCCTACACGATATGCCATCTGCGTTACAGCCGGGGAATAGCCTAAGTATAGGAACATTGGTACGAAAATTGGTGCAAGTAATGCCCATTTTGCAGATGCACTGGCGATTAATAAGTTAACGAACGCACAAATTAATACAAATCCTATCATCATCGGTAAACCTGTAAAATTTAATGCTTGTAAAAGTTCTGCACCTTTAATAGCTAATATGGCACCGATATTACTCCAGTTGAAAAAGGCAATCATTTGTGAAGCAGCAAATGCTAAGACAATAAATGGAGCCATATCAGAAATTGATTTAAAGATTTTCTCAGCAACTTCCTTGTCATTTTTCACTTCTTTTGCCGCAATACCATAGGCAAGACCAGGTAAAAGGAAGAAAAATAACATAATCGGTACAATGCCTGACATGAACGGTGAATTTAAAAAGCCACCTGTTTCAGGATCGCGTAAAAGACCGTTCGACGGAATGACCGTAAATGCAATTACTACAATATAAATGACTGTAACAATACCTGCCCATAATAAACCACGTTTTTCTAAAGCGGTTAGTGGCTCTAACTTTTCAACCTTGCCTTCAAATATGCCAAAGCGAGGCTCTGTAAACTTTTTCGCAACCCATGTACCAATGACGATTAATAAAAACGTCGAAGCAATTAAAAAGTAATAGTTCATTGTTGCTCGTCCAGTATATTCTGGGTCTGCAATATGCGCTGCGGATTCAGTAATTCCTAGTAATAATACATCTAGTGAACTAATTAAAATATTGGCACTAAAGCCCCCAGCTACGGCTGCATATGTAATAATTAAACCTGCAAGTGGATTTCGGCCAATGCTCATAAAAATCATTGCTGCAATTGGCGGTAAAATGATGAATGCTGCATCAGCAGCTAGATTACCAACTAAACCTGTGAAAATAATAAATGGCACAATTAATTTTGTAGGAGCTGACATTACAAGCTTTTTCATAACAGCTGAAATAAGTCCTGTTTGCTCTGCTAAACCAATACCAATCATTGTTACGATTACTAATCCCAAAGGAGCAAAACCTGTAAATGTCGATACCATTTGCGTTAAAATTAATATAAGACCTTCTTGACTCAACAGATTTTTTACTTGTATGACATTTTCAGTGCCAGGTTGAACCGCTGAAATACCAAAAATGGATAATATCCATGATAAAACAAGCACAATACCTGCTAAAATAATAAATAGCGTAATTGGATCAGGCAATTTATTACCTGCCCTTTCAATGTTATCTAGCAGTTTATCAATCCAAGATTTCTTTAGAGTGTCTGATTTTTTTTGCATAAATCCCTCTCCTTCTATTTTTAAAATTCGACTTATGCTATTCAATCTAACACTATTTTAAGACATTGATAGCATGTGTCCTTAATACAAAGAAACCATATTTTTAGAATATTTTCAATATTTAATTTAAAATTAAGGAGATAATACTATGTATAAAATTAATGTTTTCACTGCTAAATTATCCCTCTCATGGGTACAGCAACTTGAAAAAATTAAACCATCTTTTTGCGAATTCCATTACCATTCCTACACAGATTATGAACATTTATATACACTGATAGAGCAACATTTAACAGCTGGAGACGGTGCACTTTTTAGCGGGCAAATTCCATACTTTTTTACACAAACAAATTTTCCAAACATGGGTATACCTATGCTCTATTTTGATATTTCAGAACGTGATTTTTACCGTGCTTTAACAGAGTTATTTTATGAGAATAAAATTGCTATGAATCGAATTGCCATTGATTTTTGTTATGAGGAAAACGACTATCTCGGCATTCATGAATGGTCAATGGGAAGACAGCCTTATCTTTTTAGTCAAACTATGAATGAGTACGCAAGCAACGATATTATAGATAAAGTTGGGAACTGGCATATTCAGTTACATCGCGACAATAAAGTAGATTTAAGTTTTACTCGTATTGCTGAGATGCGGGAGCGATTGGCACACCAAAATATACCGTTTATCGCTTTTCATCCATCACTCCATGCCATGCAATTAACATTGGATCAGTTGGTAAATCAGCTACACCTTCGCCAACTTGAGCAAAATAAAGTAGTCGTTGTACATATTTTAATTCCGATAGATAAATCCAATATAGATGAATTGGAGTATCGGCAAATTGCTTTATACAAAGCCATTTTAGATTTTAAGCAACTGTATGACAGCACCTTTATAGTGCATCGGGAAGCTTCTTATATCGCCATCATCACAACCTATAAGCAATTTTTAATGACAACCAATGATTATACACGTTGTCAACTCGTAGATTTTTTAGATGAAAAATTACTATTTCCTGTAAAAATAGGATGGGGTATTGGTAACTCTCTAATCGAAAGTCAGAATTTCGCAAAAAAGGCTGCAACACTCTGTTCTTCAAAGGAAACACAGGGCTATATTATTGAAAATGCAAAAGAAATTGGTCCGTTACTATACGGAGCTTTATTGCAGTTTGATAATGAAAAACAGCAGTGCTTAAAAAAATTAAGCGCTGCCCATGATATCCCTTTATTGCAATTGCAAAAAATCGAGGCTGTTATGGAAAAATTAGCAACAACTATCGTCAACGGGGAACTGTTAAGCACACATTTAGGCATCACTGTGCGCTCTGCAAACCGCATTTTAAAACAACTCCATGAAAAGAATTTAGCGGTCGAATTACCAAGTCTTACTTCAACTACACGGGGACGTCCAAAAAAATACTATCAACTCAATTTATATTAGCTTTTACATAAAAAACTGTTTAGGAAAATATTCCTAAACAGTTTTTTATGTAAAAGCTATACATCATAAGGCACAATATATTTTCCTAATAATTCTTGATGAATGGCAGGGTTAGCAATAATAAATGTATCCTGATGCAGGAAATCAAAGCCTTCCCCATGTAAATTTGTTGTGATAGCTCCAACTTCTTGTGCAATGATTATTCCTCCAGCGATGTCCCAAGGAGATAGTCGCATCGACACATAGGCATCTAGTTTCCCACTGACAACAAAGGCAATTTCCATTGCAGCGGAGCCATAAGAACGCGTACCTCGCACTTTTCGAACTAATTCTATTACTTTTTCATGATGTATATGTCGATTTGGTGCTACCCAATGTGCATTAATGCCAATAACAGATTCTTCAATTTTCACAGGCTGTAATTTGCGCAGCGGTGATGCATTATACCAAGCACCTTCTCCAGCAACTGCATTGAATAAGTCTTCACGCATTACGTCATATATGTAACCAAGTTTCCCTACACCATCAATAAATATGCCAATAGAAATCATAAAGTGACGATGTTGCTTTACAAAATTCATTGTTCCATCAATCGGATCAATAATCCATACAACACCATCTAACGATTCGACTTTTTCTCCCATTCCCTCTTCGCCTAAAATTTTATGGGTAGGGTCAAAAGATTTAATTTTTTCAATAAAAAATAATTCTGTTTCTCGGTCTATATTTGTAACAAGGTCATTCGCATTCGATTTTGTCTCGATCACTAAATTATATGAAAATGCATTACGAATACGTTTAGCTGCTTCAACAATGATACTTTTCGCGTATTGATCGATTTGCTTTAAATCCATAAAAACCCACCCCTCGAATATAGAAAACATTCACGCTCTTGCACAACGTATTTTGCTAGTCCTTACCATTCGAGCGACATAGCTACTGTACGCTACACAATACATACATTAACCCGTTTCTAGTCATCAAAATAGTATACCCATTAACAGAAAGCGTGAGTTATGTATTATATTACACCTTTCAGACCATTTAATGTGCAATGTCACGCACTAAAAAATGAAAACAATAAATTCTATTATGATATATTGTCTATTTTAACCTTTATAACAACAAAAATCACCTGCTGTCAGAATATTCAGCAAGTGATTTTATATGGGGGTTAATTTTTTTTTACGCATAGGCGTGCAAACTTTCCAGCTCCATCTGTATTTCGACTAGTCGCTTTTTACTTTTCGCTATTTCACCCTCATCTTTCTCATTCATCGCTGAAAATAGTGAGGCTAATTCATAATCAATTTCTAATTGTAGAATGCGTTCATATTGCTTTTCAATGTCAACTTTACGTATAATTTTTACGACTTGTTTCATAAAAGTCACTTCCCTTTTTTATTTTTTTACAAAACCTTATACTATTCGATAAAGTTCTTGTTATAAGATTTTTTCCCATTTTTTTAATAAAATAAACCTTATAATCGAAAGGAGTTACTAAAAATGTCTACCTTAAAATGGACTAATAAAGACTTTAATGTTTTTCAAATAAACGGTTTAGAACAACGGATGGATGCTTTAGAATCCTGTGTACGACCAAAATTCAATAAACTAGGAGAAAACTTCTCCGCCTTCTTTTCCAGCCACCTAGGGGAAGAATTTTATCCCCATGTAGCAAAACACGCCCGCAGAACGGTTAATCCACCAAATGACAGTTGGGTTGCATTCGCTCCTTATAAAAGAGGTTATAAAGCGTTGCCTCACTTTCAGATTGGTCTTTGGAGCACACATTTATTCATCGTCTTGGCTATTATTTATGAAGCACCGCAAAAAAATTTAATGGCAGAGCGTTTGCTAGCCAACAAAACCTTGTTACAACAGCTTCCGGATGAATTTATTGTTTCTGGGGATCATATGTCGCCTGCTGCGATTTCCTTACAAGACGCTAAAGAAGAACAATTAGAAGAATTGCTTATACGTCTACGTGATGTTAAAAAAGGGGAATTTTTAGTTGGACGTCATATTCCAAAAGAAGAAGCGATAAAAATGTCTGTTAAACAGTTCCAACAACTGACAGAAGAAACATTCCAAACATTACTTCCTATTTATAAAATTATTCAAGGAAAATAATTTGTCGAGTCTCATCATAAAAATGTGGAATAAAAATCTTACTTGAACAAGTATAATCGAAAGATTGTGAAACCCGAATTTTATAAGGTTTTACACATATGGACGAGGTCTTAATGTAGGTCTTTTGAGGAAATGCTCAGCACAGCTTAAGATGTATTGACGATGCATATTGAGGGTATGATAATTTTTATATCATTTGACATTAGTTCTATCGCATTGAGCGTGTGGACGAGGTATTG
Organism: Lysinibacillus sp. FSL W8-0992; assembly: GCF_038008685.1. Taxonomy (NCBI): domain Bacteria; kingdom Bacillati; phylum Bacillota; class Bacilli; order Caryophanales; family Bacillaceae; genus Lysinibacillus; species Lysinibacillus sp. FSL W8-0992. The sequence continues at coordinate 4,360,014 of NZ_JBBOZQ010000001.1, forward strand.
AACGATCGTCCGTGAACATTTTGTTACAGAAATCGATATTGCTGTAGTTTATGCAAATTTTCATTAATTAACACAATATTTCACATAGTGATTTAATAAAATTTCAAATAAAAATGCTATAAGAAATCCGCTTCGCTTTTCGTAGGCACAGGCTAAGCAGAGTTTTTGCATAGTTAGTTGTATTATCGTTAATAACGGTTCCTACAGAAAGCTTTGCGGGTTTTTTCTTAACTAAAAAGGCATGCTAGGAAATATCCTAGCACACCATTCTCACTTTTGGCCGCGACGATTTTAACGTCGTTGCTTTGGAACTACTTTAATTAACGTTCCATCAGCTGCCTCTTTTGCTTGTTTCACAACTGGATAGCTTACATAGCCACTTGCTTCTTCAAATTCTCGGAAAATTGTTTTTTCCTCAGCTTGTGAAGGAACAATTTCTTTAAAGCGACGATATTTTGCCATCATCACTTCACGTTTAATGCCCTTTTCATAAGCAAGCTCGATGCCTTCAAAAAATTTAACAACATCAACAATCTCTTCAGTCGACCAATCAATTGAAAACGGATAAGAATATTCCATTTGGACTTTACCACCTTTACATTACTGTCCCCATTTTACCCGGATACTTTCCGCTTCTGCAACCATTCGTGTAATGAGCTCGTCCACTGTTGGAATATCTTGAATCATTCCTGTAACTTGTCCTGCCCAACCAATGCCTGCATCCTTTTCTCCATCATAAATAAAACGCTTATTAGCACTCCCACTAATATAATCTTTCAATGCTTCATAAGTAGGTGTCTCACGCTCTATTTCTAAAATTTTCTCTGTGAAATTACTGCGTAACGCTCTTGCTGGTGCCCCAATAGAACGCTTAATAACAGTTGTATCTGCCTCTGAACTAATGAGTAACGCCTCTTTATATGCTTGTGATGCATCTACACATTCCTTTGTAGCAATAAAGCGTGTCCCCATTTCAATGCCTTCTGCACCGAGTGCATGTGCTGCCATCCAGCCACGACCGTCACCAATACCACCAGACGCAATCACAGGAATTTTCACACTATCTACAACTTGTGGTACAAGCACCATAGTCCCGACATCGTCACGACCAAGATGTCCACCACCTTCTTGTCCCACTACCATTACTGCATCTGCACCTAGCTCTTCCGCTTTCTGAGCTTGTCTACGAGCTGCAACAAGTACAAGTTTTTTTATATTTGTTCCTTCAAGTAAATCAAATATCGGAGCTGGATTTCCACCTGTCATTGTGACAACGGGTACATTTTCTTCAACAGCTACTCGCACCATATCCTCATAGCCTGTGCCATGCATTCCGATAGCAAAATTCACTCCAAATGGATTATCAGTTAATGTTCTTACTTTATGGATTTCTGCACGCAATAAGTCTGGATCTCGTAAGCTCATAGCAGTTATTTGCCCTAGACCGCCAGCATTCGACACCGCGGCTGCTAAATCTGCATAAGCTAAATAAGCTAATCCCCCTTGAATAATTGGATATTTTATTTTTAAAAGTTCGGTGATACGTGTCTCCCAATTCATCGAATCTCTCCTTTCGTACCATACTAACTTCTCGTAATCATGAAAAAATCCCTTTATTTTTTTAATTAAAGTCTATTTTTTCATGTCGTTAGGTGCTATAATTCATTTGTTTTCTTAGATATTATAAAAGTGAGGTGGTACCTGCGTTGTCACAATTAGAGACTCCATTGTTCGACGTATTACTAAAACATCGGAACAGACATCCAATTCAGTTCCATATTCCAGGCCATAAGAAAGGGCACGGTATGGATCCTGCTTTCCGAGAATTCGTCGGCGACAACGTTTTATCAATCGATTTAATTAACATTGCTCCACTAGACGACTTACATTCACCAAAAGGTGCAATCAAGGATGCACAAGCACTTGCTGCAGAAGCTTTTGGTGCTGATCATACATTCTTTTCCGTACAAGGTACTAGTGGCGCCATTATGACGATGATCCTGACCGTCGTCGGTCCAGGTGATAAAATTCTAGTACCACGGAATGTTCATAAATCCATTATGTCAGCGATTGTTTTTGCTGGTGCCATTCCTATTTTTATTCATCCTGAAGTAGATAGCGAATATGGCATTTCTCATGGTATTTCAGCGGAAGCGGTTGAAAAGGCATTAAATGCTTATCCAGACGCTAAGGCTGTTCTAGTCATTAATCCAACATATTACGGCTTCTCAGCGGATTTAAAACGCATTGTCGAAATTGTCCATCGTCGTAATATACCAGTCGTTGTCGATGAAGCGCATGGGGTACACATTAAATTCCATGACGAGCTACCCTACTCTGCAATGGAGGCTGGCGCAGATATGGCTGCAACAAGCGTACATAAGCTTGGAGGCTCTATGACGCAAACTTCAATTTTAAATGTACGTGAGGGACTAGTTTCCGCAAAACGTGTACAAGCAGTCTTCTCGATGCTCACAACAACATCAACATCCTACCCATTACTTGCATCGCTTGACACAGCACGTCGTCAGCTAGCAATTCATGGCTATGATTTAATTGGTGATGCACTTCGTTTAGCAAAAGATGCACGTAAACGCATTAACCAAATTCCACATTTAAAATGTGCTGGTAAGGAAAAACTTCACTCATCAGCAACATTTGATATGGATCCATTGAAGCTATTAATTAGTGTAAAAGACTTAGGTATTTCAGGCCATCAAGCTGAGGAATGGCTTCGTCACAATGCGAATATCGAAGTGGAATTATCAGACTTATATAACATTTTATGTTTAGTGACATTAGCAGATACAAAAAAAGAAATTAATCTTCTTATTAATGCATTAAGTCGTATGTCAAAAGCTTTCGATTCAGAAGCTGCCATTACAGAAGCAGTAGTCAATGTACCTGAAATCCCAGCACTTGCAATGTCACCTCGTGATGCATTTTATGCAGATACAGAGGTAGTACCTCTTGCAGATGCGGATAATTGTATTTGCGCTGAATTCATAATGGTTTATCCACCTGGAATTCCAATTTTTATTCCCGGGGAAATAATTACGCAAGAAAATATTCATTACATTCAAATGAATATTGAAGCTGGTTTACCAGTTCAAGGACCAGAAGATACAACATTAAAAACGATTCGTGTTATTAAAGAACGCAGAGCGATTATTTAAAATAATTTAAAACTTCAAAGCTACCTCTTCTAAATACAGTCTTAAGTGTTGTTGATTTCAGTTACGTGCTACAGCTTTCCGCTCAGCACACTGTAAGCTGCAACTCTTGCTAGCGCGCGGTTTATGCGCACTAAGCAGGAGACGCCGCTCCCACTCCAATCAACGAGATAAAAGGTATCAAGTTAAATTTCTTGATACCTTTTGTCGACACTCTGACCCCTTGTAACTATAGAAGAGGTAGCTTTTTAATGTCTCATAGTATTCAGTTACCAGTTCTTCATAAATCCTAATTATGTTTACTAAACCTGTTCACTGTAATGGTTAGAAGTTATTTAATTTTTTTCTCAATTTATGCAGCACTGTATTACTTAAGCGTTGAATATGTTCCTTATTTTTCACCAGTATTCGATAAGAATCGATAATTGATAATATACGAATTAACATGTAAACACCAACTGCAATGAAAGCAATTAACAATGGATAATAAGGCATTAAAACTTCTGGTGCTACAAATTCTTTTTTTACTAATAAAAAGGAAATACCACCTGCTACAATTAAGCAAACTCCCACTACCATAATCACCGTATTTTTTTTCTTAACCTCTTCGTATCTTATGCTCAATTCTTTTAAATAATTTTGGTCAAATACTAATGCTTCTCTTTTAAGAATTGAATACCGATCTTCCTCTATAAAGCCCGCTGTAATCATTCCGATTCCAAGAACAACAATAATCGTAATGAGAATGGTATAAATTAATGGATCTTGTTTAAAAAGGAAATAAGGTATAGTGGATATGATAAGTAGACTAAAACCTATAGCGAAATATTTGGAAATTTTACGTTGAGATAATACATAACCTTCCGCCATTTCTTTACTTACATAATAACCATTGCTATCTTCATGGCTATGTTCAATAGTATCTTTTAGCAAGTAATCTATTGACACTTCGAAAACATTACCAAGCATTAAAAGTTTCTCTGTTTCAGGAAAACCTTGACCATTTTCCCACTTACTAATAGCTTGCCTAGTAGTATTTAATTTTTCAGCTAGTGCCTCTTGTGATAAACCTTTCTCTTTTCTTAATTTAAAAAGTTTTTCACTAAATGTCATATCTTGACTCCCCTTTCTGTTATTAATTAAATTTTATTAAAACAATTCTACTAATTCCATTTTTCAGGGAGTGCACTTTGTCAACTTCAAGTTGCAACTATGTTATTTGGCGCAATTTCTATATTACGAAGCGAAAAATTAGATTAAGTATTGGACATTACTTACAATATTTAAAAAGGGAGTGAATTGAATGAATACATGGGATGAACGTTTTAAAACGGCAGAATATGTTTATGGTGAACAACCAAATGCATTTATAGAAAACTATGTAGATTATTTAAAGGGGTATGTAAATGTAGCAGCCTATGCTGAAGGCGAAGGTAGAAATGCGGTTTTTTTAGCATCTAAAGGGCATACAGTAACTGCATTCGATTATGCTAAAAGCGGTCTTGAGAAAACGGCACAGCTAGCAAGAAAGCATTGTGTTACTGTTAATACTCAACTTGTAGATTTACTGCAAGATGAATTACCAATAGAAAAATTTGATGCCGCAGTCATGGTTTTTGGTCATTTTCCTGTAGAACAGCAGCATGCCGTTTTTAAACGTATAGTTCATTCTGTTAAACCTGGCGGCCGCATTATGATGGAATTATACTCCACATATCAACTACCATATGCCACAGGAGGCCCACAGAATTTAAATTTATTATATAATCCTATTTCTGTTCTTACTTGGTGTCAGCCCTATAAAATTATTCATTTCTTTACAGGCGAACAAACACGAAATGAAGGTAGCTTACACACTGGTCTAGCACATACCATTCAATTAATAATTGAAAAAGATTAGACAAGCTACATTTCGAAAAGACCCATCCCTTTACAAGCACACGTTATATCTTGTAAAGGGCCTTTTATTACATAAATAGATAAACAAAGAGCGGACATAGAAACGCTCCTATAATCGCTGTTAACCCCATAGAAAGCGAGCCAACTGATAATTCTTGTTCACCATACTCTCTAAGTTTAACAAGTCCTACACCATGCGAGGCGCTTCCTATCGCTACACCTCTACTAACAGCAGAATCAATTTTTCCATATTTGATAACTAACGGTCCAATAATAGCTCCAACAAAACCTGCAATCATAACAAAAACTGCTGTTAAAGGAGGAATTCCGCCAATCGTTTCACTTACTTGCATACCTACAGGTGTTGTTAAAGATTTAGGCAAGGCTGTTAGCATCCAACTATCCTTTACACCGATCCATTTTAACAATATAAAAATTGTAAGTAATCCGGTAACCATTGCTAGCATTATTCCCGAAAGAATGGAGTACTTATATTTCATAATAATGGCTCTTTGATTATAAAGTGGATATGCAAGTGCAACAACAGCTGGACCGAGCATTTTTTGAAGCCATTCCCCACCTACCATATAGGTTGAATACGGAATATTAAAGACAACTAAAATAACAGCACTGACAATAGTTGTTGTCACTAAAGGAATCATTATAGGATGTGGGAACCGTTGATAAAGCTTTGTAAATAAAACGAACAGCCCTATCGTACCAAGTACAACTATAAGTTCAATCAACAGATAATTCTCCCTTCCCGTCTTCAACATTTACTTCTTTTTCTTTCTTCGCTAATTCTCTTTTTTCAATCAGTTGGGTCAGCACTCCTGTTAAATAAATGGAAATTAGTGTACTGGCAATTACAGCTAAAATAATGAACAGACCTGTTGTGGACATTAATTCTGGATAATCAATAATACCAACCGTTGCTGGAATAAAAAACAATGTTAAAACGCCAATTAAAAAACCAGCACCATCTTGAATGTATTCTACTTTAATTATTTTAAAATTGAGTAAAAGTGCTAATAACAGTAATCCAATTACACTTCCAGGAAGCGGAATATGCAAGTACGAAACAATGCCCACACCAATATAATAAAAAATATTGAGAATCCCAATTTGAACAATAATACGGACAGCACGCATTAATATCATAGTAAATTTTTCGTTCAACATTTCGCCTCTTTTCACCCCCTATTACGCTTATTCTACAACTGCAGGAATTTTCTGTCTATTATAATTTTAGAAAAACAATAGAAAAAGGAGTCAACCTAAAACTTAATAGGTTGCTCCTTTTCATTCAATATCGTCTTAATAGCACAGTTTTTTCTGCATTTTTATGTTACTTAATGGGATGAAAAACGTAAATATGTTAGAGCATTTTGCTTATCGGTATTTGTCGTTAAACTATAAGGCGTGTCCTGAACCGCCGTCTATATTAACAGCAGTACCTGTCACATAACTCGCTGCATCTGATACTAAAAAAGTAATGACATTGGCAGCTTCTTGTGTTTCCCCTACGCGGCCAAGTGGTATCGTTTGACCGACTTTTTGCGAATAGTCTTCCCAAGTTAACTCTGATGCTTCTTTTTTCCATAGCTTCTCAATTTGATCACTTCGAATTAAGCCAATACACACTGAATTCACACGGATATTATCTTTCCCTAAGTCCTTGCTCATCGCTTTCGTTAAAGCTAGTCCAGCTGCACGGCTAACTGTTGTAGGAAGTGAACTTGCTGGTGGCGTTTTAGCCATAACTGCCGTTACATTAACAATTGCTCCACCGCCAACCTTTCGCATATGTGGAACTGCATATTTGGAACAATTAATAGCACCAAATACTTTTAAGTCAATATCAGATTGCCACACTTCACTGCTAACCGTTTCAAATGGATGTGCTGACGCTGTACCTGCATTATTAATAACAATATCAATACGCCCAAAATGCTCTATTGTACGCTCTATTAGTCTCTTACAATCTTTCTCCTTTGTGATATCCGTTGGAACAAATAACACATCTTCGCCCGTTTCGTTTTTAATGCATCCAGCGGCCACTTGTAGCTGTTTTTCGCCACGTGCACTTATAACTACCTTCGCGCCTTCTTTCACTAGCTGCATCGCCGTATAATAGCCTATACCTTTACTTGACCCAGTAATAATCGCCACTTTTCCTTTTAAGCCTAATTCCATTTCGTCCCACCCCTATTTTTTCGAATAGTCATTCAATAGTTTTACTGTATCAAAATTAGTAGAATTATACAAAAAAACGACTATAAAGCGCATACGCTTTATAGTCGTGTATCTGTGTTAAATTATTTTTTTGCTACAATATGGATTGGGTTGCCTAGTAATACTTCAGCAGCTTCCATCGTAATTTCACCTAATGTTGGGTGAGCATGAATTGTTAACGCGATATCTTCAGCAGTCATGCCGCCTTCGATTGCTAAGCCCATTTCAGCGATCATATCAGATGCACCTGCACCTACGATTTGAGCACCGATTAATAAGCCATCTTCTTTACGCGCAACTAGTTTCACAAAACCTTCTGTTTGGTTCAATGCAAGAGCACGACCATTTGCTGCGAATGGGAATTTTGCTGCAGTATATTCAATACCTTCAGCTTTAGCTTGATCTTCGTTATAGCCCACTGTCGCCATTTCTGGATCAGTGAAGCATACAGCAGGAACAGCTAAATAATCTACGATTGATTTCTCGCCAGCGATTGCTTCAGCAGCAACTTTACCTTCATAAGAAGCTTTATGTGCAAGCTGTGGACCCGCTACGATGTCACCAATTGCATAGATGTTTGGAATGTTTGTACGGCATTGTTTGTCAACATTAATTAGACCACGTTCGCCGAATTCAATTCCAACACCTTCAAGACCCATTTCATCTGTATTTGGACGACGACCAACAGTTACTAATACGTAATCAGCTTCGACTTTTTTCTCTTCTCCGCCAACTTCATATGTTACAACTACGCCGTTTTCTGTTTCTTCAACGCCTTTTGCAGATGCGTTTACTTCAATTTCAACGCCTTTCTTTTTAAGGCCTTTTTTCACGATTTGTGTCATTTGTTTTTCGAAACCAGCTAAAATGTCTTTGCCGCCTTCGATAATTGTTACTTGTGAACCTAGGTTTGCATAAGCTGAGCCTAGTTCTGTTCCGATGTAGCCTCCGCCGATAACAACTAATTTACCAGGTACTTCTTGTAAAGAAAGTGCGCCAGTAGAGTTTAGGACACGATCAGAGAATTTAAAAGTTGGAATTTCAACTGGACGAGAACCTGTTGCGATAATCACATTGTTAAATGTGTAAGTTTGAGCAGATTCACCATTGATGATACGCACTGAATTAGCGTCAACGAAATATGCTTCACCTTGTACAATTTCAACTTTATTACCTTTAAGTAAGCCTTCAACACCGCCAGTTAATTTTTTAACAACGCTGTCTTTAAAAGCTTGTGCTTTTGAAAAGTCTAGTTTCACATCAGAAGCGATGATACCCATGTCATCTGAATGTTTAGCATGCTCAAAGCGGTGACCAACTGAAATTAACGCTTTTGATGGAATACAACCTACGTTTAAGCACACACCACCAAGTACATTTTTTTCAACGATTGTTACTTTTTGGCCAGTTTGAGCTGCACGAATTGCTGCTACATATCCTCCAGGACCTGAACCAATGACAAGAGTATCTGTTTCGATTGGGAAATCTCCTACTACCATTTTGTTACGCCTCCATTAATAATAATTCTGGCTCACTTAACAAACGCTTTAAGTGATTTAAAGCATTTTGCGCAGTGGCTCCATCGATCATGCGATGATCAAAGCTCAATGATAATGCTAACACAGGTGCAGCTACAATTTCACCATTTTTTATTACAGGTTTTTCTGCAATTCGACCAATACCTAAAATAGCTACTTCAGGGTGGTTAATTACTGGAGTAAACCATTGACCACCTGCAGAACCGATATTCGTAATAGACATTGATGCACCTTTCATTTCATGTGGTGCAAGTTTACCATCACGTGCTTTTGTTGCTAAGTCATTAATTTCATTTGAAACCGCAAATACCGATTTGCGATCAGCATGCTTAATAACTGGAACTAGCAAGCCTTTTTCAGTATCCGCCGCAATACCAATATTGTAGTAATGCTTTTGAACGATTTCTTGTGTTGCATCATCTAATGAGCGGTTAAATTCTGGGAATTCACGTAAAGTTGAAATAAGTGCTTTCACTACGTATGGTAAATACGTCAATTTCACACCTTTTTCAGCTGCGATATCTTTGAATTTTTTGCGATGTGCTACAAGAGCTGTTACATCAACTTCATCCATTAGTGTAACGTGTGGTGCAGTTTGTTTTGAATGCACCATTGCTTTAGCAATTGCTTTACGAATGCCAGACATTTTTTCACGTGTTTCTGGGAAGTCGCCTTCAAGAACAACAGGTGCAGCTGGTGCAGTTTCTTGTTGAGCAACTGCTTCCTCATTTGCAACTGGAGCTTCAGCTTCTTCAGACTGTACTGCTCCACCACCATTTAAGAAATTCTCAATATCTTCTTTTAAAATACGACCATTTTTGCCAGTACCCGATACTTCATGAATATTAACATCATTGTCTCGAGCAAATTTGCGAACTGAAGGCATAGCGATGATGCGTTTCGTACTATCAGTTGTTTCTTGCTTTACTGCTACCTCCGCTGTTGCTGAAGCTTTTGGAGCTTCTTCCTTAGCAGCAGGCGCTTTTGCTACATCTTGACCAGCTTCAGCAGTTGACTGCACTTGTGCCTCTGTCTTCGCTTCCGCATGATCGTCACCTTTTAGCTTCAAATCTTCATAACCAGGAGCATCTAAACGAATTAATACATCGCCAACAACAGCAACTGTACCTTCTGCTACTAATATTTCCTCTACTTTGCCTTCAACAGGTGAAGGAATTTCTACGACTGCTTTATCATTTTGTACTTCACAAAGGATATCGTCTTCTTTTACTGTATCCCCAGCTTTAACGAACCATTTTACAATTTCGCCTTCGTGAATACCCTCGCCAATATCCGGTAATCTGAATTCAAATGCCATGTGTACCCATCCTTTCTCTTTGCTCTTCTTCAAATATGCAAGTTACATTAGAATGTTAAAACTTTTTTCGCTGTTTCCATTACATCTTTAAAATTCGGTAACCAAACACCTTCAGCTTGTGGGAATGGGTACACTGTATCCGGTGCTGCTACACGAAGAACAGGAGCTTCTAAGCTCAAAATTGCACGTTCTGTAATTTCAGCGACAACATTCGCAGCAATACCTGCTTGTTTTTGTGCCTCTTGAACAACGATTGCTCGGCCTGTTTTCTCAACTGACGCAATGATTGTTTCAATATCAATTGGTTGAATTGTACGTAAATCAATAACTTCTACAGAATGTCCTTCTTTTTCTAGTTCTTCTGCAGCCTTTAAGCTTTCGTGTACCATTAAGCCATATGCAACAATTGTTAAATCTTTACCTTCACGTTTTACATCAGCCTTACCTAGTGGAATTTCGTATGCTTCCTCAGGTACTTCTTCACGGAATGAGCGATATAATTTTAAATGCTCTAAGAAAATAACTGGATTATCATTTCGAATAGAAGAAATAAGTAAACCTTTAGCATCGTAAGGTGTTGATGGTACAACTACTGTTAAACCTGGTTGAGCTGTCATTAAACTCTCTAAGCTGTCAGAGTGCATTTCTGGTGTATGCACACCGCCGCCGAATGGAGAACGAATTGTTACAGGTGCATTATACACACCACCGCTACGGTAGCTTAAACGTGCTAATTGCCCACTGATAGAATCCATTACTTCATATACGAAACCGAAAAATTGAATTTCTGGAACTGGACGGAAACCTTGAAGAGAAAGACCGATCGCTAACCCACCGATACCTGACTCTGCTAATGGTGTATCAAATACACGGTCAACACCAAATTCTTTTTGTAGGCCTTCAGTTGCTCGGAAAACCCCACCGTTGACGCCTATATCTTCTCCGAATAAAAGAACATTTTCATCATTCTTTAATTCTGTGCGAAGAGCATCTGTAATTGCTTGAATCATCGTCATTTGTGCCATAGGTTATTTCGACTCCTTCTCTTTGTAGATTTCATACTGTTCTTTTAAATTAGATGGCATTTCGCCTTTATACATATTTTCCATTAACTCTGTAACTTTTTGTTTAGGTGCAGCATCAGCTTTTTTGATTGCGTCTTTAATTTCTTCTTTCGCGCGCTCGATAACAGCCTCTTCTTTTTTCTCATCCCATAAACCTTTACCCTCTAAGTATTTACGGAAACGAACTAGAGGATCTTTTTGAGCCCATTCGTTATCTGTATCTGATGTACGGTAACGTGTTGGATCATCCCCAGCCATAGTATGTGGGCCATAACGGTAACACATTGTTTCAATGAAAGTTGGACCTTCACCATTAATTGCGCGTTCACGTGCATCACGAGTTGCAACATAAACTGCAAGCGCATCCATACCATCAACTAAAACACTTGGAATACCTGCTGCAATACCTTTTTGTGCAATTGTTTTTGCAGCTGTTTGTAATTCACGTGGTGTTGAAATCGCGAATTGGTTATTTTGTACGATGAAAATTGCAGGCGCTTTAAATGCACCAGCAAAGTTTAAACCTTCGTAGAAATCGCCTTGTGATGAACCACCATCACCTGTATAAGTAATTGCTACTGCTTTTTTACCTCGTTTTTTAATACCAAGTGCCACCCCAGCAGCTTGGATATATTGAGCACCAATAATGATTTGTGGAGCTAGTACGTTTACGCCTTCAGGAACTTGATTCCCTAAGAAGTGACCACGTGAGAATAAAAATGCTTTATCTAACGGTAAACCATGCCACACTATTTGTGGTACATCACGGTAACCCGGTAAAATCCAATCTTCTTTTTCTAATGCAAAATGAGAAGCAAGTTGTGATGCTTCCTGACCTGCTGTTGGTGCATAGAAGCCTAAGCGACCTTGACGGTTAAGAGAAATGGAACGTTGATCTAAAATACGTGTATATACCATACGCGTCATTAACTCAACTAACTCTTCATCTGATAATTTCGGATCTGCCTCTTCATTTATAATTTCGCCTTCTTCGTTCAAAATTTGAAACATTTCAAACTTTTCTTCGATTTCAGTTAGCGTTTGTTTTGGATCAAAAATATTATTGTTTTTCTTGCTCATTTGTCACATCTCCCTTTCAACTGTATTAAAATAAATCACTTTTAAACTAGTACAACTTATTCTTAGCACTCAGTATACTGAATAAAATACTGTCGGTCAATCATATATTACGCCTAATACCAAAGAATTTTTCTACAAAAACGATTATTACAGACTGTCCTATACTGTGTTACTAACCTCAAAAATCTGTATTACAACAACATTCATCAAGCGCACAAACATTACGTTTCAATACATAATTACCAATAGTAGAATACCCCAGTTCTCTATAATCTAATAGCAACATAAAATATTTTTAAGCTTATTCAAATAAAGTCTTTTTTCATGTGCATGTTTTGATAGGTGATGTATACTTATAAGTAAGGTAATACAAAGATTGAAAGGAAGATTTACTCATGATTTTAATGGATGATATTATTCGCGAAGGCCATCCGACTCTCCGCACAAAAACAGAGGAAGTTCTATTCCCTTTAACTGATGAAATAAAACAGCTTGCTACAGATATGCTTCAATTTTTAATTAACAGCCAAGATCCTGAAATAGCTGATAAGTATGATTTGCGTAGTGGCATCGGTTTAGCTGCTAATCAAGTAAACAGCCTACATCGAATGTTCGCTCTTCATTTGAAAGACGAAAACGGCGAACAACTTAGCTTTGTTGCTATCAATCCTAAAATTGTTAGCCACTCTGTTGAAAATACCTACCTGCCAACGGGCGAAGGCTGCTTATCTGTTGATCGTAATGTACCTGGTTACGTGCCTCGTCATGCACGCATTACAGTGAAATTTAAAACAATCGACGGTGAAGAGAAAAAAATGCGCCTATCAGGCTTACCAGCTATTGCATTCCAGCACGAATTAGACCATTTAAATGGCGTCATGTTTTATGATCGTATCAATGAAAAAAATCCGTTTGCTGAAATTCCAAACGCTGTACCGTACGAACGCGACTAAGACAAGCTAGTGGCTATTGGTTGATGTCCGCTACGGCGGACGCTTTCCGCGGGCACACCGTAAGCCGCAACCCTCGCTAACGCGCGGGATTGTTGCGTCTTACATTGTGTGCTGTTCCCGCAGGAGTCGCCGCCTCCGCTACCATCAACTATTGCTCTCTGCAAAGTTTTATTTATTGCAAAAAGTGTTAGATTGATGACAGTCAATCTAACACTTTTTCGCTTTAAGAGCTTTATTTTAAACTAATCGTGCATTAATTGTTTCAATTAGTGCAGGCAGTTCTTGCATTGTTTGAATGGTATAATGCGCACCTGCTTGTTCAAAAACAGCTTTTGTTCTTTCGATAGCATCCGCTCGCTCTTCAGCAGATAAACGCATAAACTCCTGTTCTGTTAAACCCATTTCTGAACTACCGATGATGACACCTACAGCCCAAACCCCTGCATTTAATGCCTCTTGCATATCCGAAGTAGTATCCCCTACTTTTACTACTTTTTTCGTTGCTTGAATGCCAAGTTCCTCGATATTTCTAAAAATCATATAAGGATACGGACGCCCTTTATCTCCTACATCAGTTGGTGTCACTAAATAATCAGGCTTATATCCTTTTTCCGCAGCGTGATGCGTCACTACTTCCATCATTGATTTCGTATAGCCTGTTGTAGAGCCGATACTTATGCCTGCCTGTTTTAAATGATTAACCGTTTCTATTACATGTGGGATTGGATCGGTGTACATAGCTAGTGATTCCATTAACTTCGTTTCAAACTGTGAATATAACGCTTGTACATCTTGTTCTGTATATGCTCGTCCATACACTTGTTCCCAAGCCTCACTTATTCTAGTCATTTCAAGCATTGTTCGAATATGATCAATTTTTAACATTCCCATAGGTTTACGCGCTTCTTCCAGCGTCACCGTTACACCTGCATCTTCAAAAATTGTAAGAAATACATTTACTGGAGCAAAACATCCGAAGTCAACCGCCGTACCTGCCCAATCTAAAATTACCGCTTCAATTTTCATTATTTTTCACCGCCATATAGTTTTCAATAACATTGCATAATGTATTAATATCTTCCTCGTGAACATCCCCTATATTCCCAATTCGGAATGTATCGAATTCAGTTAATTTCCCTGGATAAATAACAAAGCCAGCTTTTTTCATCTCATGATAGAAATGATCGAAAGAAAATGCTTCATATGGATATAAAAACGTTGTAATAATAGGTGATTGAACTTCCTCAGAAATATAAGCCTTAAATCCACATTGCGACAATCTTTCACGCAGCATTAGATTGTTTTTAGCATAGCGTTTGTAGCGCGCCTCAATTCCACCTTCTTCAGCTAGTTCCTCAAGTGCCTTGGCAAAAGCTGCTACAACATGTGTCGGTGATGTAAAACGCCATTTCCCATCTACTTTCATCACTTCCCATTGATTGTATAAATCCAATGCAACGCTTTTGGCCGTTCCTTTACATTTTTCTAACGCTTCAATTTTCGCGATGACAAAACCAAAACCAGGAACGCCTTGAATACATTTGTTAGCACTACTAATTAAAAAGTCAATTTGACCGTTTGACAAATCCATCGGCACACCACCAAAGCTACTCATCGCATCTACAATAAATGTTTTATTGAACGAATGAACGACTTCTCCTATTTCATCAATGGGATTTAATATCCCTGTTGTCGTCTCACAATGTACAACAGCGACATGTGTAATAGCAGCATCATTTTCTAGTATATTTCGCACCTCTAACGGTGATGGTTGTTCATTATACGGGACACTATAAACGATATGCTGTAACTGAAGTACTTTCGCCATTTCGACTATCCGTTCCCCATAAGCACCATTTGTTAAAATAAGAACTTTATCTGCATCACCGATAGTAGTTGTTAGTACAGACTCAACAACGAAGCTACCACTTCCTTGCATTAGTACTGCTGAATAATTTGTTTCATCTACTTGCGCTAGTTCTACTAACTTTTTACGTATTGTTTGTGTAACTTGCTTATAGTCGTCATCCCATGTACAGCGATCCATTAGCATCTCCTTTTTTACTGCATCTGTTGTTGTTAATGGACCTGGTGTTAATAATTTGTAGTTATTCATGTCGTTATGCCCCTTTATTGTTGTGCTTCTTTAAAGAATGCTTGATGTTTTTCTAATAAATCGACAGTTAAAGTTGTATCCCACTTTTTCAAATACTGTGGTACATATTCATCATCTACTTGCTCACCTTCGTAAAGCGCTACCGGGTATTGTTTCAACAAATCTGCTCGTGCCTCTGTCGCTATTACCTTTGCCATTTCAATTGCCAACGCTTCATCGCCCTCTTTATCTACAACAGCAACAGATTCTGTTAACGTAAAGTTGCCTTCAGTAGGGTCAATATAATCAATTGGTAAGCCTTCATTTTTTGCATCAATTGCTTGAATCCGTAACCCAAACCCAGCTGCCACTTCACCTGTTTTTACCTTCTTAATAGGACCAGAGCCAGAGCTTTCAATATGAGGACCTGCGTTTTTAATTAAATCCGCTAATACTTGTTTCCCTTCTTTTTCTCCGTATTCATTCATAATCGCTTGTACTAATAACCAACCTGTAGATGAGTCTAGAATATTAGGAAATGAAACTAAATCTTTAAATTCAGGGTTCGTTAAATCCTTTATTGTTTTCGGGACAGGTAGTCCTTTTTGTGCCAATAAATCTGTATTAATAAAAATTGATCCTACATTCCCTAAAATCGGAAGTGCATAGGTTGATCCACCATCCTTTGGCTTTAAGTCAGAGGGTAGGTCAACAAACATGGATTTAGATGTTTGAGCACTTTCTATAAAATACGAAGCCATCGTTACAACATCCGCTTCAATATCAGTACCTTCTGCCATCATTTTTCCACCTAATTCAGATGTCCCAAAAGATTGGATGATATACTTGCCTTCATAGCCTTCCTTATCTAATGTCGCTTGCATTACCTCAATTGCTTCATCATCTGCATTCGAATAAATGATTACTTGTTTGTTTGCATCAGCCTCTGCACTACCACATGCAGCTAATACAATTGCAGAACTAACAGTACCTAACATCATGATTGTTGACTTTTTCATCATTCCATCTCCTTAACCTTTTCTTTAGTTGTTGTTATATAATCACAACCTAATTTCACAATGAGGTTTGTGCATAAAATAAAAATGGAGAGAACAAAAATATCTGTATACTTCGCAAAATGCTGAAGTTCTTTTATGCGCGTGGAGACAAGCATTGTTTTCGTACTGACAAGGAAAATTACCCCACTAACAGTCACCATGGCATTTAAAAAATAGTAGCTAAACATTTGAAAAATAGTAGGACGGATATTTGGTAAAATAACGCGTACCACTGTTTGAATCCAGGAGTCTTTTAGCAATTCCCCCGTTACTTCCCATGTAGGGTCCATTTTTTGCAAAGAGTTTTTCGCCATCAAATACGGTGTTGTAAAAAAATGAACGACAGTATAGGCAATAATAATGAAGAAGGTCCCCTTTAACGAACTTCCATTAAAGAAAAATAAATAAGAAAGACCAAGAACCATCCCAGGCACGGTGTTCGTAACCATTGACATAATATCTATCGTTTTCCTGCCTTTCAGTGGCGTTCTGACGTTTAGAAGCGCTGAGACAAATGCTATACAAACACCTAAAACGGCTGTAAAGAAAGCAACGATGAGTGAATTCAAATAAACTCTAGTTAAGTTTTTTTCTGCTAAAACATTTCGTATATGTTCCAATGTGAAGCTAAAGTCATATGGATACCCTTTTGTAAATGGCACGATGAACATTGTCGAGAAGATGATAAAAATCGAACTCACACATAGTAATGAAAGCACTGTAAATGTACTATCGCGCAGACGATGTACTACTAGCTCACTTTGACTAGCATGCTTGTATTGAAAATTAAATCGATCTAGCAAACTTAGTATCACGATCCCAAGTACAGCAGGCACAAGCATCAATACAGAAATTACCGATCCTTGCTCAAATCGCACGATAGAGCCAAGCATTGCTTGATAAAGCTCTGTAGCGATCACTTTATAACTTCCACCTACCGACGCTGGTATTCCAAAGTCGGTAAAGCTTAAAATAAACGTTAATATAAAAGCTCCACCAATTGTTCCTAGCATTGGACGAAGTACGGTATGGTAAAATCGACGTGACGGTCTATCATGCATCAGCATGGAAACGAGCAAAAACCGTTTATCAATGTATTGCATCGAATTTTGCATTAAAATAAAGGCAACAGGTAATGTGTAAAGTACATATCCAATTAACAATCCATTAAATCCATAAATAGTCACTATAGGCTGACCTACTAATTTTGTAATAATGCCTTGATTGCCAAATGTATAAATCAGTACAAAACCATAGGTGATTGTCGGCAACAACATCGGCAATGTTATTCCTACATGCACAAGTTTTTTTACATGCCGATTCATCATCGTAAAATGTAATGCATAAGCCAATGCAAACGCTAAACAAGTCGTGATAATAGCAGCTACAAATGACACTTGAAAACTATTGAGAAACGCTTCACGAATTTCAACACTCTGTAATGCTTCTACATAGTTTTGTAACGTTATGCTATTGCCTTTTTTCAAGGACTGCCAAAACATATAAAGCAAAGGCACAATTAAAAAGAAGAGAAAAAAGAAGGCAACAGGGATAAACAAAATTTTCACCATTTTATTAGTTTTAAGCATAGGATTCTCCAAACAGTTGGTAAATGTTATGACGTTTAATGTGAAGTTGCCTTAAGATAAAGTCTTCGATAAATTGATTTTTTGGTGTTTTTAATATTTCATGAGGTGTACCATATTGTGAAACAGTGCCCTCATTAATAATTAGTACTTTATCTGATAACGTAAGCGCCTCTTCAGGATCATGGGTCACGATAATTGTCGTTAGATTAAATTGCCGTGCAATCGACTTAATGCGCTCTTTAATCGATTCCTTGATTACCCCGTCAAGCGCACTTAATGGTTCATCTAGTAATAATATTTTCGGTTGCATCACGAGTGTTCTAGCAATTGATACACGTTGTTTCTGCCCACCTGATAATTCGTGAATCTTCTTATGTAAATGTGGGGCTAGTTCTAAAAAATCAACATACTCTTGTATCTCATTTTTTGTCATTTGCTGTTTTTTATTTTTTAAGCCATATACGATATTGTCGTAAGCATTTAAATGTGGGAATAACGCGAAATCTTGGAAAACGATATTAAATCCCCGTTCCTGCATGGATTGTTTCGATATATCTTGTCCATTGTAAAAAAGTTGCCCATTCGTTTGCTCTGTAAGACCTAGAACAATGTTGAGTAATGTTGTTTTGCCACAACCACTCGGCCCCAATAAAGAAACTATTTCGCCAGAGCCAATTGTTAAATTTATATCTTTTAAAACTTTTTTATTTTTATAGCTTTTTGAAATATTTCTTAGTTCCAACAAATCGCTCACTCCTTTTGAGTTGTTACTCACAGTATAGTGGCAATTTGTAAAGGGAAATAACATGTTTGTGTAAATGTTGAGTAAATTCTGACCAACTGTTGACAAAGTCATTACTACTTTGAGTAAATAACAAATAGAGGTGATTAAATGTATACATTAGAAAGGCAGCAACATATTTTGCAATACGTGCGCAATAACAAGGTAGTGAAATTAGTTACCTTGACAAAAGAATTTAATGTATCAATGGAAACTATCCGAAGAGATATTCAATTACTTGTACAAGAGAAGAAAATCGAGAAGTTTTATGGGGGCGTAAAATATATTGAACCTGTCGAAGGGCTAATGGACAATCGATTGACGCAACAACTAACAGAAAAAATCGCTATCGCAAAAGCTTGCGCATCTTTAGTAGATGATGGTGACTGCATATTTATTGATAGTGGTACAACAACCTATCAGATGACGCCATTCCTTTTAGGAAAGGAAAAACTAACAGTTGTTACGAATTCTCTACCTGTGGCATTTGATTTAATCGGCTCTAATATTGAAGTAATGATTATCGGCGGAAAGATACGTCATTCAGAAAAGTCGGTCACTTCTAATGATTTCCTTTTCCGATTCGAGCATCTAAATATTAATAAGGCGTTTATATGCGCAAGTGGCGTAACGCTTGAAAAAGGAATATCCGATTTCAGTCTAGAAGAGGCGATGACGAGGAAACAGCTCATTAATATATCACAAACGGTTTATGTTGCAACGGATTCTTCTAAATTTAATAAAGATGTAGCGATTCAAGTGTGCCCGTTAAATCAGGTCGACAAGATTATTACCGATAACAAGCTCTCTAAAGATATGCTAAAGCAGTATAATGAGGCAGGAATTAAGCTGGAGATTGTTGAAGTTGGGTAAAATTCAGAATTGTTTGAGTGCCTGACACTCTAACAGGCACGACGTAAGCCGCAACCCTCGCTAACACAAAGGTTGTTGCGACTTACGTTACGTGCGTTCCCGCAGGAGTCTTATTGGATTTTTAAATATATTTTACGGGTAAAATTCAGAATTGTTTGGGTGCCTGGCACTTATATAATTCTCAGATAACGCATTGCTTTTGCAAGACCGTCCGCATCTACATGATCTGTAATATGTGAGGCAACTGCCTTTACTCTTTCATGGCCATTCCCCATCGCTATGCTCGTACCAACAGCCTCTAACATTTCAATATCATTAATACCATCACCAAAAGCAATTGCATCATCTAATGTTAGACCCATTTTTGTGAGCACTTTTTCGATTCCTGCAGCCTTCGAGCCTCCTTTAGGCAAAATATCACAAGAATATTGATGCCAACGCACAAACTGAACATTTGGAAAAGCTTCGTAATACAAATGTTCATCTTTCTCTTCCATAAAGATCAGTGTTTGATAAACATCGTTCTGCATATAATAAGATGAGTCTAGTTCTGGATATGGGTATTTTAAAGTATCGAGACTTTCGGATACCATGTTATGCCCTCCAACTGACGCAATCATGCGCTTGTCGTCTAAAAAAACAACTGGTTCGTTTCGCGCTTCACCAAAGGCAATAATTTTCGCTAACTCATCTTTTTCAACGCCATTTGTATAGACAACCTCGCCACGATAAACAACGTATTGTCCATTGAAGGTCACATACGTATTAATATCAAGCTCTTTTAACAATGAGTGAATCATAAAAGGTGCACGTCCAGTGGCAATTGCAATCTCATAGCCTTTACGACGTGCTTCTAATAACGCTTCCTTTGCTGAAGCTGGCAATATTTTTTCACTGTTATAAAGTGTTCCATCTACATCAAAAAATAAAATTTTATTCATTTTATAATTCCTTTCTTTTTGTTGTTGCAAAGGCAAAATACTTTACACAGGTATCGTTTTTAATTATAATGATCCTAAGGAGTGATGTGCCATGCTGAAGAAACTAAAGCAAAAATTGTTGAAGCAACTTCGCGGCGTACTCGGAAAAAAATCAATTGCCTAACATTTGCCCTTCATTATTTGAAGGGCTTTTCTTTATTTTAAAGTAGCCGCGTGATAATATAAAGGAAATGCATTTATTTGTCTATGCGCAACCACTGTCTCATTGCCTTTATGAAAAGTGCAAGATTAAAGTATTGAGATACAAGAAATTCAAACGCTCATTTCTTTATTAGTTTGAAGTATACTAGAAATTCGCGGTTTTTTCTTGTAGTACGTGTGTGGAAATAGCCAAATCTGCAATAATAATGTACGCAATTAAAGGAGAGCAAACTATGATTTACAAAGTTTATTATCAAGAAAAAGCAAATGAGATTCCAGTTCGCGAAAACACTAAAAGTCTATACCTTGAAGCTGCTTCAGAACGTGAAGTACGTCAAAAGTTACAAGACCGTCATTACAACATTGAGTTCATTCAACTGCTTGAAGGTAACTATTTAGACTACGAACAAGCAAGTCCGAACTTCATCTTGGAGGAAATTTAACAAACATGAAGTTTGTTAAAAATGACCAAGCAGCTGTTTTCGCGCTCGGCGGACTGGGCGAAATCGGCAAAAACACTTACGGCGTTCAATTTCAAGATGAAATCATCTTAATTGACGCCGGAATAAAATTTCCAGAAGACGATTTACTCGGAATTGACTATGTTATTCCTGATTACACGTATTTAGTACGAAACGTCGATAAAATTAAAGGGTTATTTATTACGCACGGACACGAAGACCATATTGGTGGTATCCCTTATTTACTACGTCAAGTGAATGTTCCTGTTTATGGTGGTAAGCTTGCACTTGGCTTATTGCGCAACAAACTTGAAGAACATGGTTTACTACGTACAACTAAACTAATCGAAATTAAAGAAGATGATGTTATTAAATTTAGAAAAACATCTGTAAGCTTCTTTAGAACAACGCATAGTATTCCAGATGCTTATGGTATCGTCGTAAAAACACCTCCTGGCAATATCGTGCATACAGGTGACTTTAAATTCGACTTTACGCCAGTAGGCGAGCCAGCAAACTTAACAAAAATGGCTGAAATAGGTCGTGACGGCGTGCTGTGCTTACTATCTGATAGTACGAATGCTGAAAAACCAAATTTCACGATGTCTGAACGTACAGTTGGGAAAAGTATTGACGAAATCTTCCGCAAGGTTGATAGTCGTATTATTTTTGCAACGTTCGCATCAAATATTCACCGCTTACAGCAAGCAACAGATGCTGCCATTAAATACGGACGAAAAATCGCTGTATTTGGTCGATCTATGGATAATGCCATTACAATCGGCCGTGAACTTGGCTACATCAACGCACCAAAAGATACATTCATTGATGCCCAAAGCATTAACCGTTTACCTGCCAACGAAGTGATGATTTTATGTACAGGCTCGCAAGGTGAACCAATGGCAGCACTATCTCGTATTGCCAATGGTACACACCGTCAAATTCAAATCCAGCCTGGCGACACTGTTATCTTCTCGTCTTCACCTGTACCAGGTAATACGGTTAGCGTAAATAAAATCATTAATTTACTTTTCCGTGCTGGCGCTGAAGTAATTCACGGTGCATTAAATAATATCCATACATCAGGTCACGGATCGCAAGAAGAACAAAAGCTAATGCTACGACTAATGAAGCCAAAATTCTTTATGCCTATCCACGGTGAATTCCGTATGTTAAAAATGCATACGCATTTAGCAGAAGATTGTGATGTTCCACTTGAAAATACTTTCGTTATGGAAAATGGTGATGTCCTGGCATTAAGTGCAAATGAAGCACATGTTGCAGGTCGCATCCCTTCTGGTGATGTCTATATTGATGGTAACGGTATTGGAGATATTGGCAATATTGTACTACGCGATCGCCGTATACTTTCTGAAGAAGGTTTAGTAATAGTTGTAGTGAGCGTAGATATGGAAAACCAAAAAATTGTTTCAGGTCCTGATATTATTTCACGTGGCTTCGTCTATATGCGTGAATCAGGTACAATGATTAATGAAGCACAAAAAATGCTGAACCGTCATCTTAACGAAACAATTCAAAGCAAAACGCCGCAATGGACTGAGCTTAAAAATGAAATTACTGATGTTTTAGGACCTTACTTATTTGAGAAAACTAAACGTCGTCCGATGATTTTACCGATTATTATGGAAGTATAATCTTTTAAATTAAGAAGCTACGCATTATTTGCGTAGCTTTTTTTATGTATATACATTCTATTTTATTTGCATAAAATTATAGAGTTTGAAAGACTAAGCTCCCCACTTTAATTTTGTAAGATGTAGTACCTCCTTAAATTTAGAATACACAAATTCACCAGCAATATTTTTTACGTGACTTAGCTTTTTTCGTTTCAGTTTAAATTTGATTTAATAAATTTCTAAAATATTGAAACCTCCTATAACAAATTACGTATATAGTAATAACAACACGATTCCTTTCCCCCTTTCGAAATGAAACATCCTTTTGAATACAATTTCAAAAAAATAGAATCGTCCACTATAACTTACTTGTGAACAATTCTATTTCAATGTTTAAAATTGGAAATATTTCTCTAATACATATGCGATCCATTGACACCCTGGCTGTAGGCGGATGTTTTCAATTAGTCCTTTTATAATCGGTTTACTGTATGTTTGGTGCTCTACTTGATTTTTTAACAGCTCCAATGATTCACGTTCAATAGATGGCTCTATGTTCTGGATGTTTTGTTCGATTAACTGCAAAAGCGATTGTTGTGTAACTTCCTCTGCACAAGGTCTTGCTACAATTTGAGCGAGTTCCTCGGTAATAAAAGGGATTGTCGTATGACGTGCAATAATATCTGTCTTTTCCGCTAATGATTTTGCCAATTGATCTAAATCAAGCGGCAAATTTGAGAACATAAACAGCTCGGCATAGCCTTTCACAAATCCTTTTACGCAATACATCACATCATATTTTGTCTCTTGCAGCTCTTCTCGATAAAGTTGTTCAAGCATTTGGACGATAAACTTCGACATATCCGCTTCATAGGCACTCACTTTATAAAACAGCTCTTTTTTTGTAAGAAATACCTTTTCATTAAAGAACACACGTGAAGAAGCTGAATGTTTTTTAAACGTTTGAAAAATACCTTTATAAAAATCTACCAACACGACATCTTTTTTGTTCGTGCTTCTGACTACTTGGTCAATATCAGCTATAAATTGCTGTAGGTAGTAGTCAACCATTGAAAAAAGAAGTTCATCTTTTGTTTTAAAAGACAAATAAAATGCCCCTTTAGAAATCCCACAGCGCTCTGTAATTTGCTGTACAGATGTTGCTTCAAAGCCTTGTTCAGAAAACAGCTCTAATGCTTTCTCCATAATCAGTTGCTTTTTTGACATATTTTCAAATCTCTCCTAATGCATTTCATTGACAAATGACCGATTAGTCATTATTATAAATAATTGAATCTAGTAAGTCAATAAAGGGTAGGTGTGAAGGTGAAAGGTTTAGTTAATTTTGTATTGAAGAACAAATTGGCAGTGTGGTTATTAACAATTATCATCACTGTCTCAGGTATTTATTCAGGTACAAGAATGAAAATGGAATCAATCCCTGATATATCGATTCCATATTTAATTGTAATGGGCGTTTATCCAGGTGCAACGCCTGAACAAGTCATGAATGAACTTTCCATTCCATTTGAAAAATCAATCGAAAGTTTAGAGGATGTTAAGGCAGTTTATTCTACTTCTTCATCCAACATTGCACAAGTTCAAGTTGAATATGACTACGGCATCGATATGGATGAGAAAAAACGCCAGTTAGAATCAGCTTTAGATAATGTGAAACTCCCTGAGGGTGCACAAGAACCTACAATTATGGCAATAAGTATGAACATGATGCCTGTTGTCGCATTATCAGTAAGTAGTTCTAAGGAAGATATAGTTGAACTAACATCAACAGTAGAAGATTTATTACTTCCTAAAATCGAAAAAATTGACGGTGTTGCTTCTGCAACAATTACTGGTCAACATATTGAACAAGTTTCGTTTAAATATGACGAAGAAAAAATGGCTGCTCTCGGCTTAACAGAGGATACCGTCAAGCAAATGATCCAAGCAAGTGATATGTCATTATCGCTTGGTTTATATCAATTTACTGTTGGAGAACAAGCAGTTTCCGTAGATGGTAAAGTTAAATCTGTTGATGAATTAAAAGATTTATTAATACCAGTCACACCTTCAGCAACACAACCTTCTCCTTTCGTTCGTTTAGGTGATATTGCAACGATTGAAGTTGAAGGTAAAGTACAATCTGTTTCACGCACAAATGGTAAAGATGCCATTGCGATTCAAATTGTAAAAGGTCAAGATGCAAATACTGTAACTGTCGTAAATGCTGTAAAAGACCTTATTAAAGATGAAGAAAAAAGAATTGACGGCTTAAAAGTGGATATCTCACTTGACCAAGGTGCTCCAATTGAAGATTCAGTCTTCACAATGATTGAAAAAGCAGTATTCGGTGGCGCAATAGCTGTTTTAATTATTTTACTATTCTTACGCGATTTCAAATCAACAATTATTTCAATAATTTCTATTCCAGTATCTGTTTTCATGGCTTTACTATTATTGAACTGGATGGATATTACGTTAAATATTATGACACTTGGTGCAATCACCGTTGCCATTGGGCGCGTTATTGATGACTCCATTGTCGTAGTAGAAAATATTTATCGACGCATCCATTTGAAACAAGAAAAATTAACGGGTCGCGCACTTATTCGTGAAGCGACAATTGAAATGTTTAAACCTATCCTGTCTTCTACATTAGTTACAGTTGCGGTATTTGCCCCACTTATGTTTGTAGGCGGTATGGTCGGTGAATTATTCATGCCATTCGCATTAACAATGACATTTGCTTTAGGCGCGTCATTATTAGTAGCGATTACAATTGTACCAGCATTATCTCATTTCTTATTCCGTAAAAAAATCTATGGAGAGAAAAAGGAAAGCCAACATCAAGAAGTTGGTAAACTAGCTACTTGGTACAGAGGTGTATTAGAAAAAGCGTTAAATCATAAAATTATCACTTCTACGATTGCGATTTTAATGCTTGTTGGCTCACTTGCCCTAACACCATTAATCGGCTTTAGTTTCATGGGATCTCAAGAGGAAAAGGTAATGTATTTAACATATACACCTGGTACTGGTGAGTTAAATGATGAAACAGAAGCAAATGTTGCAACAGTCGAAAAAGAATTAATGAAACGTAAAGATATTGATATTTTACAAGTTTCTATAACAGATGCTACAAACGCAGATCCTGCAACAATGATGATGGGTGGCGGAGCTGGTGGTGCATTAATGTACCTAATCTTTGATCCTGAAATGGAAGACTTCCCTGCAGCTCGTGAAGAAGTGGAAAACTATGTATTTAACATTGACCAATCAGGTGAATGGAAAAGCCAAAACTTCACATCAATGTCTATGTCTTCAAATGAAGTTAGCTACACATTATACAGTGAAAACTTAGATAATCTTCGTAGCGCTGTAAAAGACGTTGAAGGTACATTAAATGATGTTAAGGGCTTAGAGGATGTTAAATCTGATTATGAAGACCCTTATGTAGAGCATGTTTTAAAAGTAGAGCAAAAAAATGTTTTACAATACGGTTTAACGACTGCTCAAATCGTTATGGCTTTAAATTCTACGGCTTCACAAGAAGTGTTAACAACAGTTGAACGTGACGGTGAAGATATTAACGTCATTGTCCAACGCGATGCAAAGAAAGCAGCCTTATCAATCGATGATATTTTAAAAACAGAAATTAAAACAGCTTTAGGCACAACGATGACAATCGGTGAATTAGTAGATGTTGAAGAAGGCACAACGCTTAATTCATTATCACGCTCAAAAGGTGAATACTTCGCAACAGTATCTGCCACAATTATTGGTGATGATATTTCAAAAGCAACTTCTGCAGCTGATAAAAAAATCGATAAGTTAGACTTACCTAAAGGTGTGACAACAGGCGTATCCGGTGTAGCAGCAGATATGCAAGAAACATTCACACAACTTGGAATTGCTATGTTAGCAGCAATTGCCATCGTTTACTTTATTCTTGTCGTAACGTTTGGTGAAGGTTTAGCGCCATTTGCTATCCTCTTCTCATTACCGTTTGCGGTAATCGGTGCATTTGTTGGCTTATATGTAACGAATCAAACGATTTCTGTTTCAGTTATGATGGGTCTATTGATGCTAATAGGTATTGTTGTAACGAATGCCATCGTACTTGTCGACCGCATTATCCATATGGAACGAGATGGACTGGGTATGCGTGAAGCAATTTTAGAAGCAGGTGCAACGCGTCTACGTCCAATTTTAATGACTGCAATTGCAACGATTGGCGCGATGATTCCAATGGCACTTGGTAATGGTGGTAGCGGATTAATTTCGAAAGACCTTGCAATTACAGTAATCGGTGGTTTATTATCTTCAACATTATTAACATTAGTAGTCGTACCAATTGTGTATGAAATGCTATCAAAAATGTTAAAGAAAAACCGTAAAGATATGGAAGAAAATTAATTAATAGTCGCAATGCTAAAAGGGCACCCCATAATGGAGTGCCCTTTTTTTATCGTCTTCGTAACCTTTGATTTCTGATCTAGAAGCTCCCTTTTCACGTAGAGGCTTTAAGGTCCATTTGGGGGTTACGCCCCGAAAGTACCGTATTACGAATCCATCCAGCAACCTCTTGTGGATTCGTTAGTGGTAAAAAATGAAATCCATTAGGAACTTTTATTATTTTTGCCGTTGGTTGTCTTTCGTGAAAATTAGTTAATTTCCTATGTAACAATTCGTCTTGTTGATGATCTGCTAACAGTAATAAAACTGGCAAAGGAGTTTCCGTTTCTATGCAATAATCGTGCTGGTCAACTGCTTTCGCCAAATAATTTATAGCTTCTTCCTTACTATGGTGACGGTAGATATTTTCCTCTTTCACAAAATTCCCAATAAAATATTCGTACAAATATTGCCGATGTTCAGCTGTTGCTATGCCCATGCTCTTTATTTCTTCATTTATCGCCTCTTGTAAATCTTCGTAGCTTTCAATAATAGGCAATTTTATCTCCATTTCATCATCAAGATGATATTGTCCATGAAAATAATGGCCACCGTCTAATAATGTTAACGACTTTACTGAATTACGATAGTTTGTATAAAAATTTTGAATGATCCAGGCGCCTATTGAATTTCCTACAAAATGAGCTTTTGTAATTTTTAACGCATCCATCGTTTCTTTAATGTTCTTAGTATATGTTTTAAACGAAAAATCATTGTCTAGCAGCCCATTATGCCCAGGTAAATCAATTGCTACAATATGCACTTCTGGCAATGCTTTGGCCAATGCAGCATACATTTCTTTCCGTTCCCCAAGAGCTGGAATCGCAATAATAACCTCGTTATGCTGATTGGCATTGTATTGTATATAATTTCTCATTGGCTACCCCTATTCTTTTTCTATCGTTTTCAATAACTGAAAGACGGCTTGCTCATGACCAAACCTTTCTAAAACCTTTACTTTTTGCATACCTAACTTTTCTAGTACACGACAGGAGGCAACATTTGCGGTTTGCGTTTCCGCTACTATTTTTGATAAATTTAGGCTGAAAAATCCATAATGGATGATGGCTAATAATACTTCAAATGCATAACCCTTGCCCCAATATTGTGGTAGAAATTGATAGCTCAGCTCATATGTCGTTTTTTCATGATATTCATCAATCGACACTAAACCAATAAACTCATTTTTGTTTTTTAATGAAATATAAAAATATGAATTAGGCAAAGGTGCTTGTAGCATTCTGTCAAAGGAAGAATAGATGTAGCTTTTTTCCGGTACCCCTCCTAAAAAAGCTCTCACATCCTCATTACAATACAATGAATAAATATCTTCAACATGGTTTGGCTTTATAGACTGGATGATACAATTTTCCGTAATTAACATAACATGCCTCGCTATTTTAATTTTCTTTATTATGACAAAGCTATAATAGGAAATCAAACACAATTTTACATTAATTTGTTTTAATCCTCTCAAAGAAAATAAAAGGCCTGCGTCCGATACAATATCGAACACAGGCTAAAACCTTTTTTCAAAATTACTAAGTCTATCTTATTTCCTAATGACTAGCTTGTTATTTAGTTGTTGAAAGCTCCTTTAAGCATTCTTTTCTAGCTTCCCACTCTTCTCTTAACATGCCCATACGTATGGAATCATAATAGACACCCTCATACAAACGCACTTTGCGAATTTTCGCTTCCAATTGCATCCCTAATTTCTCTCCGACGCGAATCATCCGTTTATTTCCTGACCATGTCGTAAATCCAACGCGAACAAGTGGCATCGTAGAAAATAAGTGATCAATCCAAAGTGTCATTGCTCTAGTGCCAAGTCCTTTGCCCCAATTATGAGACTCATGAAAAACAATACCCATTTCTAACCACTTAGAAGGCTCATGCTCCCAATAATATGAGATTACGCCACAAATAACGCCATCAACCTCAATTGCCCAAAAGTTTTTTTGATTAATAAATTGCTGTGACATTAACATAAAATCATGCAATGGTTTAGCTTGATGCGGGAAATAGGGAGCATCCCATTTTTTCCATTCTGGTTGCTCGTCTTTATAAATAAGCTCCCATATGCGCTCTAAATCAGACTCAATGATAGGACGAATGTTTAATTCTTGATCTGTGTACATAAGCAGCCTCTTTTCAATTTTCATTTCTTTTTTTAATTGCTTGAAAA
Organism: Lysinibacillus sp. FSL W8-0992; assembly: GCF_038008685.1. Classification (NCBI taxonomy): domain Bacteria; kingdom Bacillati; phylum Bacillota; class Bacilli; order Caryophanales; family Bacillaceae; genus Lysinibacillus; species Lysinibacillus sp. FSL W8-0992. The sequence goes on from NZ_JBBOZQ010000001.1 coordinate 4,389,553, forward strand.
GTGGCATATCCTCTCTATGCTACTTCTCAATCACATTCCGTATCTGTTTCATATTCATCATTCCTTCCATTGTAATTAGGAAAATTATAGCACATTACCATTTATAGTATGTCTTACTTGCAATTTAAAATTCACTTATTTTCTTTTTCGACCGATTAATAGCGTTACTTGTGCCATTGTAAATGGTAATGAAGATTTTTTGCGATATGCCACATACTTAGGTTCCCAAAAATCAGCATATTTTAATTTAAAATTTCTTAATCCTTTGAAATGATAGAAGAAATGTCCATGTAAAAATATTTGTGCTGCAATTTTTTCACTTAAGAAAGAATATCTCGATTGCCCAACATTTGATAGTGGCGACATCCCCATATTGAACACTCGATAACCTTGTTTTTTCGCCCATTCAAACAGCGATAAAAAAATGAAATCCATCGTTCCAGACGGTGCACCTGGCTTGAAACGCATGAGATCGACTGAAATTCTTTCGTCATTGTCATACATTGGCATAATGCTAGCAAAGCCTATCACACCTTCTGCGCCTCTTAAAACAGCAATGTTTGACTTACTCAAATAGTTTTCATCGAAAAAGCCAAGAGAAAATCCCTTTTCAGCTCTTCCTTGTAGCCATTTACTTGATACCTCTTCCAATTCATTCATGAGTTCCTGTGAATATGGCGGGCTTAATAATGCAACCGCATAGTTCTCTCGTTCAAACTTATTTTTTACCGCCCTACTACTCTTCATTTCTTTACCAGTAAACGTAAATTTATCTAAATCAACAAATGCTTCCTCACCAAGTTTAAAAAAGCTATAGCCATGCTCATGTAAAGAAGGGAAAATATTGTTGTTTATCTCATAAAAAACAGGTGTATATCCATGTTTATCTGCCAATTCCAAAAACTCTTGAATAGCTGATAAAAAATCACTTTCTTGCCCTACTGGATCTCCTAACACAACAATTTTATCTGCAAATATTTGATACGCAAATAACACTGTATTCTTTTCATTCCAATATATGAATTTGTCATGTAAAAATATTAAATGAGAAAACTCAGTCCCTTTATATTCCATTAAGTGGTTTTTAATTTTATCTTCGTGCTCTCTTGATAGAAGCTTTTCCATTTTTTTCGTTCCGCGCGTAAAATAGCCAAAGTAAAAAATGACACACGCAATGAGGATACCAATAATTGCACTAAAAAATAAATCCCGATAGTCGGTAAGGATGTAATATTGTAACGCTGCTGGAATATGAATTTTTGCAGTAGGTAAGTTGACATATCCAATTAATAAATACATTGCAGTAATAAAAAGAACGGCAGCAAGGTCAAATAGGATGACGCCCCATGTGAGGACATAACTTTCTCGATAAAATTGTTTTTTCGATGCCATGAGCAACACTGCGACAATTAGTAAAAAGATCGCTTCTTCATAATCAAAGCCTTTAATGATCGAGAATATAGCCGAGCTACTAAGCACGATGATTGCAAGTTGATAAGCTTTTTTCACTTTATATTTAATTCCCCTACACAATCCTAAAAGGATAAAGGCTGCTGCCACAGTCAATTGATGGGAGATATTCATAATTGGTGATGATAAAAACTCCTGAGCTATTTTTAGCCGACTTAAAACGCCAGGCACCGATGCCGATAGCAATAACACAATGCCTGAGATAAATACTAAAATCGTTAACAACATATGACTAATTTTTTGAAAAATAACATTTGGTAAGTCATCCCAAGATCGATTCCAGCGTTCCCAATAGTCTTTAATAAATAATAGTACGGATACTAAAAATGGTAATACGAAGTAGCCAACACGGTACAAAATTAATAAAAAAAGTACTTTTTCTTCACCGATTCCAACACTTTGCGTCCCCCATAAAAATACGAGGTCGAATGAGCCAACCCCTCCAGGTATCATACTAATTATGCCAGCACATGAGGCAATTAAAAATATCGGTATAAGGGTCGATAACTCAATAGGTATATGCAAGATTAACGTTAGCAGCCAAATAACGAAAAAAACTGCAAGCCATTCTGCTACTGAAGTAATTATTAATTGAAGAGATACTTTTATTGATAAAGAACTACCTTTTTTATAGCGAATAAGGTGCATCCCAATAAAGGCTGGAACATATAAGCTGACAAGAATTACGGCAATTGAAAGCCACCGAGTTTCTTTTAGTAACGGGAAGTCCCAAAAGAATACATACATTAGCCAGGCTAACAAAGAGATTCCTGTTAAATAAAAAAGAGTAACGGAGGCAATGTTCTTCAACAAGCCTTCTCGATCCTCTTTATATTTTGAATAAAAATAATTTCGTAGAAAAACGCCTACTAAACCACCAAAGCCAATGAGGTTAGAAAATGTATTGACGATAAATGAATTGTTCAGCAAAGTGCGCTTGTTCATTTTTATTCCTAGTAGTTTAGCTAAAATGACATCGTAAAAAATCATCGGAGTAATCGCACAAAATGCGATGAAAAAAATCAATAACAGTTCCCATATTTGTAATTGACTAACTTCATTCCGAAGTAAATTAACATCTACGCCTCTTAGCGATTGCTGAATTTCATAAATAGCTATCGCTAACAGTATGACTGGAAATAAAATTTTCAGAAACCGCATTAATGGTTCTTTCCTTATTTTGAACATGTGCTAAACCTACTCCCCAAGCTTTCTTAAAAGTTTAAAATTCGAACAAACTTCTTAATACCCTTTTAGGGATTGTGCATATTAAATATAACTGCCGTTGATTTCGGATGCAGGCGGATGTTTTCGCACAGCACAATGTGAAATTGTTTGAGTGCCTGGCACCCATTTATTCTTTCATCGCTTTTTTCACAAAACGATTTATATCTACATCTGCACCTATAAGAAGCATAATATCCCCAAGTAAGATTTTGTCACTCGCTTGTGGGGATACAATAATATCCGATCCTCGCTTTATCCCTACAATGTTAATGCCATATTTTGCTCGAATATCTAAATCCATAATCGAGTAGCCTGCAATGGCATCATTTGCTTTTAGCTCCATGATTGAGTGTTCATCTGAAAGCTCTAAATAATCGAGTACCGTATTAGACAGCATATTATTGGCAATACGAATACCCATATCACGCTCAGGATGCACAACAAAGTCTGCCCCAATTTTTCTTAACACTTTTTCATGATAGTCATTTTGAGCCTTTACTGTAATTTGCTGAACACCTATTTCTTTTAAAATAATTGTCGTTAAAATACTAGCCTGAATATCTTCGCCTATCGCGACAATAACATGTTCAAAATTACGAATGCCTAGTGAATTTAATACCGATTCATCTGTTGAATCTGCAATAACGGCCTGAGTAGCAATCGCAGCAAATTCATCCACCCGTTCAGATGAATGATCTATCGCCATAACTTGCGCTCCTTGACTCATTAGTTCACGAACAATGCTTCCCCCAAAACGTCCAAGTCCAATGACAGCAAATTCTTTTTTCATCATTAAAAATCCCTCCGAAAACTACAATTACTTTATTTTAACTTATATTTACTCATATGTATCGTCAAAACAGGATACGATTCCCCATTTTATATATTCTATCTATAACTTTCGACATTCTATCATACAACTACTAATTATTTACGCCTCAGCTTAACTTTTTTTGAACTTGCTCGAAAAGCCCTCTTACCATTCGCCAGTTCCTACATACTAGAAGGTCTGTTACAGCAAGATAAAAAAAGACGAGGATTTGAACATCCTCGTCTTTCAAATATTAAAATTATGCGTTACGCATTTCATCAAGAACTCGATTTACACGCTTTTCTAGCATCTTCATGCCACTTCCACCAGCTTGCATATGACGAAGCTGACCATCTTTATCGAAAACAAAGTACGCTGGAACGTATTGATTTTCAAATGCATCTGTTAGCTTCATTTCACTATCAACAAAAATTGGTTGCGTAATATCATGCTCTGCCGCAACAGCTTTAATTGTCTCTAAATCAGTATCTGCTTCAGAACGAGGCATATGCACTGCGATAACATTTAGTTCATCTTTATATTGATCACGGAAATTATTCACATCTGGCATTGCTTCTTTACATAAATGACAGCTAACTGACCAGAAGTGGATTAATGTTGGTTTTTCGCCAACTAGCTCTGCTTTTGTTACTTCACCATTTAACCACGTTGTTGCGCCTACAAGTTCAGGCATTTGTTCACGAAGTTTCATAAAAAAATCCTCCCTAGAAAAAAATATCCCCACAAGCGTATCGTGGGGACCCATTATTTATTTTATGCATCAATCACGTCTTGGCGTAATTGCGTCCAGATTTTTTTCGAGCACGCTCGAAAATCACCTCATAAAATCTGTGACATCCGCTTCATTCAGTTGGGGTGAACCCCCACTGAATTAGCTAACATTCATCCCGTACTTATATAGGTAGTGGACTTTTGCTAAATCAAATTAAAGTGTTGCTTGACCTGGGCGCCAGTTTGCTGGGCAAAGACCACCAGTTTGTAAAGCTTGTAGTACACGTAAAGTTTCATCTACATCACGGCCAATGTTATTATCAAATACTGTTTGATATTTTAGTTCGCCTTCTGGATTAATAATAAATAAGCCACGTAGTGCGATACCTTCTTCTTCAATTAAAACACCATATTCTTTCGAAATAGCATGGTTAGTATCTGCTGCTAATGGATATTTTAAATCGCCAAGCCCGTTTTGAGTGCGATCTGTGTTAATCCAAGCTAAGTGTGTGTGGATTGTATCAGTTGATACACCGATTACTTCTGCATCTAAGTCTTCAAACTCGTCATAACGATCGCTCATTGCAGTAATTTCTGTTGGACATACAAAAGTGAAGTCCATTGGGTAGAAGAATAATACAGTCCATTTGTCTTGTGCTTTAATTTCTTCTAAAGATACATTACCAAAAGATTTGTCTGCAAGTACTGCTTCCATTGTGAAATCTGGGGCTTGTTTACCTACCATGCGTTCTGCCATTATAAATCCCTCCGAATAATATGTAGTTTTATATTCTATTCGCACATGCGAACCGTCTTCTACGATAGCAAAGAAAGCACAGTTTTTCAACGAAGTTCACTTCGCCACGCTAATCGTCGCATATGCATTGACAAATATTTGTCAAATACCCAAAAAATAATCATGTCTACACATTAGTTATTTGCTAATTTCCGCAAATTTATTCTGGAAAAATCCAAAAATATGCACGAAAATTTATATGCATTTTTTCTATAAATTTCTTGTACTTTTTTTCATCTAAAACGATTGCAAATTTTTTATTATTATGTATAATAGTAATGTTTTTAGTAAACTAAAAGTTTCGTTAAAGTAAACTTCATTTTCTAAAAGTTTATGATTGCTAAACTTCTTCTAGGAGGGAAAGGATGCAAATTGGAGGAAAAATTAAAGCACTTCGTTTGAAAAAAGGTCTTACCCAAGAAGAGCTTGGAGAACGTACTGATTTAAGTAAAGGCTATATTTCACAACTGGAGCGAGATTTGAATTCGCCTTCTATTGAAACGCTTTTTTCATTATTAGAAGTTTTAGGATCGACGCCTAAGGAATTTTTTGATGATGATGCACCAGAACAAAAAGTTGTCTACACTGAGGAAGATCAATCGACCTATACAGATGAAGAAAAAAAATATGAAATTCAATGGCTCATTCCTACCTCAAATGAGAAAGAAATGGAGCCCATCTTTTTGACACTTGCTGCTGATGGAGAATTTAAACAATTCGAACCATCTCTATCAGAAACGTTTATTTATATTGTCAAAGGGCGTATTCGTCTCGTTTTAGGGAATGAACAATATATAGCTAGTGAAGGTAATGCGCTCTATTTTGACGCATCCGATCATCATCAAATTTTTAATGCACATGACGATGAGACGAAAATTTTACTCGTCGCAACTGATTCTTATTTATAGCTTAAGGAGGCGCTTCAATGACAACAAATTCAATTATCCGCTTTGAAAATGTTTCAAAATCATATAGTGACGGTACAGTCGTCCTACAAAATATTAACTTAGAGCTTGAAAAAGGTAAGTTTTATACGTTACTTGGTCCTTCTGGTTGCGGTAAAACAACTATTTTACGTATCATAGCTGGTTTCACAGAGCCTACTACAGGTGATGTATTCTTCCACGATAAAAAAATTAATACTGTTCCAGCAAATGAACGCCAAGTTAACACAGTATTTCAAGATTATGCGTTATTTCCACATTTAAACGTTTTTGAAAACGTGGCATTTGGACTACGCATTAAAAAGCTTCCTGAAAGCAACATTAAAGAACGTGTGTCAGAAGCGCTTAAATTTGTCAATTTAGCAGGTTACGGCAATCGTGAAATTTCTGAAATGTCAGGTGGGCAACGTCAACGAGTGGCAATCGCTCGTGCCATTGTGAATGATCCAGAGGTAATTTTACTTGATGAGCCTCTTTCTGCACTAGACTTAAAACTTCGTACTGAAATGCAGTATGAACTACGTGAATTACAACAAAGACTTGGTAAAACTTTTGTATTTGTTACACATGACCAAGAGGAAGCTCTAGCCATGAGTGATGAAATATTTGTACTGAGTGAAGGTCAAATTCAACAATCAGGTACACCAGTAGATATTTATGATGAACCAATTAACCGTTTTGTTGCCGACTTTATCGGAGAATCAAACATTGTTAACGGTGTTATGATAGAAGATTTTACAGTTGAATTTGCTGGTAAAGTGTTTGAGTGTGTTGACCAAGGGATGAAACCAAATGAGAAAATCGATATTGTCATTCGTCCAGAGGATTTAGAAATTACAACAGTCGACAAAGGAAAATTAATTGTTAAGGTAGATACACAATTATTCCGTGGTGTACATTATGAGCTTTCCACATATGACAAGGCAGGTAATGAGTGGCTTGTACATTCATTGAAAAAAGCTGAAGTAGGGGCAGAAATAGGATTAGACTTTGATCCAGAAGCCATTCATGTAATGCGCTTAAATGAAACTGAGGAAGAGTTCGATAAACGTCTAGAATCCTATGGAGATGACGAAGATGCAAACTAAAACTTCGAAATCAGCGTTATTTCCATATGTTTTATGGATTGCACTTTTTGTTATTGCGCCGATTGCTCTCGTTGTTTACTACTCCCTACTAGATTTACATGGCAATTTTACGCTTAATAACTACAAATCATTTTTCTCTTCTGTCTATTTAAAAATGACACTTAGTTCGTTTTGGTATGCGTTTTTAATAACATTCTTTACACTGCTTATTTCATACCCAACAGCTTATTTTTTAACAAAAACAAAGCACAAGCAGCTATGGCTGTTGCTCATTATTATTCCGTCTTGGATTAATTTATTGTTAAAAACATACGCATTTATAGGGATTTTTGGTTTATATGGTCCGATTAACGCAGCGATTGAAGTATTCGGCTTTGATCCGAAGCAAATGCTATTCACAGATATTAGCTTTGTCTTTGTATCTGTTTATATTTTTATACCATTTATGATTTTACCAATTTTCAACTCATTGGATCGTCTAAATCCAACGCTTATATACGCAGCCCGCGACCTAGGTGCATCTGCTTTTACAACGTTCCGTCGCGTCGTATTACCATTGACGATGGATGGCGTTAAATCAGGGATTCAAGTTGTATTTATTCCAGCTTTATCACTATTCATGATTACTCGCTTAATTGCAGGGAATCGTGTCATTACTCTGGGTACAGCAATTGAACAGCAATTCCTTGTGACGCAAAACTGGGGCATGGGTTCAACGATTGCCGTATTTTTAATTTTATTCATGGTGATTATTATGCTTATTACAGGTCAAAAGGATAAAGGAGGTCGCGTACGATGAGCAAACTCTCAACATCTGCAAAAGTGTATTTAGCGATTGTTTTTATCGTCCTGTATGCACCTATATTTTACTTAGTCTTTTACTCATTCAATAGTGGGGATTCCATGACTAACTTCCAATCCTTTACATTGGACCATTACAAGGCAGTTTTCGAGGATTCAAGACTACTCGTTATTTTAATTAATACGGTAATTGTTGCACTGCTTTCTGCCCTTATCTCGACAATTATTGGCACATTAGGAGCAATTGGTATTGTTACGGTAAAAGATTCGAAAATGCGCAATACCCTACTTTCTTTAAATAATGTGTTAATCGTTAGTCCAGATGTTATTATCGGCGCAAGCTTTTTAATATTATTTACAATGGTTGGCATTAAACTAGGCTTTGCTTCGGTATTATTAGCCCATGTAGCGTTTAGTGTTCCTATTGTAGTACTTATGGTTTTACCGAAATTGCTAGAGATGAATAAGTCGTTAATTGATGCAGCTTTAGATCTTGGCGCTTCAAAAAAAGATGTCATGATGCGCGTTATTTTACCGTATATCCAACCTGGTATTTTTGCAGGTTTCTTTCTCGCTTTAACTTATTCATTGGATGACTTTGCCGTAACATTTTTCGTAACAGGAAATGGCTTTAGTACATTATCTGTTGAAATTTACTCGATGGCTCGTGCAGGTATTTCTTTAACGGTTAACGCAATTTCTGGTTTAGTATTCTTCGTAACTATATTAGTTGTAGTCGGCTATTATTTCTTTACAAGCCGTACAAGTAAAAGAACGGGGGGACAACAATGAAATCTTTAATTCAAGCTACTATCGCTATTCTTGTCGTTTCCGCCCTTTTAATGTACGCTGCTGACGCAATGAGTGCGAACGGTGGTAAAAGTGGTAAAGATACATTAACGATTTTTAACTGGGGAGAATATATCGACCCTGATTTGCTAAAGCAATTCGAAAAAGAAACGGGTATCCATGTTATTTACGAAACATTTGACTCCAATGAGGCAATGATGACGAAAATTAAACAAGGTGGTACGGCTTACGATATTGCAGTGCCGTCTGAATATATGATTGAAAAAATGAAGGAAGAAAACTTACTACTTCCGTTAGATAAAACGAAAATACCTAATTTTAAAAATATCGATCCGTATTTTCTCGATTTACCATTTGATGATAACAATGAATACTCTGTTCCTTATTTCTGGGGCACAGTAGGTATTGTCTATAATCCAGATTTGGTCGGTGACTTAGATTTCTCTTCTTGGGAAGATTTATGGGACCCATCGTTAAAACGTAAAGTCTTTTTAGTAGATGGTGCACGTGAAGTTATTGGCATGGGCTTAAATAGTCTTGGTCATTCCCTTAACTCGTTAGATGACCATGAGTTACGTCAGGCTACAAATAAACTAATTACACTCGCACCAAACGTTAAAGCAATCATCGGTGATGAAATTACACCTTTAATGATTAATAACGAAGCGGCTGTCGCTCTCACATGGTCTGGTCAAGCAGCAGATATGTTATTTGAAAATGAAGACTTAGACTTTGCTGTTCCAGAAGAAGGCTCAAACTTATGGTTTGACAATATGGTTATCCCGAAAACTTCAAAAAATGTTGATGGTGCACATGCTTTTATTAACTTTATGTTGAAAGCGGAATCTGGTGCTCAAAATGCTGATTATGTAGGCTATTCTACACCTAATATTGCAGCGATGAACTTAATGGATAAAGAAGTTGTAACTGATGAGCGCTTCTACCCTTCCGAGGAGCAACGCAAAAAATTAGAAGTATATAAAAACCTTGGTCCAGAATATTTAGGCAAATACAATGAATTGTTTTTAGAATTTAAAATGAGTATTCGATAAATACTAAAGAGAAAAAACAATATTTTTCTCTCTCAAAGAGTCGACAAAAGGCATCAAAAGTTCAAATACTTGGTGTCTTTTGTCATTTTTTCTTTTGATAGTTCTAATAGAGAATTTCACTTCCGATATGTTCAGTTAATTGGAGCGGAGGGCGGCGACTCCTGCGGGAACGCACAACACGTAAGCCGCAAAAGGCCGCGCGCCAGCGAGGGTTGCAGCTTACAGTATACCCGCAGAAAGCGACCGACCGTAGCGGAAATCAGCGGTATTATTCATAGGAAAAAACAATATCTCTGTTCCAATCACCAGGTCATTCATCTACGACTATAATCCAATAGCCAAGCAATATTTCTTTATGATAGACTGGAGTAATGTTTCAATAGAAAAAAGGGGGGTATTCGATGACCCAGCAGAAGTCTAACAAGGCGGCTTTGTATATTTTAATGTTTAATATGTTTATCGCAATGGGGAGTATCGGAATTATTATTCCTGTTATGCCAAAGTACTTACATATATTTGGTGCAGCAGGACAAGTTCTTGGCATGTTAATTGCAACGTTCGCCTTTGCACAATTCATTTTTTCTCCAATTGCTGGGAATCTTTCGGATCGATATGGTCGAAAAAATTTGATTATTTTTGGTCTGATTGTAACTGGTATTGGGCAAATTTCGTTCGGGCTATCTACAGACGTATGGATGCTTTTTGTTGCTCGATTCTTAGGAGGTTTAGGTTCTGCCTTTGTAGCACCTCCAATTATGGCGTTTGTAGCAGATATCACAACGTATGAAGAACGAGGTAAAGGAATGGGCATGTTAGGTGCCGCTATGTCTCTTGGTTTTATGATTGGACCAGGTATTGGTGGATTCCTATCTAAAGTTAGTTTGCATTTCCCATTTTTTATGGCCGGAGGAGCTGCTATTATTGCCTCTATCCTTTCATTGTTGTTATTACCTTCTACAAAACCAAGTGCAGCTCAGAAAGCACAAAAGCAAGACAATCTCGTGAGGCAGATGGCACGTTCAGTCCAAATGCCATACTTTGTTATGTTGGTTATTATGCTAGTGTTCTCGTTCGGCATCGCCAATTTCCAAACGACATTATCATTATTTGTGACAGACAAATTTAACTACACACCTACCGATATTGCGATCATTTTAACTGTCGGTGGCGCATTTGGTGTTGTTGTGCAAATGTTCATCATAACACCACTCTTTAAACGCTATGGGGAAATGAAAGTTGTATTAGTCAATTTATTTATTGCTGCTGTAGCTATTTTCCTAATATTATTTGTTTCTGGCTTCGCACTTATTTTAGTTGTCGCAACGATTTTCTCAACGGCAACAACACTGATTCGCCCAGCCGTCAACACACTGATTTCTAAACTTGCTGGCAATGAACAAGGTTTAGCCGCTGGACTTACCAATGCCTATATGAGCCTTGGAAATATGATTGGTCCTGCACTTGCGGGTCTTTTATTCGATTGGAATATGAACAGTCCGTATATATTTGGGGCAATTATTTTAATGACATGCTTCTTACTAGCGCTTATTTGGACATTGAAAAAGGCGCCGCATCTTATGCAGCCTGATATAAATTAGTCCATTGACAATTATTTGTAATATGGTACATTTATTATCGAAAAATTAAATCGTTTAACACCACTAGGGGAGTCTTTACAAGGCTGAGACGTATATGCTCATATACGGACCCTTTGAACCTGATCTAGTTCACACTAGCGGAGGGAAGTGGCGACGCTTGCTTTCGTGTAATTTAAAATGCAAGGCCGCTTCCTTTCGTGACAAGGAAGCGGCTTTTTTGTATTCATTAGACAGTGCTATCGGCGATTTTGCGAGGTCTACCGGCGATTTGTCCGGTTTAATCGGCGATTTCGGAAGTTCTATCGGCGATTTCTCACATTTTACCGGCGGTTCACTGGGTTCTTTCGGCGATTCATCGCACAAAACTAAAAGGAGTATCTATCATGTCTATTCGAAAACTAACTACGATGGCTTTATTAGTAGCTATTGCAGTAGCAGGCTCTATTTTTGTCTCCATTCCAACTGGCATTGCACGTGCTTATCCTGTACAACATGCGATCAACGTCATCTGTGCCATTCTATTAGGTCCTATGCCTTCCATCGTCGTTGCTATAGTTACATCATTGATTCGTATCTTAACAGGCACAGGCTCTCTTTTAGCGATTCCTGGTAGCGTCATCGGTGCGGCATGTGCAGCCTTTGCTTATAAATACAGTCGCAACAACTGGCTAGCTGGTGTAGGTGAAGTATTTGGCACTGGTATCCTTGCCTCATTAGTCGCTGTACCATATGCGCAGTTATTAATGGGAACGTCCGTAGGAGCATTATTTTTTATGCCTGCATTTTTTACATCTAGTTTAATTGGGGCATTTCTTGGTATTATGATTGCTAGCAGTCTAAAGAAAACCGCATCGCATCTTCTTATTACGAAGTAGCTATGTTTATAAAAAAAACGATAGCACACGCTTTTAGCAATGTGCCATCGTTTTTTAAATTAAGAGCGTTTTTTCATCCCTTTTAATAACTGTGCAACGTTCGTGTCTTCCGACTGTACAGTTGCTTCTTCTACAGACTTTTCTTTTTGTTTATGCCTTGTTATGAAGCTCCAGCCAAAGCGTCGAATCGTAATATCTACGAAGAATAATAGCATCCCCGTTAATAATAACCATGTTGCAATATTTTGGCGCTCTGCTCCTTTGTTAGTGAACTTACGGAACACATCTTGCGGTTCTTTCAAGACAGAGCCACCAGTTTGCTTCGTTAGTTGCTCGACAAGTGTATCATTCACAGGACGTAATTCATATTCTGCACTGTACGGTACGCTTAGTCCAGCCTGGTAAATCGCCTGTTCTTCGTCAGCAATACGGAAAAAAATCAACCCTGGTTTAGCTTGGACAACTGCACGTACTTGCGAAGCAGAAATCGTTTCAAGCTGCAAATCAAGCTCCTCGCCAGATTCATCAACAGCGACAATATCTAAAAAGGCAGCTTCATTTGTCGGGTCCGTAATGATAAATGAGCCATCTGTATCAAGACGTACATCATAGGCTACATCATTATAACTTGGTAGCATTTGCGAAATAATTGTTTGCCAAAATGATCCCCATCCTTGCCATCTTGCCCAGTCACCAGCCCATTTCCCTGTCGAATCTGATGTGAAAGCGAAAGTTTTACCAAGTCCATATTGCCATTGAGCCAATACAGGGTCTTCCTTCTCGCTTTCGGCAATCACAGCAGCTCCCTGCTTCGCTGTCGTACCAATATATGCATTCATTTGTGGCACACCATTTGCAAAGAGTGCATTCCATCCAGCTGCATTATAAATTGTAGGGTAAAATGGATTGTCTTCTATATAAGTACGGGAAATCATTGCTGTCTCACGTGATAAAATTGAAGGAATTGTTTGTTCATCAATGACATCATAGAAACGACCACTACCCATTTCACTTAATGACTGTAGTAAGTTGCCATCTGCATCTTGTCCAATCGCCACTGTAGAAAGTGTAATCCCTTGTTCCTTACCATTTTCAATTAAATCCTCATAATTGCCTGATTGCGACTGTCCATCAGTTAATAAAATAATATGCTTCCTCTGCAATTTTAAATCTGCCAAACTATCATATGCCGCTGCAAGTGAACTATATATTTCCGTACCACCACCTGGAGTTACCGATAAAATCGTATCGACTGCTTCCTCTTTATTACCAAGCGGTCCAGTTTCAATGATTTCCCAAGGTCGATCATCAAAGGCAATAAACCCAAGCGTATCCTCATCGCGTAACATTTCAACTGATCGTGCGGCCGCTTCTTTCGCTAGCTCTAATTTTGAGCCATACATACTTCCTGAACGGTCAAGTACGATGACAAGTCCTAGCGATGGCAATTGCTCTTTACCCTTTATCTCCATCTCAACAGGTAATAATGTTTCAATCGGCGTTTTAAAATAGCCACCCAAGCCGAAGCTATTTTCACCGCCGACCATTGTAAAGCCAACACCAAAGTTTTTGACTGCCTGCTCAATAACGCCCATCTTCGCTTCACCGACTAAGTGTCCAGGTACATTATCAAAAATTATAGCGTTATATTGCAAATAGCTAGAAAGTTCATTTGGTAAGCTTGCTGCATCTATCACATCATAGGAGATTGAATTCGCCCCTAGCGCTGCAGCAATTGGTGATGTCGTATCGTAGCCATTAACAATGAGTAAATGTGGCTCACTTTGCACCATTGTAATACTTGTTAATTTATTATTTTCAAAAATAGCATCTTGTCCAACTTGCACGTGTGCCTCATATTTTACAAGCCCCTCTGCAGTTGCCGTATGTTTATATGTGAAAACATTTGAACCTTGTGCAAGTTCTACAGACTCGCGATGAATGAGTTTGTCATTTTCGTACAGTAATAGTTCACCTTGTCCTGCAGCTGTAGCATTTACTTCCGTAACAAGCTGCTGCTGTTCACCTACGTAAGCTACTTGTGGTGTGACAAAGCTTTTTAGCGACACATCATTCGTCACACTTTGATGAAATGGAATGACATCTACACTAATATTGGAGCCCTTTAGCTTCGTTGCAAAATCTAGTGCGCTCCCTTGTGTCTCATTGGCATCTGTTAGTAAAACAAGTCTTGTTGCCTTTTTAGGATCGACAATACCTGTAGCAAGTTGAAGACTTTGCTCAATATTCGTTTGGTCTGTTCCTTTGACTTCAGTAAATTTGGGAACTTCCTTTAATGATTTCGATAAAATCGCTTCTGTTTGGAGAGTTGATGAAAAAGAGTAAATCCCTGCAAGTTGTTCATCCTTTTTCGATTTCAAACTTTCCTCTATAAAACTAGTCATTTCCGCTTCTGTGTTATTCATCGAAGCAGAACGGTCAACTAAATATAATACTTGCTCGTCCTTTACTGGTAATAAAATATAGGGCGCTGCGAGTGCAAAGACCAAACAACCGATTGCTATTACACGAATGCTCATTACAACAAGATGACTTTTTTTCAGGCGCATACGCTCTTGCCAATAAGTCCACCCAAAGTACATAAACAATGGCACTAATAACAATAAGGCTAATGGCGTATCAATTCGTAAATCCACGACGTCGTTGCACCTCCCACTCTGCTACAAGCAAACATAAAATAATGAGTATTAACCAAGGGACAAATGAAGCCTTTGATACTTCTTCTTTGCCATTTTGCTGAAGCTCTCCAAGCGTATAGCTCGTCCCTTCTTCTATCACACGTTCAGGTGCCTGTAGTTGCACGATAAGACGTTTTTCTTCACTACTTGAGCGAGCCATGTAAATACCTGGCTGCATCGGTGCAGTTAATAAACCGTTAGTGATTGACGATAAAAATTCATCGTCCTGAGAATAGACACTCCAATCTCCTTGTGCTAACGCAACTGAACGTTGCTCATTTGGTGCGAAAATGCCAAGAGATCCTACTGATTCAGATAATTGTTGTTCCGCACTCCATAAAAATAACGGGAACGAAGGATATAATGGCCAATCCGTATCTGCAATATCAGCTAGAACGATAATATCCCCTTGTGGTGATCGTTGAATAAATGGTTTATCACCTACTGTGGCAATTGTTTTATAGCCATCAAAAGCAGGATACAGAGCACTTACATAAATATCATTTAACTCACTAAATGCAAATAAAGCATCGCTCGTTGTTTTTACCTCACCATTAATTTCCTTTTTTTCTACATCATCACGTCCAATTAATACTAACGGTCTTTGTATTTTTTGAAGTAATGACGTTTGATTTGTTACGATGGTAGCATTTTGGTTATCCGCTAGTTGTAATGACGGTACAATCTTTACATTATTATTAATAGATTGAAAGCCCTTTTGAATAAGTTGATGCATGCTTTGGTCGACAACGATATTCGCTGTTGCAGTTTGAAGCACAACCGATTGTGTATTATCCACTGCATAATCATCTTTCACATCAATGTTCGCTGTTATAGTATCCATTAAAGGTAAATCTTTAAATGTTTTAGTCGTAGCTTCATTCGCTGATAAAGATATTTTCTCGTCCATTATCACTTCACCTTGATTATTTTGAAGTGTAATTGTCAGCTCATGCTTCTGGTCGGTATCGTTTTGTAGTTGTACTAACGCCATCGTAGATTTACCGTCTGTCGTTGCCGCAAAGCGTGTAATTGCAACATTTGTTAATCCCTTTTCAGCACCATATACGAGCCATTTCACTGAATCTTTCTCCATTGGCAATTGTTTTTTATCGAGTGAATCTGTAAAGACGTAAATCGATGTTTGCGTATCACCAACAAACGCTTGTGCGACGTCAAGCGCCTTATTCATTTGCGCAGTTTCATACGTTACATGTAAATCTTGAATCGCTTTTTCAATATTTTTCACATTAGTTTCCTGCTGTAGTACTGCTTGTGGCGTATTGCCCGTTGTTATTAATGTAACAGGTCGTCCGTCAAGTTGCTTCACTAATGATTGCATTTCTTTTTTATGTGCATCAAATGTAGATTGCTCTTTACCGGCTAGCATTGTAGCGGACGTATCAACGATAAAAATCGTCTGCGCACCCGCAATAGTGCTTTTTTTCACATACGGATTCATCAGTGCTAGCACTAATAGGAGCAATGCTAGCAATTGCAAATAGAGCAACGCATTTTTTTGTAAATGCTTTAAATATGGAGAAACCCGAGTTTCTTGCATAATTTCAGACCAAAAAAGTGTTGAGGACACCGGTTGATCGGTATATTTTTTTCGGAAGAAATAATAGAGCAGGACAATGACCGGGATGATGGCCGTCCAGCTAAAAATAATTTGACTAAAGCCCAAAACGGCTCACCTCACCTAATCCAATGTGCTTTTAATAATTGCTGAAAGATTGCATGTTGCAACCCGTCCTCCACCTTGAGTTGCAGTTTACGCACGCCAAAGCGACGGCAAATGGTTTCAAACTCTTCTTCGTGAAGGCGACGTCTTGCCTCATACGTATTTAGTACTTTTGATGACATCGTGACATTTACATCACGCCCTGTTTCACGGTCGAGTAAACGCACATCTCCTGCATAATGAGGGGATAGCTCCTCCTCAGTAACGATTTGTAAAATGCGGACATCTCCTGCAAAACGGGGTAATCTTTTCAATAACTGCTCCCATTCCTCAATAGGTTCAAGCCCATCAGTCACGATGAATAGCACAGTACTATCCTTTGGTAAAGCCTTTAATGCTCCCTGTGCAAAGCCTGCTGTATAAGTTGCTTGTTCAATTTCTGTTACAACTTGCAAAAAGGCACGACGATACATTGCACCTTTACGACGAAACGGTGGCTTCACGTCATCCTGCACATAAGCAAACGATAAACGGTCATCACGCCCAAGTACCATTAATCCAAGTGAAGCAACGATTTGCCGCGCAAACGTCCATTTTGCTTGATCGCCCATTGATTTTGTTGCATCTAATAAAATATGCACTCTCATTTCTTGCTCATCTAAAAAACGTTTAATAAAATATTTATCGGTTCTTGCATAGACGTTCCAATCTACTTGTCGCACATCATCACCTAAATGATATTCGCGGAAATCAGAGAAATCAAGGGATGCCCCGAAGCGCTGCGAACGATGCGAGCCTTTATGCTGGCCGCGCATTTTGGAGGCAGTCGCCACTTGGAAACGACTTATTTTCGCTAACCAATCTTCGGGCAATATGTTTTTTGTCATCGACTTACGCCTTGCTGTACTTTTTCTAAAATAACGTCTATCACATCATCTGCTGTTTTACCTGAAGCCTCCCCTTCATAATTCAGCAGCATTCGGTGACGTAATACGGGCTTCGCCACTGACTTAATATCCCCAACAGACACATGAAAGCGTCCACTCATTAAAGCTCTAGCTTTCGCTAACTTAATTAAGCTTTGCAAGCCACGAGGTCCACTGCCATACATAACATAGTGCCTTACTTCATCGATAGTATCTGCGCTTTCAGGGTGTGTTGCCACAACAAGATCTGCTGCAAACTCAAGCATCTCATCAGCAATCATCACTTCCTTAACCATTTGCTGCGCCATAATTAGTCCATCTGTATCCAAAACTTTTTGTAAGCTTACTTCCTGCGCACCTGTTGTCCGCTTCATAATTTCCATAAGCTCACTTTTCTCTGGATATGGAACGAGAATTTTACAAAGGAAACGGTCCATTTGCGCCTCAGGCAACGGATATGTACCTTCCATTTCAATTGGGTTTTGTGTAGCTAGGACAAAAAATGGTTTTGCCATTTTCTTCGTATCCCCTAAAATCGTAACCGTTTTTTCCCCCATTGCTTCAAGCAAGGCACTTTGCGTTTTTGGTGTTGCGCGGTTAATTTCATCTGCCAATACCATTTGACTAAAAATTGGCCCTGGCTGGAATGCAAACTGCTGTCTGCCATCTGCTGTGCGCTCAATCATGCTTGTTCCTGTAATATCAGCAGGCATTAAATCCGGCGTGAATTGAATACGTGAAAAAGATAAATCGAGCACTTCAGAGATTGTACGAATGAGCATCGTTTTCCCTAATCCAGGAAGCCCTTCTAACAGCGCATGACCGTCTGCAAGGACTGCATATAATGTGTAATCAATTGCTTCTTCTTGTCCAACAATAAAACGATGAATTTCATCTTTTACTTGTTGTAATTTCGTACCCATTTCGACATACTGTTGTTCTGTAAATGCCATGTTTTCTCCTCCTACTGCTGCTCAATAGTCGTGAAATATGATTGCACGACTTGTTGTAAATCTTTCGGCAATTGTAAACGCTCTGAGCTTTCTAAATAGCTGTCTTTATATGAGCCAATTACTTCTTCATACGGTCGGATAGAACCTTTCGTAATCGGTCCATTTCCTTGTTGCTCAGATACATGCGAACCGTCGCCTAATTGCCCGCCATCGACAGTCGTTTCATTAGATCCACCAATTCTAGGTGTAGTTAATAAGTTTCGGCTGCCTTGACCGCTCCCCGCACCATTTCCTAAACCAGAACCTGAGCCACTTCCTTGACCTTGACCTTGACCTTGACCTTGCCCTTGACCCTGTCCTTGTCCTTGTCCTTGTCCTTGTCCTTGTCCTTGGCCCTGTCCTTGGCCTTGGCCTTGCTGGTTGCCTTGTGATTGCCCGTTGCCTGTTGCTTGCTGGGAACCATTTTGGGAATTATTTTGTCCTTGCTGTCCCGATTGCCCTTGTTGACTGCTCGGCTGTGCGTTACCTGAAGAATGTTGATTCGAGTTTGAATTGCTCTGCTTGTTATTATTTGTACTATTAGCACTAGCAATAGCATTTTGTAATGTATTGCTTGCTGGTTTCCCTAAATTGCTCATCGCAGTTTGCGTTGTATTCGCACTTTGTGTAAGCTGTTGCTGCATCTGAGCAAGCTCTTTCAACTGTGCGATTTCCTCTTTTGATAAAGCGTCATTGTTATTGTCTGCAGCACCTTCTTTACTCGCAGTCTGCTTATCTTTTAATTGCTGTTCTTTTAGAGCTAATTCCTTCTGCTTTTTCACAACTTCACGTAATGCTTCTTCGGCAGTTTGTGTTTCTTTTAATGTATTTTGTAATTCCTTTAACTGCTCTTTCACTTCTTTTGTCTCTGCTTTTTTCTCTAACTTGGCAACTTCTTTTTTAATGTCCTCAATAACAGCCTTTTCTTTTTCAACTTCAATCGCTTCAATTTGTGTTGCCGCTGGGAACATATAAAGTACTGCTAATACGACAGCTGTCACAAAAAGGCCGACGAAGGCTTGAGTTCGAAACAAATTTTTCTTTCGAGCTTTAAATTCAGCAAAGGCATTTTCCGACTTTTGGACAGCTTTTGCAAGTAAAGATTGCACGAGTGGATCTTTGTCATCTTTAAATGACAATGCTGTTACTAATTCATTATGAGCGAAGTAATAATCCAACGCATGCAATGCTTCCTTCTCTTTAACACGTCGCCACCACATTAAAACAACTGTAGCAAGTATGCCAATAATAAAGGTAGCAAGCGCAATTTGACGATAATATGGCCAAACAAACAATCTTGATACAAGGACGAGCAAAGCACTCGAAAGCAATGCTAAAAACAACCCGTACTGTGCAATTGGTAGACTTTTCTCAAATGTTAAACTGTTTTTTGCACGCTGAATAAATTTTCGTAATTGCTGTCGACGCTCCATGCTGTTTCCTCCTCATCGATTACTCTTCATATTGGCACGTAATTTTTTAATCGCAATCGATAAACTTAACACGATAATTAAAATATAAACTACTAAATAGGTAATCCATACTGGGAACTTCACTCCGCTAAGCTCGGTTAACGCGTCTCCCATAGATGGAGAAATAAGTGTAAGCATTAAAGCACCTGGATTAATAGATGCCCAAAAATATGTCATAAATGAAGAACTTGTTGCAATCGTATTGCCCATTTGATGGAATGCCATCGATAGGAAGAAGAAAAACGCCGTAATTCCACCTAAAAAAATGATTGAACCGTACGTAGCTATCATTGCGACAATTGTTTTCTTCGTAATAGTTGAAAACATAACACCAATACTGCCAATTGCAACAACTGTTAATAAGTAAAATAAAAAGATTGAAATAAGTTGTGAAGGTGATACCCCACCAAATAAAAATACTAAACTGTACAACGGTAGCCCTGCGATTAACATTAATACTAAAAACGCTACGGATGACAATAATTTACCAATGATAATTTGTGTTGAGCTTTGTGTAGTTGTTAGTAAAATATTTAACGTTTGCTTTTCTCGTTCACTACTAATTGCCCCAGCAGTTAAACTCGGTGTAATGAAAAGAACGAGT
The DNA here is from genome assembly GCF_038008685.1 of Lysinibacillus sp. FSL W8-0992. NCBI lineage: Bacteria > Bacillati > Bacillota > Bacilli > Caryophanales > Bacillaceae > Lysinibacillus > Lysinibacillus sp. FSL W8-0992. The sequence goes on from NZ_JBBOZQ010000001.1 coordinate 4,410,134, forward strand.
GCCATTTGTAAAATTGTCAGTACTGCAAACATCATAAAGCTTGTGTCGGGTCTGAAGAAGCCTTTGCCGGTAAATTCAGTCGTCAGCAGTAAAAAGCCTGCGATAAAAATACAAATCACTGCTAGATAAAACATTAAACCTGAAAAGCTTTTAAAAGAACGGAAGCGTAACTTCAATTCTTTTACAAGTACAGGGTTATAAAACCTTTCCATCATTGATTGTCCGCTCCCTTCGTAATCGCCATAAAGACATCCTCTAAATCTTTTTCTTCTTCACTCAATGCATAAATTGGTAAATCCGCAAGCATTGCCTTTTTCAGTAACATGATTTGTTCACTGTCCGTTCCACGGTAATTAAAGGCAATTTCCAATCGATTGTCCATCACATCTATTGAAGAAATAAGTGGATCTTCTTCCAAAAATGCACGTACTTCATTTAAACAATCCGAAACCTTAATGACAATGCGCTTTTCCCCTTGTAACTGAGCTTGAATAGTAGCAACATTGCCATGGGCAATCAGTTTACCATTATCAATAACGCCAATTTCATCGCACATTTCAGCTAGCTCTGGCAAAATATGCGAGGAAATTAAAATGGTTTTTCCCATGGATTTTAAATTGCGTAAAATATCACGCATTTCTACTCGCGCACGTGGATCTAATCCTGAAGCAGGTTCATCCAAGATTAATACCTTTGGATCATGGATGAGGGCTCTTGCTAAACATAGACGCTGCTTCATTCCTCTTGATAGTAAATCTACATATTCAAAACGTTTATTAGTTAAATTAACGAGCTCTAGTAACTGTGGTATCAGCACTTTACGGTCCTGCGTTCCAATGCCATAGCTCGCACCATAAAAGTCTAAATATTCATCTACCTTTAGTTGGTCGTATACACCGAAGAAATCTGGCATATAGCCTATTTGTTTACGCACTTCTTTTGGTTCCTTAATGACACTTTTTCCGTTAATCAATGCATCGCCTGAAGTTGGGGAAAGCAATGTTGCTAAAATCGAAAATGTTGTCGATTTCCCAGCACCATTGGCACCTACAAAACCAAACACTACCCCTTCCTCCAATGATAGATTTAAATGATCTAGTGCTATGAAGGAGCCATACTTTTTTGTTAAATCACGAATCTCAATCATTACTTCGCCACTCCTTTCAGCTCTATTTCAGGTAATTTTGTCTGCTCTCCAGTTTGATCTGGTCCAAATTTAATTTCCAAAAGCAGTTCACCCTTTTCATTGAAATACTGAGTAATATCTTTTGTAAACACCTGCTTTGTATCCACTAATGGCTCATAGGCATTCGTTGTATTATTCCAAATCGAAAGCTGCATACGTTTAACATCTTTATTAGAAATTGTGAGCTCATTTAAAGATTGAACGAAGCTCATAAAATTGTCTGGCATCTCTATCGATAATTCGTATAAGCCGTCTGACAAGTACCAAGTATTCAACTGTTCATCTATTTTATCAAAAAAGGCATTTGATGATTGTGGGTTCAAATTATATGAAAAGTTGTTGCGTTTCATTGTAAATGGACCGGACATTTCAACTTTTCCATCGAATGGCTGTACAAAATAAGAAATAGGCGACATCTTGACGCTTGTTTCAAGTTCTACGCCAACAATCGCTTGCTCTGCCCAAGCTGTAATGACTGGTTGTTTTTCATTTTCTACTAATTGAAGTGCCTGAGATTTCATGCGTTCAATACGTATTGGGTCAACCTCTTCCTTCGACTTTGGATTATCATAATTATAATTATTAAAGTTTGAAGGCTTTTGAAGAACCGTTGTTTTCATTTCTTTATCCACCGTTAGTGTGGCATTTGGTTCAATATCACCAAGCTTCACTTCTTTCGTGCCCGATATTACAGTGACATCCTTTAGAGCAAACGGGAAGTTATTTTTAACTGTTCCTGAAAGCTTTTCGTCTTTTAATGTAATATCAACATCCATTTTGCCAATATTTTGAGCTGCAGTTTTTCCTCCAAAAGATTGTACAGACCAATAGCTTAAATCACGTAATGTTAATGTCGAACCATTTGCGTGCTCCTTAATATACGATGATTCATGTAATGAACCCGCTGCACCGGAGAGATTATAGTTATTACGGAATGCTAGTGCAGTCGTAGCCTTATCTGCATTCACAACAAAATTACCACTTCGATTTGTTAAAATCGATTCAACATAATAGCCATTTACGCTACTATCTTCATTTACTTTAAAAAATGCCGATTGTTGTACTTGTGGCTGTACAATACGATCTTTTGCACCAAAAATAAATAGCGCAATCGATAGGACAACAGAAATAGCAGGAACTACCCACCAAGCATGCTCACGTTTATCCATTTTCTTTAGAACAAAGTAAAGGATTGGACCAATTACTAAAATATAAAGAATAATGACGATGAGCATATAAGTAACAGACACTTCAAATGATGGGAATAACTCATTAATACTACCTAGCTCATAAGAAAGCTGATCCATCGTTGATTGACCTTGCATCGTTGTTTGTTGAGACATTGTTTGAATATCTAGCATTTTCGCCGTTAATGCCGCATAACCATCCATCGATGCTAAAGGCTGATCTCCTAATGAAAACGTTGTTTGCACAATTTCTCCACTACCAACCTGTTTCTTAGCTGCTAGAATAATATTATTGTCCTTTAATACTGGGACACTTCCTTCGTTTTCTGTTGCTGAATATACCGGTATTGCTTGTGTGAAAATACCGCCTCCAGATAATTTTGTTAAGCTATCTGCTGAGACACTTGTCATTTGTTGGGATAATGAAAGTGGTAAATAGTCTTTAAAAACGCCCGCTGTTGCATTGATTTGCTCAGCGCCTCCAAGTAATAATGTACCGCCATCTTGTACCCATTTTAATAATGCTTCCTGTTGTTTAGGTGATAAATCAGCAATGGCTATCTCATCTACTGCAATGATATTCGCCATCTCAAAGCCTTGTGCAACTTCAGGTAATGTATAATCCTTTAGTTGATTTAAATTAAAAATTTCAACACTATTTGATGGTACAAATTGTGATAATCGCAAATATGCCGATAATCGGTCACTTTTATCTGTTAGCGTATAAATAAATGTTGAATTTGCTTCTAAAAAATTAGCCTGCAAACGTTTTGTTCCTTTATAAGCGACCTTTTTTCCTTTTTCAATATCGCCCTCATAAAAGGCAAATAAATCGGCATCGGAATATCCGTAGTCAGCTAAGCTGTCTAAATATAATGTAAATGTTTTTTCTTCACCAGCTGCTATATCGATTGGAACGACTAGTGCTGATGCAGCCTGATAAGAATTAAAGGTATTAATGGCCATATCTCCCGAAAAGTCAGCACCATTATTTTTTACCGTTACTTGCAATGGTGTAACTGATTGATATTTAGCCTTTCCTGAAATCCCTGCCTTAGCTTGTACCTCTAAAGTAGGTGCTGCGCTCGCCTCGGAGACAGGCAGAGCATAACCTACAACAAGCATTAATAATAGTATTAGTACTGTAATATTTATTTTTTTCAAAAGCTCAACCCCTTTTTCTTACTTTTAGATGATTACATAATTATACGTTTTATCGGGCATTTTGTTCCATTTCTTATGATATCTTCATGAATATTCATAAACTCTTAAGATTTAGGGAGAAATATAAATAGAGGCTGGGCCTATTTTTGCTACCCGTTGTAGTCCGCTATGGCGGTTGCTTTCCGCGGCACACCGTAAGCCGCAACGCTCGCTAACGCGCGGAATGCCCGCTTCTTACGCTGCGTGCGTTCCATCAGGAGTCACCGCCTCCGCTACCATCAACTAATTGAATTTTATCTATGCCAAATGAAAGAATATGTATGTTCTCCTTTATAATAAGCACAGCAAAAAAGTGTTAGTTTGACGGCAGTCAATCTAACACTTTTTCTCTTTTGTCCCAGCCTCTTTTAGCATCGGGATATTTACTTTGTATAGTCAAACAGACATCGCGCATGATCTTGCACGACTTCTACAAATGCCTCAACTTGTCGTAATTCAAAAGAAGACTCATAGCCAATTAACCATGTATCTCGCGTTAAACCGAATTCTTTTTCATCGTTTGTTAGTGCGATTTTATTAATATTATCATGCTCATTTAATGTGATTGACGGTAAGATAGCATAACCTATGCCATTTAACGCCATCTGCTTACATATTTCAATTTGGTCCACTAAAATTTGTCTTCTTGGATTTGAAGCAAAATGCTGTTGCCACCATTGCTGTATTTCCTGGTAATAATTCGAATCACTTTTGAATTGAATAAATGGGCGATCAGTCGTTAACACATCTTCAATCGTTTTTAATTCTTGGTCGACTAAGTACAGTGTATCTCGGAAAAGATGAATCTTTTCTCCTTTCCAATCGACCTGACCACGCACAATTCCGACATGAGCCTCTCCTTCATATAAAGCTTTGACAATTTCTGAACTCCAGCCAGTCATAAGTGATATTTTAGCTTCTGGATATTTTGTCACAAAGTCCTTTAATATTTGGGGCAACCAGTTTTGCCCTACAATCGAAGCACAAGCAATTTTTAGTGTCCCATTAACTTTTGTCGTTAAGGATTGAATCATTTCAAAGATTTCTTCTTTTTTAGTAAGCATGTCTGTTGCATAGGCAATGACGTGCTCCCCTGCAGGTGTTGCTGTTAGTCCTTTTTGTGAACGAATAAAAAGCTGTGCACCCCAATCTTTTTCAATCGATTGCAACCGTTGTGAAAGTGCAGGCTGCGATAAAAACAACCGCTCCGCTGCCTTACGCATATTGCGTTCCTCAGCTAAAACTTTCAAAATTTCCGCTTCTGTTGCCATCAATTACCTAAACCTCCAATACAAGTAAAGGGGGACCTCATGATTTTCATCTGAGCTCCCTCTTACACTACTTTTCTTTTTGATAGATATATTTTTTCAACTGCTTTAAAATAACGCGTCTTGTTAAAATTCCTGTAAATGTACCATCTTCATCTATAACACATAAAAATGCATGGTTAATAACCAAATCTAAAGCGCGTTGGAATGTATCCGTCATCTTTAATACGGCTATATTTTTCTCCATTATTGTATCGACTTTAATATCTGGTAATTTTTCATATTCAATATGTTCGAGACCTAGAATGGATTCGGTAATCATTTTCATGCTCAGTAAACCTTGAAGTCGATATTTCATATCTAATACAGGTATTGATGAGTACCCCGTACGTGTTAGAACAAGGAGTGCATGCTCAGCACTATTACCAATTTGTACATGCGCGACCTTTTCGGATGAAATAATAAAATCACTAATTGGCATTGCTAATAAGTCTTTGCTGTTAGTTGAAATCATGAAATTCTTCTCCTTTTCTGTCCTTGCTTTGCAGAACAGGATCCTTCTCTTTTATCATATCACAATGTTTCCGAATATGACCACGACAAGGTCAAGAAGAGTTTTTTATAAACAATGCATATTATGGGCATTTCCCATTAACACCTTCTTCTGTTCAAAGCATATTAGGAGGAATATTTTTATATTCTCCTCATTTACATAGATAATGCATCTTCACTGTAATATCTATTTATGTATGTAATGCTAAAATATCTTTGATTCGTTTTAATACTCTTTCCATATACAAAATTCATCCTCAGCTTTATACAATGTATTCGCATATGGAAAGGACATTTTGTTGCCGTTACTTTTAATTGTCAGAATTGTTTGTGTGCCTGGCACTAAAAATAATAAAAAATACGATACCTGTTAGTATTTCAAGAGTACCACTTATGATTGGGACAAATCTGATACCTAAGCCTTCTATAATGATTCCAGTAAATAACGCACCAATTTGTATTGCAGCCAATGTAACGGTATTCCACAAGCCAAAGACTCTCCCCTGTAATGCTTCTGGAACCTGTGTCTGCATAATGTATCTTTCAAATGGGGCTAATATAGCTGCGCCGATTGAAAAGATAATTAGTGCAAGTATGCCTTCATATATACCATTAGTAAAACCGAAAAGTATCCATCCTAATCCAATCAATCCATAAATAAAGCTGTATTTAATTTTATTGCTTAGCATAAATTTCTTCTGAGCTATTTTATACCCAACAATAATTGCAATTAAACCTTCAGCGCAATACAACATGCTAATCCCATAATTTTGCATTTTATATATATTCGTAACATATTGCTGAAGCATTAAATTAAAGGTTCCAATAATTATTCCCATTGTTAATGCAGAAATTAATACGATCCCCACTAATTTATTTTGCTGAACAGCTTTTAAACCCGTTATAAATTCTTCTTTAAAATTCTTTTCTGATTTTATTTTCTCACTATGCTTCCAGTTACATAAATAAATATTAACTGCTGATATTAAATATAGGAATGAGGCGATAATCCATGCTATCTCTAGAGGAAAAAACGAAATCACTAGTCCCCCGATTGAGGCTCCTGTAAGTCTTATAACACTTGTAATCGTATAGCTTAAAGAGTTAGCAATAACTAAATCTTCTCCATTGACGATATTTTTCACTACTTTTTGAGAGGCGATAGAAGAGAACGAATTTGATATTCCAATTATGAATCGAATAACAAAAAATAATACCCAAGATATGTTCATATCGAATTGTGGAATAAATATATAAACTAGAAATAATATTGCATTTAAAAAATCAGCAAAAACTATTAACTTCCTAATATTCACCCTATCTACAAAAACGCCAGTAAATAAGCTAAATAGAATAGGTGCAAGTCCACTTATTGACCATAATAATCCTAACTGTATCCCATTTTGTGTTATTTTATCTAATAGCACAAGCATCCCTATAAACGAAATCCATGATCCTAATCCAGTAAAAATTGAGGACATTTGTAATCTTTTAAAATCTGGATACTTTCTCCATATATACGAAATTGTATTCATTTTAATGTTAATCACCTATCTATACTAGTAGCGTTATAATAAATTTGATAAGGATTAAGTCGTATTAAATGTTCGAATTTTATTTGTGGCTCTTTCTTCCTAAAGTTATTAACAATGAAATATCCCATCGAATAACCTAACCACAATGGGTATTCTAACGTATTACCATACATAAATTTTTGAATATCATCCGCTTTCGTTAAAGAAAGCTTATGCTTAAAACGTTCTAGATACAGATTTATTTCATTGTTACTTAACGACGTTGCCCATTCCCCAACATAGTCTTTACCAAGAGCATCTTCCACAAATAATTCTGAACAACCCTCATCTATCATTACATCTAGTAAAGTTTTTGGTTCTTTCTTTTTGACGATTGTATTGCGAACAACATGCTGGTATTCATGGAAGGAAATACTTTGAATAAATTTTGAATCCACCCTTTTATCAACATTTAAATATATAAAAATATTTGAGGTCCCATCTGTATGTGCTAAAATTCCGTTCATTTTTTCTAAATAAAATACATCCGTCGTAATTAACGGCAGAAGAAACACATTCGTAGGAACTTCCATTAATTGATTACTAGCTGACTTTATATAAGTCGCCACTTCATGTTCGATATTATCGTATAAGTTTTCCTTTTTATCATGCATCATTTGACTAAAACCAGTTTGTATTAATTGATTGATATCTAAAGCTGAGCTAAATATAACAAGTTTTTCTTTTACTTGATCGATAGGTTTATCAATTAAATTAATTACATTAACTATAGCTACTCACCTCATCTTGCTTTTATAATGTTGGTCCAATAAATAAATATAATCGTCCCCATCCACATTAAAATTACTGACAAGTATGTTTTTTAATTCAACTGTATTTGTATAGTCATATTGGACATCTTTAATTTTTTTCCCTTTATAAAACTCCTTATAGCTATTGTTAACTAGAAATAAAAAAGTATCTTCATCTTTCCATTTATTAATATATAAATTTTGAAGAAAGGTATTATCTTCATTCATCGAATTTTCCCATTCACGCCAAAAATCATGAACACTTAGGAAGCTACCATCCCACCTTTTTGCGGGTTCTCCGCCACACAGAAGGGTGCCGCTTTCATTTTCAGGCATATACCTCCATTCAACAGAATGCACGTGATTTGTTACTATCCAATTTTCTCTTAATGGGAAAGGCTTAAATAATGGCGCCCAAAAACCAACATCAACGTAAAACTCTTCCGTATCGTAGCTGACAACTAACGCAAAATGTAGTTCCTCTAATTTAATTATTTTCACTTCATAATTAAGTGAATGTAACAGATTATAAAGACCCCACGTGAGATGAAAGCATGTCCCACCATAACCATTTTGAGAAACAGATTGGATATATTGATTAACATCTACGTAATTCTCTTTTAATATTTTTTTAGCGTTATAATCTTGAGATTTTCTAACTGTATCGAATGGTATAGCTAACTGATGATTTAAGATAATTCGCGAAAGCAAGTCAAAACGTGGTAAATGTAAGAGCATAGAGTCATCAATGCTCAATAATCTTAAATATTCTCTATATGCCATCATGTAAACTCCCCCTTTTGACCAATACAATATAAATATAGTGGCACTTCATCTAATGGTAGATTAAGTGCACTATGTAATTTGTCATCATAAAAGCCACCAATAGCACAACAACCTAAATCTGGATTATCCATAATTGCCCTCGAAATATTTTGACCGATGTGACCTGCTTCAAGAAGGGCGTATCTATACCCTCTTGCTCCGTATTTATTAATTATGTCTTCCATTCTTGCCGTCATTACTATGACAAATGGAGCGCTATAAACAAAACTATTATTAATAGGTAGAAATGAATCAAACGCTATTGCATCACGTATATAATTAAGTTTTGCTTCTGATCTAAGGTAATGATATGTTCCTTTTAAATAATGGCTAGTAGATGTTAGCACATACATTTCAATTGGATACAATCCACCAGCTGAGGGGGTTAAAGATTTAATTTCTTCCCCCTTTTTCTCTAAAAAGTAGCTCTTTTTTAATATTTGTAAAAGTACATCCATTGTTAAATCCACTTTTTCATAACTTCTAAAGGAACTTGTTATAGTACCGTTAACATTCGACACATCGCAATAATTTTTATGACTAAGTGGATATAGTTTGCCATCACTATCTATGTTAAAACTTTTCCCCGGAGCATTTAAAATTTGCGAAAGATAGTTTTTTGAATTATTATGATAAAACTCGTAAATATATGAATCTCTCAAATAAAGCCCTCCTTATGGAAATGGGTGTGGTTCTGTATTTATTTTTCTACCTAATTTAGAAGCCGTTTCTTGTAACCTTGGGCAATTGAGTAGTGGATCATTAATTGAGAGAAAACACAAAGTGGGTATTATCACTCTTACAACAGATAACCCCATTTGTTTTACATCTTCAGTTGTAATTTCACTATAATATATTTTATGACCTAGACGAGTAATCCTTTCAACTGCGTCAGTAAATTGCACACTACGGTCTTCTACGGCAATTTTAGGTATAGAATTAGGAAGGAGCTGCAATAAAATTTCATCATTATTGCCAGCTAAATAATATAGTGGATGATCATCTAAAGTAGATGTATGATCAAGCTTTTTAGGAATAGGCTCTTTATAGTGATTTATCAACTCATAATAAATCGAAAATCCTCCTAACCCTTCTTCAATTGACTTTCTAATTGCATGCAAGTATTCGAGTGAGCTAGCACACCCTAAGTAAAATCCAGCATTCCCTGTAACTTTTACAACAGTTAATATTGTAGGCACTTCCAAATCAGTGCTAATATCATACACCCTCAATTGTAGATTGCTATTTTCAGCAAGCTCCAATAGTCTTTTTACATATTCGTTGTGAACCGTATTTAAATCAATTTCTCCTCGTACGCAACCAATTAACCAAAATTTTACAAATGCATCTCTTTCAATACATTCATTAAAACCACTTAAAATTGCTTTCTCTAAAGTTTGGCCACAAGCTAATCCAGTAGAAATTAAATCCCGTAATGGCAAATGACTAGGAGGGCTAGTTAGAAAAATCAGTTCAAATGGGACTAATATTTTTTTATTATCTACTACATCTTTTGCCTCAACCCATGCTCTCAGTTCGTTAACGTCGACTTCTTTGTACATCGTATTATTCTTATATTGTTCATCTGTATATCGAGTAATAATTGTAGGATTAAGTGCCTGATGACTAATATCTGCATATTTTCCGATATAAATGTCTTTCATATTAAACTGATTAGCACAATACCTCTCAACACTTTCTCCAATTGCAGCAGACTTAGCATGCTCCCTACTTATTGAAAAGCCAGAGCCACTACTTATATAATGATTATCACCATTAATTACTGCTAAATAGCGAAATAACCTAGGTGACCCTGGCAAAGGGTAAATTTCGTTTAATGTTGAAATAAAGCTTGCTCTTAAAGTATCCTCTATTATTATTTGATTACTCATAAACTAACCTCACCCCTACAAAACTCACAGTCAGGCATTTGATATACAGGATATTTTTTAATTTCAAGTTCCTCAGCGTCAAAAACGATTTCAGTATTAAAGCATAGTGTTGGCGTTTTAGCTCTACAGTACTTTAATAATTCTTTTTCAATAAAAGGCGCTAAAAAAGCTTCTAAATTGCCTAAACTTTTATTTTTTATAGGCTCTTCCTCCGCTCTACTAAGGCGTTTTTGGAAGCAATTGTAACAAGGACCTCCATCAGGAAAGAAAATCGGTCCCATAAAAAGTTTAGAATAGCTAAAGGAATATTTTAACCACGGGACTTCAATAGCTCTTAAACGTTTATGTACCTGTGAAAAAAAACTACTACCATCATTATCAAGTGCTATTACAATGTCTGTGTTTTCTAATGAGATATTTTCTAAATTAGTAAAAGTTATAATTTGATTTAAAGTAGGAATGTCAAAAATTCGCTGTAACTTTTCACTATTTAAACTTCCAGAAACTATGCTCACTTTCAGCAATGGTGCATCATTAATCGAAACAATTCCAACTTTCTCTAAATCACTTATATTATTTAATAATTCATGTTCTTCCATATGGATTAATTCACTTATTTTTGTCAAAGGAATTGTACCTGTTAAATAAGGAAATAACTGATTAAAATTTGTTACACCTTCTCCATCTATCTCATAACCTACTCGATCATTAATAAATATTAGCTTTTCAGATAAACGTTGTAGTTCCCCGTTTGATTGAATATACATATTTATCACCTCAAAGTTACAAAAAAGTAGCAAATTTAAAAATTCGCTACTTTTTTAAATTTTTATATCTAGATGGTACGAAAATATTTGCTCTTATTTTTTTAATGGACGAGCTTCACTTCCACCTCCACAACAGCAACCAGCTTGTAGTAATTGTTGTGAATCTTTTTTAGTTTTTGTGTTTAATGATTGAACATCTACACTTTTAATTGTTAATTTCATATTTAACACCTCCTTGTATATAATTATACTAATTTTTAATATTTTTACAATAAATATATTTATTGAATTATAAAATTACTTATTTTTATGTGCACTTTATAAATAAACTTATTGTAATAGTGTTATAATAAATAAAAACAATTGGAGGCACCCTATGTGGACACAATATATGATTGAAACCCCTCGAGGACACTTTGAGTATTTTAAAATGGGAAATGGTGAACCAATTTGTATAACGCATCAATATACGGAGTTTAATAGTAAGGGCAATATATTCGCAGCTCCTTTTACTAAACACTATACTGTCTATTTAATTAATTTAAGAGGCTGTGGAAACTCTAGCGATTCAACATTAACTGATGACTATAGTTTTATGACTAGTGTTAAAGATTTGGAAGCAATCAGAATATCACTAGGCTTGTCACAGTGGAGCTTTGCTGGTCATTCTGCTGGAGGTATGTTGGGTTTAATTTATGCGATAATGAAGCCAAATTCTTTACAAAAAATTATAGTAGGTGGTTTGTCCGCATCGTCAAAATATATGTCGCATCCAGATAGCATATATTGTAAAAGTAATCCTAATAATCCAAGGTTATTAGAAATTTTAAAACTTCTTAAAGATCCATCTAAAACTTTAGCAGAACGAAGAGCGTTAAATAAAGAATGGAATCTAATGTCCATTTATAAAAAAGAAGATTACGATAACATAATGTCTCGACCTAATAGTGGAAAGGCAGTAAACAAAAGATTAGATTATTTTATATCTACGGAACTAAAAAACTATGATATTACTGATAGCTTAAAAGAAATATATAGCCCTTCTTTTATTTATTGCGGAAGGTTTGATACACAATGTCCTTTAGTTTTTTCTGAAGAAATCGCCACGGCAATTAACAATTCTAGCTTAACGATATTTGATAAAAGTAGTCATAATCCATTTGTCGAAGAAGAAGAGGCATTTAATAATTTTGTTAAGTCGACTAAATAAAGAAAAAAGCTATTCCCCACATATAGGAGGAATAGCTTCTTGTTCATCATAGGATTAGTGTTGACTTGGTAAATCAGGTATATCTAGAACTTCTATAATATTGACTACTTCAATATTTTTAGGACTGTCCACCATTGCTGTTGGTTTTGTTGTTGGTCCACTAATAAAAGTTACGAAAAGAGTAGATACTACTAAAAATTGCGTTATTATTTTCTTCATATATTACCCTCCTTTTGAAATATTATACATAAATATTTTGATTTTTTCAATAAGTATTTTTATATAAATATTTACTTTAATAAAAAATTCCCGACAGCTGCAATGCAATCAGGAATCCCATATCATTGTCGTTTTTCAGTAAAATAATCTAATTTTACTTTTTCTATCACATCAAGGAATTCATAATTTCCCTCAATTTCGAAAATATGTTGCGCTTTCTCAAAATATTGTTCTGATTCCTTTACCCTATCTAAAATAACTAAATTCCTACCTATTTGGAAGTAAAGCTCTCCCAATAAATACAGTGACTCTTCTGTAACGCATATTTTAATTGCCTTCTTACATTCTAAAATAGCTTCTTCTTCTCTTTTTAAAGCTACTAAAGTTTTAGATAGACCATATAAAATTCTAATCTTCAGCACACTATCTTTTAAATTACTTAAATCGTATTCTGATTTACACTTTTGGAAGATTTCTAAAGAATTTTCATACTGCTGTACTTCAAAATAAATAATCGCAATACTATTATTTATACTAATAGTCTGCTCTGTATAATTTTCCTTACCGGTTAATTTTAAAGCGCTGTTTAATATATTTATAGCGTTAACACTATCTTTATTTAAATAAAAATCACATATGCCCTCATGCCATAGTAAAAACTGTTTATCTTCATTACTGCTAAAATTCGCCTTTTCTTTTTCCGTTTTTACTATATAATTTATAGCTTGATAATCACGATTTCTTATTAGTTTTCTTATTAATTTTTTTGTTTCCTCATTATCATCTTGATGTGTTTTCAATGAATTTTGTCCGAAGAAGTAGTTAATATCTAACTTTAATTTTTGAGCAATTTTAAATAACACTACACTAGATGGTACACTTTCACCTTTTTCAAAATTACTTATCATCGCTTGCGTACAAATTCCATCTGCTAGCTCCGCTTGTGTAATTCCTCTATCTTTACGTGCTTCTTTTAATTTACTTGAAATAAGTTCTAACATAATTCTCCTTTTCTTCTACAGTATATAGTTCTTATACTTACGTAATCACTTCTTTTTCTATGAGAGCCCACATGGTGCATATATTTGAAGAAGTTTGCTATTACTTTATAATATAAACTCCTTATCATTATAACTATTCTAATAATAAAAAAGTAATATGTCCATAACTCAATTAAAGCACCTAAAATTATTCCGTGCAAAGACAAGGAGCATTATTTAAACTAAATGTCGCTCCTTTCAAAATTTACTGTTGAAAAGAAAAAAGTGCTGTCACTCAAAATGTTTGAGCTAAGCACAAATTAGAAACTAGATATTATAAATTAAAGTTAATAAAAAACACCTTATAAATTCGTAATTTTATGGAAAAATAATATTTAACAGCTTAGCTTTAGACGAAATTTTTTATTAAAAAAGAAGTATCACATTGACCAATGCAATAGTGATACTTCGTTTAAAGCCGTTTAATATCCTATCTTACTCCAGTAGTAAAAAATCATAATCCCTAAAAACAGTAAAAAAACAATATACACCCAAACAATTGGATTCAGCATTGTTGCAAATTCTTCGACTGTCCCTGAAATCGGCGTATCTTTTTCCGATTTCCGCTCGGAAGTCATCTTTGCAATTCGCATTGTCGCCACAAAGGATATAGCCGCAATGATTGTAATTGCAATTAGAGCTGGTATTAACCACATACCCATAGACAAAACTCCTTTCTTTGCCCTTAGTATGCATCAATACAGCTCTTCATTATGCAATGATTTTTTTCGAGACTGCTCAAAAGCCTCACTTAAAAGCTGTGACATCGGCAAGTCCTTTTAACTGGATTCAACGACATTCATTCTTTTGCTGAAGCAAGTTAAAAAGGGGATTGATTTAGCCACTGTCCTCCATCCAATGTGACACATTCACCATTCATATAACGCGCCTTATCAGACATCATAAATGTTGCAAGATCGGCTACTTCCTCTGGTGTACCAATTCGTCCAAGTGGTACAGAATCAATTGTCATAGCAGCAGCTGCCTCTGATTCCCATAGTTTAGCTGCACCACCAGTACGTTCAATTGGACCTGGTGCAATCGCATTTACACGAATTCCATAACGTTTCCCCCATTCGACCGCTAAAGTTCTTGTCATTGATAATACGCCTGCTTTTGCAGCAGATGAATGTATTACACCAGCGCCTGCATTCCAAGCATAGGTCGCCACCATATTGATAATTGAACCGTTGATTTTATTTTTAATCCAATATTTGCCGATGGCAGAAGAGCAAAAGAACGTACCATTTAATACAATATCAACTACTGATTTCCAACCATTAGGCGTCAAATCCTCTGCACGAACGATAAAGTTACCAGCTGCATTATTCACTAGTCCATCAACTTGGCCAAATTTTCCAACAGCAAACGTGACCATCGCCTCTGCCTGCTCTGGTATACGAACATCCATTTGGAATGTTTCAATTGTTTTTCCTGCTTCTAATATAAACTTTTTAGCTTCTGCTAATCGCTCTTCATTACGACCTACTATAACAACATTTGCGCCTTCTGAAACGAATTGCTTTGCCATATAAAGCCCCATACCACTTGAACCACCTGTAATAATAATCGTTTTCCCCTGCAACATTCTGCTTCCCCCTTCGTTTTTCAAAAAAATGAATACTCATTCATTTTATTTTACTATATTTTCTCGAAAATGTCATATTAATTCTACAAAACTCTTTTTTATAGAAGTGCATGATTCAGAGTAGTGAAAAAAAAAACGTCAATAAGTGCACTTGACGCCTTTAATATTAATTATTAGATGATTACTGCCGTTGATTTTCGATGCGTGTATACGCGTAAGGCGCAACCCTCGCTAGTTTGAAGTTTGTTGCGGCTTACATATTGTGCTTTCCTGCTTTCCTGCTTGAGTTACCGCCTTTCACTCCAATCAAATGTTAAATATTTTTTTAAAATTGTTAATTTCCGATTTCTTCATACTCAACTATTCCATTAGTGTCAGTAGGGTTACCTGATAAACTTCCTATAAATACTGCAATTGCTAAAAATATAGCAATAAAGATTATCCCTATTAAAACTATTACTGTAATCCATACTTTTTTGCTACTCTTTTGTTTAATTTGATACCTATTTTCAGAGAAGGATGCACTATACAATTGTTGAAACTCAGCTTTAATTTCTTTCGCTAATTCATTGGCTGGGAGAAAACTTTTTAATACCTGTTCTACGGATTTACCATCATTTACTGATTGCAATAAATGGTCTTTTACTTCCACGATATGATGATCTCTATCCTTTTTTGGTAATGGCTCCAACTCAAATTCCAGTTGACGTATATATTCATTTATCTTCCGATTATCCACTTCTAATCCATCCCCTTAATTTCTTCAAAATATTTTAATATTGATTCTAACTCCTTCAGTCGATTTTCTACTAATGCCTTTCCTAAATCTGTGATACGGTAATACTTTCTAATTCTTCCTTCGTATTCTTCTGAAAATACATCAACATAATCATTCGCCGTCAAACGTTTTAATATTGGATAAATTGAGCCATCAGAAATAGAAAAACACTTGCTCTCTTTCAATTCTTTAGTCAATTCATAGCCATACATCGTTTTTTTCTGTAGCATCATTAAAATAGCAATTTCAAATAAACCCTTAAGATATTGCGTATTATTATTTTTGTTGTCCATAAGGTAATTATATTTTACCAATACATATGTATCAATTACATATATGTATAATTAATACATATCATTTTTTATTTGTGTAAGGAACAGTGCATTATAAATGCCACAATATGACGTCTAATTTTATGTAATATCAACTCCTTTTTATTTTTCAACACAAAATTTCAAATAAAAAGTGCCTTCCTCTATTACATAAAGGAAGACACTCAGACTTAATTGTTTAAAACTCATAATAATAAGCAATTTTGTAAAGCGCCATTAACTCGTCGTGCGTTGGCACTTTAGGGTTATTTCCTGGACTACCACTTGCAATTGCATCGGTTGCCATTTTTGGAATTGCCGCAAAAAATGCATCCTCCTCAATTCCCCATTGCTGTAAATTGCCAATGTTCATCTTTTTACACAGTTTTTTTATTGATTCAATTACTAAATTTGCTAGCTCTTCTTGTGTTCCATTTTTTCCATCCTTATTAAAAAATTGTCCTATGTCTGCTAAGCGATCCACACATGCATCCTTAGTAAAGTCTAATACCGCTGGTAGCAGCATCGCATTTGAAATTCCATGAGGCACATGGAAGAGTGCACCTATAGGACGTGACATACCATGCACTAAAGCTACTGATGCATTGGAAAACGATAGTCCTGCTTGCATGGAGCCTAGAGACATCGCCTCTCGCGCATCGATGTCATCACCATGCTCATAAACTTTTAACAAATTATTAATAATTAAATCCATCGCCGATAATGCTAATACATTTGAATATGGATGTGCTAAACGTGATAAATAGCTTTCAATAGCATGGCTTAATGCATCAATGCCAGTCGCAGCTGTGATGGCTGGTGGAGAAGTTATCGTTAACATTGGGTCGACAATTGCAACTGGTGGCATAAAAGCTTGTTGTTTTATCATCATTTTTACATCATTAGTCGTGTTGGTAATAACGGTAGCATCTGTAGCTTCTGAGCCTGTGCCTGCTGTAGTCGGGACTGCTATATGTGGAATAGGCGCTTGCTCAGCGATTTTCGCCATTTTCATGTAATCACCAATGTATCCACCGTTTGTTGCTACAACAGCAATCGCTTTAGCTGTATCAATGCAACTTCCCCCACCGACAGAAATGATGACATCACATTGCGCAGATAGCAAAATTTCAAGACCTTCTGCTACATACGTATCCACTGGCTCAGTTGTTACCCCTAAATACGAAACCGCTTCCAAACCATTGACTGTCAATAATGACTTACACTGATTGACAAACCCTAAGCTATCCATTATTGGATCGCTAACGATTAGTGCCTTCGTACCTAGTTTTTTAGCATATAGACCAACCTCTTCGAAAGCATCTCTTCCATAAATAATTGTCCCTGGAGAATTTACAGTGAAGGTTGTTTTTGTTTGAATCATAACGCATCTCTCCTCCATTATTGAGCAGTATAACCGCCATCTAATACAATCGCCTGACCTGTTAAGCCTTTTGCTACATCACTAGCTAAATAGAGTGCAAGTCCTGTAATCTCTGAAACGTCTAACAAGCGCTTTTGAGGGACAAGAGGGTATAAAACCTGCTCCAGTACTTCTTCTACTTGGATACCCCGTGTCTTTGCTAAATCTGTAAACTGATTACGGACTAATTCCGTATCCACATATCCTGGACATATAGCATTAACAGTAATACCATCATTGGCCACTTCAA
This sequence comes from Lysinibacillus sp. FSL W8-0992, assembly GCF_038008685.1. Taxonomy (NCBI): domain Bacteria; kingdom Bacillati; phylum Bacillota; class Bacilli; order Caryophanales; family Bacillaceae; genus Lysinibacillus; species Lysinibacillus sp. FSL W8-0992. The sequence continues at coordinate 4,428,159 of NZ_JBBOZQ010000001.1, forward strand.
GTGCTGCGACTTTGGTTAACCCGATTAGCCCATGTTTTGCGGCATTGTATCCTGCTTTACCAGCAAAACCAATAACGCCGTTTATTGATGCCATATTAATAATGCGTCCAAATTTATTTTTCTTCATATGAGGTAATGCATATTTCATTGTGACAAATGGTGCAACAAGCATTACTTTTTGCATTTGTTCAAATATTTCAGTCGGAAAATCCTCGATGTAAGAAACATGTTGGAATCCTGCATTATTAATTAAAATATCAATTGTGTTAAATTTCTCAACGGTGAAGGCAATCGCATCGCCAATTGCTTGTTCATCTGTAACATCACATGTATAAGCTGTTAATAGTGGATTTTGTTCTACCGCTTCAGCTAAGCGTTGCTCATTCATATCCGAAATAACAACATTCGCCCCTTGCTCAGCAAAAGCTTGAGCAATTGACAGACCAATTCCACGTGCAGCGCCAGTAATAAATACTGTTTTGCCATCAATCACTTCGTTTCCCTCCTACATTCCAATTGAGAATAATATAATCGCAATAACTGTACCAATAATTGGTATAATGACTGTCAATGCCCCGAAAGGCAAATAGGCATCCTTATGTTTTTCATTACATACAGAATTTATCGTCGTCACAACATAGCCGCCATGTGGCAATGAATCAAGCGAGCCAGAAGCAATCGCGATTGTTCGGTGTAATGCTTCCGTATTTACTCCCATGTCAATATAATGAGGAGCAAGTAATGGCATCGCAATCGTTTGCCCACCTGATGCTGACCCTGTTAAACCTGCAATAACAGCGATAGCAATAGCACCGCCAATTAATGGATTTCCAGGAATATTGGTCATTAAATCTACAGTTGCAACGAATGATGGTGTAGCTTTTACAACACCCCCAAAGCCTACTACTGCAGCCGTATTAGCAATAGCTACAACAGCACCCATCGCACCTGCTGCGAGTGTCGCACTAACAGATTTTGAATACTTATAACTTACTAAATATGCCATAATACAACCGCTCGTTAGCGCAACGATTAAAGCCGACGTGCCAAGTGAGTCATGGAAAATAAACGAAATCAGTAAAACTACTAATAATGGCACTAAGCTTAAAATAGGGCTAGGTAGCTTACGTGTTTCGTCAACTACTGGATCCGTTGAACGTTCAATAAACACTTCACCCTTTTTCACTGCACGTTTAATCATCCAGTTCAACCATAGTGCGCCACCCACCGCCATAAATACTGCGACCACAATACTAACTTCCCATCCTGCATATGGTGTCGTATGTAAGTATTCAATCGGAATCCAGTTCTGAATCTCTGGTGAGCCTGCTGATGTCATCGTAAAAGTCACAGATCCCAAACCAAGTGCCGCAGGAATAAAACGACGCGGGAAATTCGCTTGCTTAAATAAACTAATAGCCATCGGATAAACAGAGAAAGCTACAATAAATACCGAGACACCACCATACGTTAAAACTGCTGCTGCAGCCACCACAGCAAAAGTAGCATATTTCACGCCAATTTTTTCAACAATCCATTTGGAAACACTATCTGCTGCACCTGTATCTTCCATTACCTTTCCAAAGATTGCACCTGCCATGAACATTAAATACCAAGAACCAACGAAGCCAGTAAATCCATTCATATAACTCGTTAAGAAATTAGCTTGATTGTCATTTGCAGTTTGTGGGAAGAAAGCTAGACCATTCGTTACAGCCGCTATTAAAGCTGTTAATGGTGCTGAAATAAGTAAATTGACACCTCTCATTGTTAAATAGACTAAAAGTGCTAAACTTCCAAAAAGTCCAATATACGCTAACATCCACATCCCACCTATCTTTTTATAGAAAGTGCTATGTTACATCCAATATTATTCGTATTTTTACGCAATAGGTGAAGCTTTCCGCGGGCAAGCATTGAACAGATTCCCTCACTACGCTTTAGTCTCGAGTTGTTCGTTCGCTTGTTCTTCCCGCTGGAGTCACCACCTTTTGTTCCATTGAAATTCGTTATTTTCCTTTTAATACTATTTATGAAATTAACTCAAGTGATACAGCTCTATCCATTAATCGTTATTACTTGGGAATGCAAATGTAGATGCCGATGAAGCATTACTTGTCATCCAGCGTTCAGAAATTGTTTTAGTCTTTGTAAAGAAACGTGCCTGATCTGGTCCAAACATATGCCCCTCACCAAAACGTGAGCCTTTAAATCCAGCAAAGTTATGGTAACCAACAGGAATTGGAATTGGTACATTCACACCTACCATTCCTACATCAATCTCTGTTGTAAATTTCCGAGCTGCAAGCCCATCATTTGTAAAGATCGTAACTCCATTGCCAAGCTCATGCTCGTTAATAAGCTCGATTGCCTCTTCTAATGAATCCACGCGTACGACATTGCGGGCAGGTCCAAATACTTCTTGCTCATATATTTCCATACCTGGTTTTACATGATCTAATAATGTAGGACCTACAAAAAATCCTTTTGATTCGTTTACAATAGCTAGCTCACGACCATCACAAACAACAGTTGCCCCTTCTGATTCCCCTTTATCAATTGCAGCAAGAATTGCTTCTTTAGATTGCTGTGATATAACTGGACCAAAGTCTGTATCCTTATCTGTATAAGCGCCTACTTTTAATGCTGTAATTTTTTCTTTTAATATTGCTACTAGACGATCTGCTGTTTCTTTACCAACAGGCATTATTGTAGAAATTGCCATACAACGTTGTGATGCTGCTCCATATGCTGCACCGATAAATGCATTTGCAACTTGCTCAAGGTCTGCATCAGGCATTACGACCATATTATTTTTTCCTCCGCCTAAAGCAGTGACACGTTTACCATATTTTGAACCTGTTTCATAAATGTATTTAGCAACCGGTGTTGAACCAACAAATGAAATCGCTTGCACAATTGGGTTTTCTAAAAGTTCATTTACTGCATCTTTATCGCCATTCACTACTGTCCAAATACCATCTGGCAACCCAGCCTTTTTCCATAGCTCACTCACATATAACGCTGTCATTGGTACTCTCTCCGATGCTTTTAATACAACGGCGTTCCCTACAGCAATAGCCATACTCGTTTGTGCTAACGGCACCATAATTGGAAAATTAAATGGAGAGATTGCCGCTACAACACCTAAAGGATACTTAGCCGAATAGGCATTAATTTGCCCGCCAACGTTTACAGAGTACTCTCCTTTTACTAGATGGGGAGCACCAATTGCTAAATCAACCGACTCTAGCCCTCGTGTAATTTCACCTCTTGCATCTTCAATCGTTTTACCACTTTCCGTACAAATAATTTGTAATAATTCTTCCATATTATCTGTCACTAAATTACGGAATTTTAATACGACCTCCGCACGTTTGGATACTGATGTATCACGCCATTTAGGAAATGCTGCCTGTGCTTTAGCAATTGCCTCCCGTGTCTCTTCTACTGTTGCTAGTGGAACTTTTGCGATGATGTCACCTGTTGTAGGATTATAAACCGAACCGTACCGACCACTTTGCCCCTCAATCATTTCTCCACCGATAAAATGTGTTAAAGTTTTCACTTCTTGCGCTGTTGTCATAACTATTTTCCTCCTTTAATGTTGTTTAATAATGCATTTTTCCTTCAGACTTAAATAAGCTGCCGACATATCGTTTTCACCATAGCCCTCTGCTGATATATCATTGTAAAGATTCACTAGCTGTTCCCCTATCCGAAGAGGCACACCTGCTTCATCAGCCATATTTTTAGCTAGCCTTAAATCTTTTAGTAATAGATTTGTAGAAAAACCAGGCTCATAATTTTCATTTTTCATATATTCTAAGTAATTGCGTTCGTAAATACGACTTTGTCCATAGCTATTACTTAATACTTCGTAAAGTGTATTAGCTGGTATCCCCATATTTTCTCCAAGGACAATCGTTTCAGCTACCGCCTGTGTGTAAAAACCAATCATTAAATTGTTGAGTAATTTAATACGTGTACCGATACTAGGTGATGCACCAAGATGATAGACGTTTTTTCCAACTATTCCGAAAATTTCAGCTCCACTTTGATAATCTTTTTCTTCTCCACCTACCATAATTGTTAGAGTTGCATTGATTGCACCAATAACTCCACCACTTACAGGAGCTCCTAGATAACGTAAGCCCAATGATTGCGCCTTCTTATGTAGCACATCATTTAGCTCAGGATTTACTGTACTAAAATCTATCAGCAAGCTTTCTTGCTTAGCATTTTGTAAAATCCCTTCTTCTGATGTAAAGACATGTTCAACTATTTGCGGTGTTGGTAAGCTTGTCATAATGACATCACTTTGCTTTACAAGTTCTTGTGCAGTTGTTACACCCATACCACCTTCTGCAATAAATTGCTCCATTGCTTTTGTATTCGTGTCAAAACCGTACACTTCATAACCTGCGCGAAGTAAGTTAATCGACATTGGTAAACCCATATTGCCTAGGCCGATAAAACCTAATTTCTCTTTCATTCGAGTCCCCCCATTTCCTGTGAATTGCGTTAATAAGCGCTGATACACTAGCAAACTTTACGTTTTTATCGTAACATTAATAACGAGATACTCTTGATGACCGCGGTCACTGACTTCGGTCACTTAAATCATAAACAAACTTAATATAGCACGTCAATCAAAAAATTTTATATTTTCTGAATAAATTTTATGGTCATTATTATAGGATATTTTAATTACGGAGGCAGAAGGGCATGAATTCGTTAACTACTCGCCAAAAAAAGGCATTAGAAACTCGGGAAAAACTACTCAAAACTTCATTAGATTTATTTAATAAACATGGATATGAGCATGTGTCTGTTGAACAAATTACGAAAGCATGTAACGTATCAAAGGGGACTTTCTATACACATTTCCCATCCAAATATGATGTTATTTTGGAAAAATTCGAGGAGCTTGATAGTTTTTATAGTACAGTCGAAAAAAATATTGATCAAACATTATCGGCAAGTGACAAAATTCTCGCGCTTTATAAGGAGCAAATGCTTTATTTAACAAATGTTGTTGGAAAAGATTTATTGCGAACAGTATATTCTGCCGCAATGACCAATCAAGTTGAACAAAACCATTATTTAATTAGCCCTCAACGTAAAATCTTCCAAATTATCAATACTTATATTGAAGAGGGCGTTCAGCAAGGAGAATTTGATAACGGTTTACAAGCGAAACAAATGCAACAAATTATTCAGCGCTGCATGCGCGCGAATGTTTATGATTGGTTAATTCATAACGAGGAATTTGATTTAGTTTCAGAAATGGCACACTTTACAGCAGTTGTTCTAAATGGCATGAAGGTTCATCCTACAAAATAGCAAAAATTACAATAAGAGCACCTCGATATTGTCGAGGTGCTCAGAGTGTTGACAGAAAGTATATGGAAGTTCTTGCTCACTATTTTTTAATTAGTTGATTGGAGCGAAGAGTGGGCAACTGCTGCGTGAACAGCACAAAACGTAAAACGCAACAAACCGCGCATTAGCGAGGGTTGCGGCTTACGACGTGCCCGCGGAAAGCGCCCGCCCATAGCGGAAATCAACGGCAATGTGCTATCAATTACCCGACAAAATATTGTGCAACAATCGTTTCAACGGGTAAAGGTTTATTGTATAAATAGCCCTGCCCTTTTTGACAACGATGACGTTTCAAGAATGCTACTTGTGATGGCTCTTCAATGCCTTCAGCAATTACTTCAAGTCCTAAATTATGGGACATCGAAATAATGGCTTTAATAATCGCCTCATTTTTATCATCCTTTTCAATATCAGCAATAAACGATTGGTCGATTTTTATAATATCGATTGGATAGCGTTTCAAGTAGCTAAGTGATGAATAGCCAGTGCCAAAATCATCGACCGAAACATAAACTCCTAGCTGCTTCAGTTCCGTTAAAATTGAATATGTTTCATGGACATTGGTCATTGAGCTTTCTGTAATTTCTACTTCAATTAATTGTGGTGCGACATTATATTTTTTCAATGTTGCTTTAATCTTCCGCGCGAAGTTTTCTTTTCTAAATTGTTTTGGAGATATGTTGATAGCGATTCTGACTGGTCGATAGCCCTTCACATTCCATTCCTTTTGATAGCGACAAACCTCATTAATAATCCAATCACCAATTTCAACAATTAAGCCTGTCGCCTCGGCAATAGGTATAAATTGCGCTGGGGATACAAAACCAAATTTACGATTATTCCACCGCAATAACGCTTCAAAGCTATTAATGCTATTATCATTTAAATTCATTTGTGGCTGTAGATGTATACTTAGCTCATTAAACTCAATGGCACGACGTAAATGGGCCTCCATCAATGCCTCATTTGGAAACACATTAGTCATATCATCCCGATAATAGCGGTAATGTGAACGTCCGTGCTCCTTCGCTGAAAATAAAGCTTGATCGGCCTTTCTCACAAGAGTTTCTATATCCTTACCGTCAGCGGGACTTAAGGAAATACCAATTGAAACACTGATAAAATACTCCTGTTCATCAATCATAAAGGGCTGTTTCAACGAGTCTAATATTGAATTAGCTAATTGCTCTATTTTATCGATTGTTGCATCCTTTAAAAGAAAAATAAATTCGTCGCTATTATAACGATAAAGTGAGCATGTTGAGTAACAAAGTTCACGAAGTCTATGAATAAACATCCGCATTAGTTCATCACCCTTACTTTCACCAAGGGACTCATTAAATTTTTTAAAGCGATCTATATCTACTAAAATAATTGTTGCCTGCTGATTTTCACTTTGTTTATCGCTCAAATGCTGTTGCCAATGCTCTTTAAACGCTCTACGATTCCAAATACCTGTCAATTCGTCCTTTAAGGCTAAATAATAAAAAGCACTGTGATCACTCTTAAACGATTTCGGGTCTTTTACAAAAAAATGTACCCCTATTATTTCTCCATTAAAATAAGTTGGATGTATACGCAAATAAAATGGTTCGCTACTTAGTAAATTGCGCTTAAATAAACATTTAGCCATATCCAATGTAGCGCCTTCAATCGTTTTAGCAAATAATAATTGTACTTCGTTTACATAGTTGCACTCCAATAATGAAAAAATATCAAGTCCTATAAGACTGTGATGTTCCCTCGACAATACAGACGTAGCAGCAACGTTTTGATGAATAATACGACCTTGTAAATCAGTCGTTAGCACAGGACACACATGTTGTTCAACGAATTGCAAATAAGGCTTCGTATCATTCTGTTCCTCACGTAAAATAACAGCTATAAGTGATGCTTCCAATTGCTGTACACTTACAGCAAACGATTTTTGCATTTGCTCAGTCTCTGAATAAAGCTCAATCTTACGTGCAATGTTAAATTCTTGTTGTACAATTTTCAATAATTGCTGCCAACATTGCTTAGTAAAGAATCGGTCTGCTTTCGTTGCTTTCACATCGTGCAACACTATAGCTAATGGGAGTTTATCGTTATAGTGAACAATTTCAAATTCCCCATTATCAGCTTTTTTCAAGCATATAACTGCATCAAACGGATTAAGCAGTGCCATCTGTCGATAGTTTGCGAATTGCGCTACATTTTCTCTATATTTTTTCATTATATCCCTCTCTAGGTAGCGTGTTTACTCTAAGTCGTCTAGTACGCTCGTTATTTATTCTTCATCTAGCGTAGGCTTTAGAGCATCCTTTAAGAAAATTTCCTGACTATTAATAGGGTCTTCGCTTCGATCAAACTCTTTATAATGATATTTTCCATTGGAATCTTGAATACGAGCCTTTGCAGTATCCTCAAGTTGTTTGTTCATAATATCCATAATACGGGCTTTTGCTTCAATTGAATAGACAGGGAAAAGAATTTCAACTCGTTTTATCATATTTCTTGTCATCATATCTGCGGATGACAAGTAAACTTTGTTTTCACCATTATGATGGAACCAATAAATACGTGAATGTTCAAGGAATCGACCAACAATACTTGTGACGGTGATATTGTCACTAATACCTGGTATGCCTGGCCGTATGCAGCAAATACCGCGAATAATAAGCTCTACTTTTACACCAGCAATAGAGGCTTCGTAAAGCTTCATCATTAAATCCTTATCCGTTAATGAATTCATTTTAGCTCGAATAAACCCATTACCGTATTTCTTATGACAACTAATTTCTTCATCCATTAAACGGATAAATTCATCACGAATATCAAATGGTGCAACGACTAAATGATTAAAAGTAGGTTTTTCCGTATAGCCACTTAAATAATTAAAGAAGTTTGTTGCATCAATACCAAATTCCTTATCAGATGTTATGATGCCCATGTCCGTATAAATTTTAGCCGTTGCATCATTATAATTTCCTGTTCCGAGATGTACAAAACGTTCAATTTTCCCATTTCGACGACTCACGACTAACGTTATTTTAGAGTGAGTTTTTAAATTATTCATACCGTATATAACAAGACAACCTGCTTGTTCCAGTTGCTTCGCCCAATGCACATTATTTTCTTCATCAAAACGGGCTTTGAGCTCTACTAAAACAGTCACTTGCTTGCCATTTTCAGCCGCAAGTTTTAATGCTTGTATAATTGGGGAATTGCCACTAACTCGATACAATGTTTGCTTTATTGCTAATACATTTGGATTTACAGCAGCCTCTGAAATAAAGTCTACTATCGGTGCAAATGACTCATATGGATGATGGAAAAAAATGTCCTGTAGTAACGCTTTTTCAAAAATATTTTCATCTGATTGTAAATCTAAAGGTGGCTGTGGGATAAAGCTTTCATACTCTAAATGTTCTCGTCCTACAGAAATACCTTTCACAAACGAAAACATAAATGTTAAATCTAATGGGCCATCAATATGAAAAACATCGGTCTCCTCGATTTCAAATTCATCTAGTAAATAAGCTAGGACTTCTTCATTCATTTCTCCGACACGTACTTCGAGTCGACTACCGACTCCCCATTTGCGTTTTTTTAGTTCTTTTTCAATTTCAACGAGTAAATCGCGTGCGCCTTCTTCATGAATCGTTAAATCCGCATTACGTGTTAGACGGAAAGCCTGTGCAGATTTAACACTGTACCCATAGAAAAGCTTTTCAATATGAGCAACAATCACATCCTCGAGTAGTACGATGACCGTTTCGCCCTCAGCACAAGGGACTTTAATATAGCGATCCAAAACAGATGGCACTTGCACTATCGCAACCCTTTCACGGCTTTCAAAATCTGTTTCATCTTGTTCTAATAGTACAAGTAAATTTAAAGTTTTCCCTAGCAATGTTGGAAATGGTCGATAAGCATCTACTGCCACAGGTGTTAGTACAGGGAAAATTGTCTCAGCAAACATTTCATTTATAAATGCTTTTTGCGTACTATTTAAATCCTTCATGTCCGCAATATGTACATTATGCTGGGGCAATAAATCATAAATTAAATGTCTATATACTTCCGTTTGTCGACGTACTAAAGCTTGCGTACGCTCAGCAATTTTTGCCAATTGCTCTTTTGGTGTTAAGCCTGATTTATTTTCAGCTTTATGAAAACCAGCACGTACTTGGTCCTGAAGTCCTGCTACGCGCACCATAAAAAATTCATCTAAATTGGAGCTAAATATCGCTAAAAACTTCAAACGTTCTAGCAGAGGATTATTGACATCCTCTGCTTCTTCTAAAACACGCTCATTAAATGCCAACCAGCTTAATTCACGATTATTATAATATTGAGGCTTTGCAATTTCTTCGAGCAAACGGCTATGTGCTTCTGAAAAATCTTCTTCATGTAAGCGATTGTTCGTTACTTCCGTTGTCATCTTGGTTCCACCCTTCTTCAATAAAATTTACTTTAATTGGTGTCTTTAGAGCACGTTCTAGATGTTTTTTATGCCGATTAGCTTGATATTTTTCGGCAGCCGCATTTTTTTTAACGTAAATGTTTAGCTGGACAAAATTATCCTTAGGTTGCATTTCAATAGCATGTACAATATTTCTTTTCGATACATTTAACGCATAGACAAATTTTAATAATGCACCAAAATCACGTATTTTACGATGTTCTTCACGACTCATCCATTCTATAAAAGGAGCAGCAAATCGGTAAAAATAATCTTTATTTTTATACGATGCTAAAAGTGCAAGTTTTAGTCTTTCCTTATGGTTTAAGCCATCAATTGATTGATTGGCAACTAAATAAAAGGTATGTTGGCTGGCGGAGCTTAACTCAATATATTCCCCGATATTAAATATCTTTGCTGCCTTCCTCAACAATTGCAAATCGGTCTCGTCAAATTGTAAAAATTTTAAATGACAACACTCACGGTATAATTGATCTGCTAGGTGCATTAAATAATCAACTTCTGCCTCAGAGCGTCCGTACTGCCTAGCTAACCTTCTAGCGTTTCCCTCAAAAACATTATATTTATCAAAGGCATTTGCATCTTTTTGCAAAATACGGTGGATAATAAGCCCTTCTCGTAAACCTTTTTTCGTTAGCTGGAACACTTCACTACCGACAATGTCCATAAGCACGCGAAACACCTCTAAAGCAGGTACAATAATATCAGCGCGGTCTGTCGATAAACCATCTAAATGTTTTAATTCTTGGAAGCTTAAGTTACCTAAAAACAAACTGAGCTGATCCAAATCCTCTTTAGATATTTCGTAGCCATGCACACTTGCAATAGGATATTGATGCCGTTGCTGATGAACTTGCGCAATATTTCTTGCACTGCCTCCAATCGCAATAATTGGTAATCCTACTTGTTGAATCCAAGGAAGTGATTTAAACTGCTCTTTCACAAAGGCAATCAATTCTTTCTTCTCACTACTATTCATAATGTCACCTTTTACGAATCGTTGCTTTAACGACACCGTTCCAAAAGGAAAGCTAAAGGATTCAATTAGTTCTTTATTTTTAAATAGTGTTATTTCTGTACTTCCCCCACCAATATCGATGGTCACGGCAGAAAGTGTTCCAATTGAATGCGCTACAGCAACATAACCGAAATACGCCTCTTCCTCCTCAGACAAAAGCTCTATTTGTATGCCGGTTCTCTCTTTCATTAAAGCTATAATTTGTTCTCGATTCGTTGCTTGACGAATTGCAGCTGTTGCAGCAGCTTTCACATCTACAATTTCAAAATCATCAAGCATTGCTTTAAATGTTAATAATGTTTCCGTTAGTACTTGAATACCTTCTTCTGACATGTCACCTGAGGGTTGCAAATATGTACGTAACCGTGCAACCGTTTTAATATTACCTAGCTCTCTAAGCCCCTCTTCATTATCATACTGATACAGCACTAAACGAATCGTATTCGAACCAATATCAATGATAGCTGTTTTCAATTCATTCAAATAATCACTTCCTTTATAGAACAATCGGTAGTCTAATTATTTTGTGTTAATAGCACCGTCATTTATACAAAAAAAGTCGGAACCTAAAAGGTATCCGACTTTCATTTTTTATTAACATTTCAGGATACCAATTATTATAATTGTGAAGTTCCTTTTCGCTAGCTTTATAGAATAAGTTGATCGACGCGTAAAATAAGCTCTGCAATTTCGGGTTTACTAATTTGGTCCTCTGCCCCTACTTGATCGCCTTTATGGCGAAGATCATCTGTAATTAAACTAGAGAAAATAATGACCGGTAGCTTTTGTAAATCAGGATGCTCTTTAATTTTGCGTGTAAGATGGTGACCATCCATTTGTGGCATCTCAATGTCAGTAACTACTAATTGAATGTGCTCTGTTACATTGCTTCCACTTTTCGCCAATGCTTCTAAGTATTCATAAGCGTCACGGCCATTTTCAAAGAACTCAACATTCTCATAACCGGCTTCCTTCATCGTATCAAATAATAACTTACGTAATAACGGTGAATCCTCAGCAATTAAAATGCGTTTTTCAGAGCGTTCACGTTTACCAAGTTTTTTTACTGACTCTACACTAATACCCGAATCAGGGTTAATATCAACCATAATTTTCTCGAAATCTAGTAATAAAATCATTTGTTCATTTTGCTTAATAACACCGATAACTTGCGAAGTACCCCCCTGATACATATCTGAAGGTTTTTCGATTTGATTCCATGAAATACGGTGGATTTGTGTTACGTTATCTACATGAAAAACAACTCGTTGTTTATTAAACTCAGCAACAATATATTTTTGTTGTGGATTACGTTCTGCACTTTGTATCCCTAGTACTCGTAGCATATCTACTACTGGGAGTACCTCGCCTCTTAATTGAATAATTCCCTCAACATGCGGGTGCGCGTGTGGAATAAATGTTACTGGAATCGGTTGAATAATTTCTTTTACTTTAATAACATTAATACCGAATTTATTGTTAGCTACTTCAAATTCAACGATTTCTAGCTCATTTGTGCCACTTTCTAATAATATGCCTTTATGTTCCAAAGCAACCCCGCTCCTTTCTATTTCAACATCAAATAATAATTCAATTGTATCATAGGCGATACAATTCTCCTATCTGGTATTTCCATTTTTATCATTAACTTTTAGATGAACCAATAGACCAATAACCGTCATCAAAATTAATGTTGATAATGCTACGCGACTTGCTAATGTACCGTAATCTTTCATCCATAATGTAACCGTTCCATATACAGCTGGTCCGATTATCGATGAAACTTTACCAGAAAAAGCAAATAGTCCGAAAAACTGCCCTCGCTTATCATCTGGTGATAGCTCAATAATATATGTTCTTGATGTAACCCACATAGAGCCTAGTGAAATACCAAACATACTGCCAGCAATCCAAAACATCCACTGTTCTGTCGCAAAAACAGCAAAGGTTAAGGCGATAATCATTAACACCGCTACAATAGTAATAGCCCGCTTAGCACCAATGGCTTTCGTAATATAGCCGAATGCGAGTGAGCCAATAATTGTTGATACGGTGGAAACTAAATATAGAATAATAAATTGACCTGAAGAAAATCCTACAATAGTAGTTGCGTAAACAGCCATCATTGCAATTGTTGTGGCAATTGCATCATTTAAAAAGAAATACGCAATCATAAATGTAAAAATCGCTTTATATTGCTTCATATCTTTAAATGTACTAATAATTTCCTTGTAACCTTCAAAAAACTTCGTCGTTTTACGCTGTTCTTTTGGTATTGGAGTATCTTTATTAATAAAAAATAATGGCAATGAAAATAATAAATACAAAATCGCTGTTGGTATAAATGCACGGTGGAAATCACTGTTTCCTACATATAAATAAACAAGAAGCCCCAAAATAGTACCTAAGTAACCAATCGCTACACCATAACCAGAAATTAGGGGCATTTCTTCTTTTGTCCCAAGGTCGCCCATCATTGAATCATAGAATACGAGACTCGAATTAAAGAAAAATTTCGCAATGACAAAGCTTGCAACAACTAAAAATAAACTGAGAGGTACACCTGAATAATTTGTTGTTGTCTCTAAATTTGCAAAAACACCCATCATAAAGGTAAATATAATCGAAATCAATGCAAACCAGACAATGAATCGTTTTTTATAGCCTGTTTGATCTATCCATACCCCAAAAAGCGGTGAAAAAACTACTAGAAAAAAGCTTGCTAATGCATTGGCATACGAAATAAATGTACTAGCTACTTGTTGCATGACTTCATTCGTACCTAAAACTTCGTCCATATAAAATGGGAAAAAAACTGTATTAATATTTGAAGAAAATATCGTATTAGCAAAATCGTAAAACGCCCATGATAGTATCGGCAATGATAAATAGAGTGCTAGCTGACTGCGATGCTGAGCTTCCCCTGCTTGCCTCTGATTCATTAAATCCCTCCTTTTCCTTCTTATAATATTAAATTAATTCCTATCTGTATTAAAAAATACCTTTTGTTTAATAAAAATTAATATTATTTACAATATAACAAATACAACTGCTAAATGGCCATAAATTGGTTAATCCGTTACCAACCATTTTACAAAGAATAAAAAAAGATATTCAAGCCCCTCGCTTGAATATCTTTTTATTATTCCTCAGTAATAGTTACCCATTTATTAGACCATTGTTCTATTGCTTTTAGCACGGGTGTGATTGCATATCCTTTTTCTGTAAGCTCATATTCAATAACGACTGGTGTAGAAGGAATCACGGTACGTAAAACAATTTCTTCGATCTCTAACTCCTTTAGTCGCTCTGTTAACACACGACTACTAATATTCAACTGATTTTTAATGGTTGAAAATCGTTGTGGACCGTCAAGTAGCTGATAAATAAGCAAAGTATTCCAACGATGATTCAATAGCATAAGTGCCTTTTCAAATCGTGGACAAATATTTTTTTGATTCAATTTACTCCCCTCCATTATTACTAGTTCTTATTAAAAGATTATATCACTTTTTAAAAATCAGTTCTTAAAATCAACTTAGTTACTTGACAAAAGTTGTTTTTAAAAATAAACTAAGTTACGAAATGTAAGTTAAAGAAAAAGGAGTAATTACATTATGCAAAACATTGGTTCAACTATTTTACGTGTCGTTCTCGGCATTATTTTTACGGTGCACGGTTTCCAAAAATTCCAAGGCGGAATCAGCTACACTGCTGACTTCTTTGATAGTCTAGGTATACCAGGTTTTATGGCATATATCGTTGCGGTTATTGAATTAGTTGGCGGAGCTGCTCTTATTTTAGGCTTAGCAACAAGAATTTTTGGTACTTTACTGACAATTACAATGATTGTTGCTATCTTTACAGCAAAGCTTAGCATTGGTTTTATCGGAGCGGATGGACTGGCTGGTTATGAGCTTGACCTAGCATTAGGTGCTATAGCACTCTACTTTGCTCTTGCAGGAGCATCTAGCTTCTCCTTAGATTCTCAACTTTTTAGTAAAGAGTAGAGAATCGTCTGCGATGGAGGATGCTTTTCAAACGTTTACGGGCGATTTACGGATCTTTTGTGGCGATTTCTCCTGCTTTGCGGGCGATTCTCAGACCTTTACTGGCGATTTCTCCTGCTTTACGGGCGATTCTCGGATCTTTACTGGCGATTTCTCCTGCTTTACGGGCGATTCTCGGACCTTTACTGGCGATTTCTCCTGCTTTACGGGCGATTCTCGGATCTTTACTGGCGATTTCACTAAGTTTATTGTCGGAGGGTAGTGCCAGGCACTCAAACAAAACGGCATGCAAAAAAGTGTTAGATTGATGGCAGTCAATCTAACACTTTTCTTCTTTTGCTTCTATGAATTCAATTATAATTGTCTATTGATAATACTTTAGAAGAGCCTGTGTACCGTTGTCACCGTAGCCTTCTGCAATTAGCTTTTCATACATTTCATAAGCTAATGATAGCCCTGGTAGAGAAATTCCCATTTTTTGTGATTCATCTAAAGCAATTTTCATATCCTTTACGAAATGTTTAATATAAAAACCTGGGGCAAAATCTTCCTTCATCATACGTGGTGCTAAATTACTTAAAGACCACGAACCAGCAGCACCTGAAGAAATAGATTTTAAAACAGTAGCTAAATCTAGGCCCGCCTTTAAGCCATATGCTAGCGACTCACATACACCAATCATCCCAGATGCAATAACGATTTGATTACACATTTTTGCATGCTGTCCTGCACCTGCTTCACCTTGGTAAACTATATTTGCACCAAATTGTTGTAATACTGGTGCAACTTGATTAAATGCATGTTCGTTCCCACCAACCATAATCGACAATGTGCCATTCTGAGCACCAACATCTCCACCAGAAACAGGGGCATCCAATGCTTCCACTCCTAGTGTTTGAGCATGTGTATAAATCTTCTTCGCTAAAGTTGGCTCAGATGTAGTCATATCGATAACAATATTACCAGCATGGGCAGTTTTGAATAGACCATGTTCACCAAAATAAACTTCCTCAACATCAGTTGGATAACCAACCATCGTTAGCGCTATATCCTTATCTTTAAAAGCTTCAGCTGGAGAACTAGCCCAACTAGCCCCTAATGCCATTAACGGCTCTGCTTTTTCTTTTGTGCGAGTATAAACTGTCACCTCATGGCCATTTTCCAATAAGTGTTTGATAATGCTAGCACCCATAACACCTGTACCGATAAATGCAATACGCTCTTTTCCCATATGTAATAACTCCTTTACTTGAATCAATTTTATTCGCATCATTACACTATAGACGGACGCTTTTTCAGGCAAGTACCGAGCCACTTCCCACGCTAAGCTTCTCTTCTTGTTGGAATAGCCGCCTTCCGCACGATTGAATGAAACTAACTCACTTAGTAAAACTAATCAATTTATTCCTTACGCTCATTGTAAATTAGTTACGCTTTAAAGAATTTTTGCTTAGCTTATGATGTGTTTTTAGTGTAGTTGAATCAGTTCAATAATTCAAATTCTTCTTAATACTTGTACTAACTTTATTATGTATGGCATATATACCGAATAAGCAAAAAAAAAGAGAGCAGGTGATGGGAATCACTGCTCTAAAGGGGGAAATGAGAATGTTGCTGTGTTCATATTAACTATTCCCCAGTAAATGCATTTTTAAACATCTAATCTAAAAAGTTTTACTCTGAATACTGAAACAAATCATCTTGATCTTCTTCTTCTTCCAATGTTGTCTGTCTATAATAAGTATTCATTAACTGATCTAATCTGCGACTCAGTTGAATGGTTTTTGCATTCTGTAACCCGTTTTCAACACCAGAGCGAATCATCATCTCACGAGTTTGTTCCATTTGTTTCAAGAGTAGATTGACCATTCATACAACCCTCCAACATACAAATAATCATACCATTATTATACATTTATATTTCATTTCTTACAGCATTAAGTTACGACAATGTTCGACAAAATTAACTTCTAGGAATTTCCAAATAAGTGTATATTATAATCCCATTTTGCTTTGCTTCACCTCTAAAATGTTTAAATAAGGGGTGTTTCACTAGTACTTCACGAAACTCATAAAATTGATCTTTAGTAATTTCGATACTTTGTATTTCTCCTTCCTGTAATTGTTTAAGCATATTTTCATATTGATCCATTTTTTTCTATTCCCTTCTCTTTCCTTATTTTGTGTATTAAATTATGAATTATTCAAAAAAAGCTTTACGTTTTCCTTTTTTTCATGCAAACTGTATATTATTAGTCGATGAAGGAGCTGACTGTCTGTGAAAATAGCTGAAGTTGGAAATATTATCGAGTTTAAAAATGGTTTGCAAGGTATTGTTGAAAAAGTAAATGAAAATTCGGTGATCGTTGATCTAACATATATGGAGAATTTTGATTCCCTTGAAATTGAAGAGAAAACGGTCGTCAACCATAAACGTTACAAAATCTTATATGCAAGTGAAGCTTAATATTCTGAATAGTCCCTTTTTATCTTAATAGATGATAAGGGACTATTTTTTTGGTAAAATTAAAGTATGGAGGTCGAATTATGCAAACAAATTCGAAACAAACAATAATACTTCTCCTTTCTTTATTATTCGTTTATGGCATGCTTGCTTTCACATTTGCTAATCCAGCTGTATTTTGGTACCTATATGCATTTACACTGCTCGTATGTATAGCTATTGCTATTCTTTCAGGTACAATTGAAGATCAATTACCTACTTGGAAATTTCTAATTTTCGGCATAGGATACGGTACAATCACATATGGCATTATACGTTTTGGTTATTGGCTCGCTCCATATATAAATGATCAGCTAGTAGTAACAGTGAAAAAGTTTTTAACTGTTTACGGTCCACAAAATATTTGGCACTATATTTTACTTGTGTTTATTGTCGCCATTGGCGAAGAGCTATTTTGGCGTGGCTACGTACAACAGCAATTGAAGCGTTTTATGCGCCCTGTCTTAGCAGTTGTTGTAACAGCAATTTTATGTGCCATCTCGATTGCATTTAGTGGTTTTAAGCTAGGTATAATCGCAGCTCTTGTAACAAGCCTAATTTGGGGCTTTATTTATGAATGGCGCAAGAGTATGCCTTTAGTTATTGTGGCCCATGTTGTTTTTGTTCTACTATTGTTTTTAGTGTTACCTTTAACATCATAACAAAAAAAATTGGAAACATTTTATCTTTTATTAGCGTTTAATATAGAAAAGGAGGGCTTTTCATGCAAAAAAAATTATTTTCAATGCTTGCATTATTACTAACAGCTGTTATTGTCGTGGGGTGTAATACCTCGGATAAGACAGAACAATCAGATGCTGAACAAAATGAACCAGCGAACTCACAACAACCATCTGAGAATGAAACTGCAGGCGATGACAAGCAAGAAACGCCTACATCAAATGATGCAACTACAGACACACAAGCTAAACCAGAACAAGAAGTGAAATACGTTCAAAAAGGCGTCGACAAAAAGGAAACAGCAACTGAATCTGATAGTGTTGATCAGGGCTATAAATTCCAACAACTACCTGAATTCACTCTTTCTCAAGAAGAACCAGGAAAAGACATGTTAGTATCAAATGCTGATGATGAAGTATTTATGCGTATTGAAACAACAAATGCTTCTGAAACAAGCTATGATGCAGTTAAAACATCTATGCAAGACTACATGAATGCAGTTGGAGGACCAGTAGCATTATCGGCTGAAGAACTTTCTGCATTTAAGGATATTAAAAATATTGAGGGCTATGTTGTAGACTTTGATACTGAAAAAGTAATTGGCGTAGTATTTGAAAAAGATGGACTCATTACAAAATTAACAATTCATGATAATGATGAACAAGATTTAACTGCTGCAATGCTTGCTATGGCAGCTACTATTTCTAAAAAATAATACCAAATGTTTAAAAGGCCTTAGAATTCATTCTAAGGCCTTTTTTTATTCACCAACAAAAAACATAGGGTGGCATTGTTAATCCCTTAAATAAGCTTCCTAAAAGGCAAAAATAGCTATTATATTCGATTCCTTACCAAAAACAACGTTAAGTTCCTTTTTAAAATCCTATATTTAGGCATAGAAAAAAGAATCGCCTCAAAATCCATTTGAGACAACTCTTTTTAATAAGACAAATCTTTAATTGATAGCCCTAATTTTTTTAATAAGCCTATCGTTTGATCTTTTTCCTCGACTGATAATGCACTCATCAATTCATGTAAATGTTGTTCATGCTTTGGAAATAATTCGCCCATAAACGCTTCACCTTCCGCGGTAATTTCTGCATAGGTAACGCGACGGTCTGATGGACAGGAAACCCGTAAAAGATAGCCTCTTTTTTCAAGCTTATCAATTACATACGTAATAGACCCACTGGCAAGTAATATTTTATTGCCGATTTGCTGTAATGGTTGTCTCCCTTTATGATAAAGGAGTTCTAAAACTGCAAATTCAGTAGGATTCACACCATTCTCTTGAAAAAAATGGTTGGTCATCTCATTTATTGCTTTATGGGCACGGGATAATACTATATATAATTTTAAAGTTTGCTTTAAATCTTCTTCTGACGTCATAGCCTAGTCCTCTCAATTCGCTCTTTATACATGTCATTATAGCGACTTTTGAAAAGCATTGTCAAAAGCATTCAATAATAGCGCACTATTGAAATAATTTTCACTGTATTTAGGTTACTAAATACGCAGAATCCTTCGCTGAAACATCTAACGGGTCCAACTGATTGAATGTGTAAACTGGAAATTGCATATGGAAGCATGTCCCCTTCTGCACTTCACTTTGAACACCTATTACACCTTCATGCTCTTCGATTACCTTTTTCACGAAAGCAAGGCCTAGTCCTGTCCCAGTTGATTTCGTCGTATAAAAAGGTTGGAATAGATTTTGGATTGTTTTACTATCCATTCCACTGC
Organism: Lysinibacillus sp. FSL W8-0992; assembly: GCF_038008685.1. Lineage (NCBI taxonomy): Bacteria > Bacillati > Bacillota > Bacilli > Caryophanales > Bacillaceae > Lysinibacillus > Lysinibacillus sp. FSL W8-0992. Next base: position 4,447,967 of record NZ_JBBOZQ010000001.1, read on the forward strand.
CTTCATCTTTAATCATTAACTCTACAATCGTACAATCAATCACATTCATTTCAACCGTAATTGTGCCACCATTATGCATAGCTTCCATCGCATTTTTAATTAGGTTCATAAATACTTGCTTTAAACGATTTTCATTGCCACCAATAAATACTCCCGTAGCTGAAGGTATATATTGAATCATAATTTTTTTCATCAAGGCATCAGGTAACATAAATTCGATCACTTGTTTTACAATATGATCTAATTCGATTAATTCTACCTTCATACTTGTTGGCTTGGACAATACTAATAATTCAGACAAAATTTGCTCCATCCGTTGTAACTCACTATCGATAACAGATAAATACATGCGTGATTCCTCATCCGCATTCAGCTTTAAAAGCTCTGTAAAGCCTTTTAAAGAAGTTAATGGATTACGAATCTCGTGTGCAATACTTGCCGCCATTTGACCAACTACATTCAATGCTTCCTGATGCTCTACTTTATGCTGCAACTGCTTTTTCTCAGTTTCATCATTAATAACAGTGACGATAATATTGTTATATTCGTCGAAAACACTTGAAATTTCGTAATAGCACGTTCTACTTACTTGTGTTTCATCTACGACATGAATAATGGCATGTTTTTCGCCCATCAATTTGGATAAATATGTTGTAATTTGTCCATTCTTCATTGTAAATGAATCAAATATATGTTGATGCGCTTTATGAAGAAGCTGCGATTTTTCTATTTTTAAATACATTTCTGCATATTTATTTAAACCAAGAATAATCCCACTCGCGTCACTCACAATAACAGCATAGGGTAAATGATCATATGCACTGAAGGATTGTGATCTTTCCTGTTCCTTACTAACATACAATTCAATTGCTCTGTCATTATTGATAGTGGATAGCTGTGCGACTATTTCTTCTGTGTTTGGATCATAGAAACATTTAAAGGACATCATTTCTAGATCATTGTTATTTTTACGAATATTAAATATTTCTTCTGATCTTAACTCACATTGTAGTTCCTTAACGAACTTAGCCCATTTAATATTGGATGGCTCGTCCATTGTTATATAACCTTTAAATGATGAATTAAGATTAAAAAGTTTAATAGCTGCCTCATTACAATTCAAAATTTTCCCTGATTTATTAAGAATAAGTGTTGGTGACGAAGTACTTTTCATAAGATTTCCAAAACATTGATTTATATCATTTTGCTTCAACTTTCTCACCGAACCTTTCAAAAGAGTAAAAAACCTCTCATTCGAATTTTGAGCCTTTACTATACTTTATGACTGTACGATTCTATTATTACAAAATTTAGTAAATTTAAGTATTTAAAATTATTTCACGAACCGTTCACAAAATAAATAGGTCTAAAGGATTATATTGTTTGTCAGCTACTTGACTGTTACAATTAGAAGTTGAAAGGAAGATTAATGCATGAATACTATTTTAACTACTTTAAACGCAAAGTATATCCACACAAATTTAGCATTGCGTTATTTAAAATGTGCTGCTTTACCTGAATACAATCCAGTAATTGCAGAATACACAATTAAAGACCCTGCATTTAATATTGTATCAGATTTATTTCAAAAAAACCCCGATATCGTAGGATTCAGTTGCTATATTTGGAATATTGAAGAAACAATACACGTTATTAAAATGTTAAAAACAGTTTGTCCAAATGTTAAAATTTTGCTGGGAGGACCTGAAGTATCATACGATGTCCATCATTGGTTACGTCGAATTGAAGAAGTTGATTTCATTGTCATGGGCGAAGGGGAAACTTCATTTAAGCAGTTACTACGCCATTTGCATGGAGAAATACCTTTAGAAGATGTTCCAGGCATTTGTTACTTAGAGGACGGTAAAGTTCGAATTCACGCGCAAGCACCTAAAATTGACTTACGAGAATTACCGAGTCCTTTTCGTTTTGAAGAAGACCTTCCACATCTAAGCAAGCGAATTCAATATATTGAGACAAGCCGAGGCTGTCCTTTTAGCTGTCAATTTTGCTTATCTTCTATTGAAGTAGGCGTACGCTATTTCAATAGAGAAAGTATAAAAGAAGATATTCGTTATCTAATGAATAATGGTGCGCGAACTATTAAATTTGTCGATCGTACATTTAATATTAGCCGTAGCTATGCGATGGAAATGTTTCAATTTTTAATAGATGAGCATAAGCCAGGCGTAGTCTTCCAGTTTGAAATTACTGCTGATATAATGCGTCCCGAGGTCATTCAATTTTTAAATGATAATGCCCCAAAAGGACTTTTCCGTTTTGAAATTGGTGTTCAATCTACAAACGATTTAACAAACACACTTGTACAACGTCGTCAAAACTTTGAAAAATTAACGCGTACAGTAACAATGGTCAAAAATGGTGGAAAAATAGATCAACATTTAGATTTAATTGCTGGTCTACCAGAAGAGGATTATAGTAGCTTCCGACAAACATTTAATGATGTTTTTGCTATGCGCCCTGAGGAATTACAGCTAGGCTTCTTAAAGCTATTGCGTGGTACAGGTCTTCGTTTGGAGGCTGAAAAGTTTGGCTATACCTATGTAGATTTATCTCCTTATGAAATCTTTTCGAATAATGTATTAACCTTCGATGATATTGTCCGTATTAAACATGCAGAAGATGTACTTGAGAAATATTGGAATGCTCACCGGATGGACCATACAATCGAATATTTAGTAACAGAAGTATTTGAGACACCATTTGATTTCTTCCAAAACTTTGGAACTTACTGGGAGACTAAGGGCTGGTCTCGTATTGGTCATCAGCTAGAAGATTTGTTCCGCCGTTTACTTGAGTTTTTAGAAACTGTGGAAGGTGCTAATTTACAAATTATCCAAAGCTTAATGCAGCTTGATTATTTAAAGGCACAGCAATTCCAACCACGTAAATTATGGTGGAAAGATCGCCCAACTGAAGTTCAACAAAAGGCACTTTACACAGCTCTACGTGAAAATCCTAACCTTGCAGGAGATGAATTTGCCAACTTGAATTTAACTGAAAAAGAACTGTTCAAGCATACACTTATCATTCCACATAACTTGGATTATCAAAATTTCTCAAATGGCAAAATTGTACAAAAAAACGGCTATCTTTTAACCTACTTCCGACACGGCCAAGAACCGTATTTTGCAACAATCCATTCAGTTTAATAAAAAAGCGCTATTCACATGAAATTATTCAATGAATAGCGTTTTTTTATTTTTGAAACTAAAATAATTCGATTTTTTAACTAATCCCCTATTCTTCGTATTACGAAGCAATTACAAATTCTATCGACTGCCACTAACTTTTAATGCTAGTAATGGATTCACAATCACATTAAAACTATTAGTTCAAATTACTTAAAATATAGTTATGAGCAACCAAAACTTATTACCCAATAAGCAACATTTTTAATCAGGAAATATTTTGTTAAATTTTCTAAATTTTTAGATATATCTTCAACATATTTGCTGTATGACTAATAAATGCTTATTCTAAATGATTTCTAAACCTATATTTATTCTTTTAAATTGCACAAAAAAACAGTCAGATATCCTAAAATAACCTATCATTTCTTAGCTAATAAATTGAATTATCGTTTCGTATTCTTTATATTTTTCGTTAAGCAAATGAACATACTTCATGGTCTTCTATCTGAAAAATTGCCAGCATCTTCTTTTATATAAAATATTAAATACAATATAATAGAAGAAAGTCATAAAGGAGAATCACTTTTATTGTCTAATTTAAAAATAATATTGCAGTGAAAGTACTCCCTCTCCTAATTGAATATAGCAACTTAAATACAATGAACAAAGAAGCCAAGGTGTCATGGAGCTATTTTGCTCTGTTTAATATTACAAAGTACGTTTTACTACCGAAATGAGCAAACCTAATGCTTCACCATCTGTCATACTGCTTACTCGATCACTATGATCTATTTTCATAATACCTCGTTTATGTGTCTCTTTTAATAAGTCCTTTAATTCTTGTTTAGCTGTGCTTGTAAGTGTCATTGTTAAGTTCTCCTTTTGATTCTTTTTCGTAACTGGGTTCACCGCCGCTTCTATCCTTTTCAAAAAGCTGTATTAGATGTCCCTCAGTTCTAGTACAAGGTGGTAATTTTTCTTTCTCCACTCTTAATAAGATGTACCCGCACACTTACCCAGCTAAACTTTTTTTTAGAAATGTTGCTATTGTATTTTCTTCCATTAGCGTAGGTTTGCCTCTGACTGTCGACCAGCGTATAGCATTAGATCACTACTGTTGACTTCCACTACAGGTGGTGCTTTCCGCCCCCAATCTTGGTTTAAGCTCCCGTACGACCCGTAACGCAAATGTACATGGAATATTAGGACAAGACTCACCATGCCTATGCAAATAAAATTATTTGACTCCAATTTTAAAGGGGGCAAATGAATAATTTGCCCCCTTAAAACCCTCTATATCTATGCTTCTAAATGTTTAGCCAATAATAACTCGTTCTTTAGGGTAATGGAATTTAGATTTTTTACCTCTTCCGCCTCCACCAAGTGAATACAGGAAGGAAATTAAACCAACTCGCCCTATGAACATTAATATAATAATGATGATTTTACCTACGACCGATAAATCTGAGGTAATCCCTAAAGACATTCCACATGTTCCGAACGCAGATGTAATTTCAAAAATGATTTGTATAAGTGTCGCATGTGGCTCTGTAATTAGTAAAATGATTGTAGCCATTAACACCATAAAACAAGCTACTAAAATAACGACAAACGCACGGAAGACATCGATTAAATGGATTTCACGTCCAAAAATTTGGATATCTTCTCTACCCCTTGCAAACGTAATTAAAAATAATATCGCAATAGCGAAGGTCGTCGTCCGTATCCCGCCCCCAACGGAGCTTGGAGAAGAACCAATGAACATTAAAAAGCTCATAAAAATATCTGTCGCCTCACTGAAGGATGTTACATCATATGTTGTAAGTCCTGCTGAACGTGTAGATATGGAATGGAACATTGCGGAAAAGATCGCTTCATGCCAAGGCATCCCTTTAAATGAATGGAAAGACTCGAGCAGTAAAATAACGAGCGCTCCTACAACAAATAAAATTGCATAAGTAGTTGTCGTTATTTTTGTAAATAAGCTAAAACGGAAATTAGCATGCCGATTAAGTAAAAATGTTTTTATCTCAACTAGCACCGGGAAGCCAATTGCTCCTAGCACAATCAACACCATTGTTATTAATTGAACAAAATAATCATTATGAAATGGCAGTAAACTCATCCCAGTAATATCAAAACCACCGTTAGTAGTAGCTGATATAGAAGCAAAGACACCATGAATAAGCGCTTGTTCAAATGTATCGAAATAATTCGTAAAATGCGCAGTTAAAATAATAGCTCCTGCTAATTCTATGCCAATTAAAATTTTCAATATTTCTCGAATTAATTGGACAACACCAGATAAATTATACTGATTATGATCGATCATAATTAGCTGACGTTCACGCATCCCAATTTTTTTCCCTACAAGCAACCAAACAAAAGTACCCAGTGACATAATACCAATCGCGCCGAGCTGTAAAATAACAAGTACCATGACGAGCCCAAATGTTGTATACGTCTCTGAAATATTAAACGTTGTTAAGCCGGTTACACTTACAGCACTTACTGCAGTAAATAAGCTATCTAATAATGACACTTTTACTCCCGCTTGATGAACGCCGGGAAGTCGTAACAATAGGAAGGAAATTGCTATTGCTATGAAATAATAAGACACTAGTGCCTGAAACGGTGTGATTAATTTATTAGATGATTTTTTCCAAGGCACCTCATCAACTCCTTCCACTCATGATGCCAAGATAGATATTAGTATAGAAAAAATCTATAAAAAAAGAAAGAGGCTGTTTTAAACAGGATAAAACTATCACCTTGAGCTATTTATTCGAAATAAAGCAAAAATCCGCATACACTTTCGCTGGGAAAAGCAAGCGCACATGACTCAGTTAGTGTTGCGAGCGATACGCTCGTGCCTTGCCCGCAGAAAGCAACGCGGATTTAAAAATAATTTCATTATATATTCACAAAAAATTCCAAGCAGTTATTTTGTTTGTTTTTTATTACGTACTCCTACTAAATAACCGACAAATGCGATACCAATTAACACAATCCAGAATGTTAATTCCCAGCCTGTTGAATGAGGGAATTCTTTAGGTAATATACCCACTTTTTCATGAGCTAATGTTAAAACAACAAGTTTTACCCCAACCCAGCCAACAATTAAAAATGCAGCAGTTTCAAGTGAAGGATAGTCGTTTAAAACTTTCACAAACCATTGCGCGGCAAAACGCATCATTATAACACCGATAAAGCCACCTAATAGCATAATAATAAATTGTCCACCATTAATGCCACCAATATCAAAATTACCTAAGTGTGGAAGCGTCACAGCAATAGCAACCGCAGCAAGCATTGAATCAATCGCAAATGCTATATCGGCAACCTCAACTTTTAAGACAGTCATCCAAAAGCCAGATCCCTTTTTCACGGCTGTCTCATCATTTTCTTCTTCCTCATCTTTACCTTTTCTCAAGTCATAAATATTTTTCGCTGACATAAATAATAGGTAGGCTGCTCCAACCGCCTGAATTTGCCAGTAATTAACTAATACTGTAATAACAAAGAGCGCAGAGAATCGGAATATTAATGCTCCAAATAATCCGTAAAAAAGTGCCTTTTTTTGTAGGTCATGCGGTAAGTGTTTCACCATAACAGCCATTACAACTGCGTTGTCTGCTGCTAGTAATCCTTCTAATACAACTAGTACAATCAGTACCCAGCCATATTGTAATAATATTGCTTCCATCCTCTGTTCCTCCTTTAAACTCTGTATACCCAAAATTGCGATCATTTACTAGTCAAATGCAAAAGAAAAGACCCCTGCCTGAAAGAAGGCAAAGGTCTTGCTAAGCAAATTTGTATTTGTCACTTCTCTCATTACAGGTATCGGCATTGCACCTTTATCAAAGCAACAACATTTGCTATCACACCCGATGGTAAATACCATGTCTTGACGAATGTGAAATCAGATGCATCGCTCGCATCTGCTAGCTACTCCCCTTTAACAAAATGTCTAAGGATATTTCTTTTGTTCGTTTATTATAGCACTATCATTTAAAGCTGACAAAGAAATCCATCATTATTTAATTTGAATATGATAGTTTTTATCGTCTTTATGTGCTAGATAAAAATCCACCATCTTCGGCATTGTTTGTATAAAATCAGGACATGTAATATTTCCTTTTTGTAAAATAGCAACCGCTTCTGCTGTATCAAAGACAGCATTCCAAGTTAAATAATCTAAAGATTCTTGCTCGACACCTAGCAACTTTCGAATGAAAGGTATTTTTAACGATTTTTTTGCAAACGACAAAGGAAAACGTCCTTTAGGATAATGATCCGTTAATAACTTTACCATTGTGCGATATACCTCTTGTACAGGATGTGGGTTCGGATCTGTTAAATGTAGCGTTTTGCCTTCTGCGCTTTTCTCATCTACTATATAAGTTGTGGCATTTATAATATAATCAATCGGCACAACATTGATAGCTGAGCTCGACAGCCCTATATAAGGTATAAACGGTAAACGTTTTAATTTATCCACCATATTTAAAAAGAAATATGGTCCATCAAATTTAATCGTTTCCCCAGTCTCTGAATGTCCACGCACAATTCCTGGTCTAATAATCGTTATAGGTATCTCCGACTTTAAATCTTCTACACGATGCTCTGCCTCATATTTTGTTTCCTCATAATAGTTTTTAAAAGCAGGCGGTCGGACTAATTCATTTTCACGTAAAATCCCTTCACGCAGCCCAGCAACATATGCTGTACTAAAATACATATACCGCTTTAAATTTGGAAGTGTACGTACAAAATCATTTACCATCGCTGTTCCATGTACGTTGACCTTCCATGCGATATCTCTAGGAACCGCTAAATCATAAATAGCTGCTAAATGCCAAAACACTTCAATTTGTGGCAGTAATTCCTGTACTACTTGATTTGTCATCCCTAAATTAGGTAGTGTAATGTCCCCTTCGACAATCTGTATCGTACAATGAGGATAGTCTACTTCTATCTTGCCTTTTTCAACAGTTGCTTTTGGTAATTCCCCTGCTAGCACTATTGCGATAACCTTTTGCGTTTTATTTTTTTGAAATAGCTCTCGTATTAATTGACTTGAAATGAATCCTGGAAAACCCGTAAAAAAATGAACACCCATATCTCATTTCCCCCTTGTACTTAAGGCAATTTTCTAGTTTCTTTATCCATTAAGCTATAAACAGCTGGCACTATATATAATGTCAGCAAAGTCGAAGTAATAAGCCCTCCAATTACAACAATGCCCATAGGCTGGTTCATCTCAGTACCTTCACCAATACTAAGTGCTAATGGTAGCAAACCTAATATTGTCGTTAATGCTGTCATTAATATTGGACGCAGTCGATCTTGTGTAGCAAGTAAAATCGCATCATATGACTTCATGCCATTCATCTTTTGCTGATTTATATAATCGACAAGTACAATACCGTTATTCACAACAATGCCCACGAGAACCAAAATACCAATAACAGTTGTCACACCAAGTAGTGTCTTTGTTGCAAACATTGCAATCGTAACACCAATAATCATAAGTGGTACCGTAAACATAATAACGAAAGGATATTTAAATGACTCAAACTGCGCTGCCATTACAATATAAACAAGCACTACAGCTAAAGCAACGGCTAAAAGCATGTCATCAATTGCACTATCATAAAGCTCTCGATCGCCACTAAAAACAACTTGCGTTTCAGAAGGTAAATTAGCTTTTTCAAGAGCCTTATCGACCTCCTTTGAAATACCACCTAGTGACTCCTTCGCTGTATAATCAATGAAAAATGCAACTGCGGCAGCCTGATCAGAACGTCTAATGGATACTGGCCCTTCTTGTATAGATACGTTTGCAATTTCATCAAGCGTAACAAATAGACCTGCAGGAGAACGAATCTCCATTGTCTTTAAGGACTCGACACTTTCATTAAATGCTTGTCCAAAGCCTGTATACACCGATAACACAGCTCCATCATCAGCAATCATTTGAGTTGTCAGCTGTCCCTTTGTCATTTGATTAACCGTTTGGGCTATTTGTGCCGGTAAAAAGCCGTAATCCTTAGCTTTTTCACGGTCTACTTCAATTTGAATTTCTTGCACTGTATTATCTAAATCTGTCATTACATTTGTGACAACGTTAATGCGCTTGAGCTCTTGCTGTACTTTTTCAACTGACTCTTGTAAACGTTGTTCATTTGAATCGGTTAATCGGAATGTCAATGTATTTGGAGATGAACCTGACGATGTAGAAACGTTAAATGTAATTTCAGCTTGCTCGCCTAGCTCATTGTTTAAATCCTTTTCTACCTCTTCTACAAATTCAAAAATTGAGCGCTTACGATCTGCAAGTGGTACTAGCTTCACATAAATTTCCGCTCGATTTGCAGTTGTTTGTCCACGTGATTGCGACTGCTGCGTACCGCCAATTAGGCTAACATAGACGTCAACATCTTGCTCTTTTTTTAAACGCTCCTCTATTGCTGCGACAACCTGTTCCGTTTTAGTTACTGCAGCCCCTCTATCAAGATCTACACTAATAGAAGCAAAACCTTCATCTGTTGCTGGTAAAAATTCCGTACCAATTCTCGATAAGCCAAACACCGATAAACTAAAGAGGATAACAGCCGAAAAAATGACCAATAAACGATGCTTTAATACCCAAACAACAGATGCATTATAGTGCTTATAAAAGGACGATGCTTTTCGAATTTCATTTATATTTTTGTCTTTCATTTTTAACAGACGACTTGCCAACATTGGTACAACTGTTAATGCTACTAATAGCGAGGCAATTAAGCTGAATGAAATCGTAAGTGCAAATTCCGTAAAGATTTGCCCGATTAAACCTTCTATAAACATTACTGGAATGAACACAGCAATTGTTGTCAATGTAGATGCTGTTATGGCTAACGCCACTTCCTTAGTGCCTTGCATTGCTGCTTCTATTGGGTTCTTACCAAGCCCTAAATGCCGTTCCACATTTTCAATTACTACAATTGCATTATCAACGAGCATCCCAATGCCTAATGCTAGCGCGCCTAATGTCATAATATTGAGAGTAAAGTGAGCAAAATACATTAATACAAATGTGACGATGACTGAATATGGTATAGCAATACCAATGATAATTGGGCTTTTCACACCTCGTAAAAACATAAATAGCACAAGCATTGCAAATAAGCCACCTAATAGTAATGAAGAACCTATGTTACTTATCGCTAAATTCACGTAATTACCTTGATCTACTAATATGTCTGCTACTACACCTTTATATTGTTCCTGTGCTAGTAAGTCATGTAAAGATTGTTGGAACGCTTTTGATACTTCAGCAGTATTTGCCCCAGACTCTTGCAAAACAGACATTAATACAGCTGGATGGTCATTAGCACGCGTTTCTGTTAAAGATTTTTGCTCCGCGCGCTCGACGGTCGCTACATCTCCTACCGTTAGTGTTTTACCATCTATCGGATTGACGGAGACAATTAAATCCGCAATATCTTCTGGTTTTGTTAACGTACTAACAATACGTGTCGTCAACATTTTGCCATCAGCAGTTAATACAGGTTCTCCAGGCAGTGACACATTATTCGTTTGAATAATTTGAATAATATCAGCTTGGGTTAAGCCTTTTGCAATTAATTTCGATTCATCCAATGTTACTTGTACTTCTTCTACCAGCTTGCCGGATACGTTTACACTCGCTACTCCATTAGTGCGACGAAGCTCTTTTTCTAATGATTCCGCTAATATACGCACGTCCACCTGATCATTTTCTGCACGTAAAGAAAGCTGAATGATTGGAAATTGTGACGGGTCAAATTTTAAAAAACTTGGCTTTTGTGCATCATTCGGTAGCGGTGTCATATCGATTCGCTGTAAAATATCGAGTTGAACCTCGTCAATATCCGTTGTCCAATTAAACTCTAGCACAATTAAATTTGAACCTTCCTGAGAAGTAGATTGAAGTTTTTTAATGCCTGGCAAGGTGGCCAATGTCGCCTCTAAAGGTTTCGTTACCTTTTCATTTACTTCCGTTGAGCTCGCACCAGGATAGGAGGTAACAACGACACCAATTGGTGGATTTAATTCGGGAATTAAAGTGATTGGAATTTTTAACAATGAGACGCCACCTAAAATAATTATTAGTAGCATCGAAACAAGTGTAAAAACAGGCCTTTTAATCGAAAAGTTACTAATGTTCATTGTATATACTCCTTTTCTTTCTCTTCTTTCCTATGATAGCCGAAAAGGGGGATTTTTTATAAATTAATACATTATATTGAAAAAATTTCATAATTCGCATTTTCATCATTGTTTTTTTGAGAAATAAAATATTTCAATGGAGCGGAAGGCGGCGACTCCTGCGGGAAAAGCAAGCAAACCGAGACCCTGGAATGAGCGTAGCGAGGGAAGCGGCTCGGTGCTTGCCCGCGGAAAGCGTCCGCCTGTAGCGCAATGATGCCAGTACTCATAATGATTAAACATTTCCTTATATTGTATACATTCTACACCAATCGCTTATTTTCCTTGTAAAAAAACACGAATCGATGAAATGTCGATTCGTGTTTCTTTTTATAGAAGGCTATATAATTTGATGTTTTCGTTTTTATCTGAGAACCAACGCATAGCAAATTCATTTTCAAATAGGAAAACAAGATTGTCAAAGCGGTCTTTTACAAGCATTGAACGACTTGAAGACATCGATTCTTTTACATCTTCTTCATTTTCAATCCAACGTGCCATTTTTGAACCAATTGGTTCCATTCTTACTTCAACATTGTATTCATTTTTCATGCGGTGCTCAAATACTTCAAATTGTAATTGACCAACTGCACCTAAAATAACTTCTTCTGTATGAAGTGTTTTGTAATATTGAATGGCACCCTCTTGCACCAATTGTAAAATCCCTTTATGGAATTGCTTCGATTTCATTACGTTTTTCGCTGTCACGCGAACAAATAGCTCTGGTGTGAACTGCGGTAATTTTTCAAATTGGAACGTTTTCTTGCCACCTACGACAGTGTCACCAATTTGATATGTGCCTGTATCATATAATCCAATAATATCTCCAGCCACCGCTACATCAACTGTTTCACGGTCGTCAGCTAAAAACTGTGTAGACTGTGTCACTTTAAAAGATTTACCTGTACGAGATAGCGTCATATTCATACCGCGCTCAAATTTACCAGATACGATACGTACAAAGGCAATACGGTCACGGTGTGCAGGGTTCATATTGGCTTGAATTTTGAAAATAAAGCCCGAAAACTCTGGATGCTCAACAGGGTCAATGAACTGCTCATCTTCTGTAATACGAGGTTGAGGTGTTGGAGCAAATTTTAAATACGTTTCAAGGAATGTTTGTACCCCAAAGTTTGTTAAAGCAGAACCGAAGAACACAGGTGTTAATTCACCGCGGCGGATTTTTTCTTCTGAATAGGCATTTCCTGCTTCATTAAGTAGCATAATGTCATCCATCGCTTGTGAGTAATATGAAGTGACTTTCATTGGATTGTCAACTGCTAACTCACCATTCTCATCGATTGGTAGGAAACGTTCGCCCTCATCAGTACGGAATTGCTCAATACGTTTGTTATAACGGTCATAAATACCAAGGAATTCTTTCCCCATACCGATTGGCCAGTTCATTGGGTAGGCTTGAATACCAAGCACTTCTTCAAGCTCTTCGATTAGTTCAAGTGGCTCTTTCCCTTGACGGTCTAATTTATTGATAAATGTAAAAATCGGAATACCGCGCATTTTACAAACTTTAAATAGTTTTAATGTTTGTGCCTCAATCCCTTTAGCAGCATCTACAACCATGACAGCACTATCTACTGCCATTAATGTACGATACGTATCCTCAGAGAAATCTTGGTGTCCTGGTGTATCTAAAATATTAACGCGCGAACCACTATAATCAAACTGCATAACAGAAGATGTTACCGAAATACCACGTTGTTTTTCAATTTCCATCCAGTCCGATGTTGCAAATTTCCCTGATTTTTTACCTTTTACTGTACCTGCGTCACGAATCGCTCCGCCAAAAAGTAAAAGCTTTTCCGTAATCGTCGTTTTCCCAGCATCCGGGTGGCTGATAATAGCGAACGTACGTCGTGCTAATATATCTTTTTCTAAATTTGAAGTCATCTCTTCATTCTCCTTTTTTCATACCTACTAATAATAAAAGAAGTCTAGCCCTTCGTACAACCTTTTTACATGAATTCACCAAAAAGAAAACCCTTTAGTCACTACTAAAAGGGTTCAGACTGTCAATAAGTAATATTTTATTCATTAAAACATATACAATACGTTTACATTTTGTGCGAGCGTAGAAGCCTCCACTACGCTGACTTGCAAGGAAGGGCTTGTCGGAAGAAATATCTTCTTGCACTAGCTGTTCCCCTTCATCGCATAAAAGGTTGTGACACAAATTAATTTAGACAAATTTTAAATGTCCTGCCTTTATAGCAATTTCCGCATCACTATGTGGATATTTCGTATTTTCAATAATTTGATAATCTTCATGTCCTTTACCAGCAAAAATAATCATATCGCCTGGTTCAGCTATCTCTATTGCATGACGGACTGCTTCTGCACGGTCTCCAATACAGGCATAGTTTTTATGCAGCATACCTTTAGCAAGATCACCTGTAATACTATCGTAATCTTCATAGCGCGGGTCATCTGTCGTTAAAATTACATAATCAGCTGCAGATGCTTTTTCAGCCATTGCAGGGCGCTTAGATTTATCACGATTACCACCTGTACCAACTAAGAAAATAAGCTTACCTTTTTTATATGGCGTAGCTGCGGCAATCGCCTTTTCAATAGCATCTGGTGTATGCGCATAATCGACAAAAATTTGCACTGGCAAATCTGAGCAAACTTTTTCCATACGTCCTTTTACTGGTGGTAATTGCTCTATTTGTTCAATAATTGCGTCCATTGAATAGCCTCTGCCATAAAATGCAACCATTGCAGCAAGAACATTATAAATATTGAATTCACCAAGCAAATGCATTTTCACAGGAAATATTCCTTCAGGCATAACTACATCAAATGAAGTCATGTAATCATGGTACTCACAATTAATGGCACGGAAATCAGCTGTCTCATCGTTTAATCCATAAGTCCATACTGGGAACGGTGTCATTGCTGCATAGCGTTCTGACCAAGCATCATCTGCATTGAGCACAACTAGTTTATTTTTTTCTAAGTCTTGTCCAAGTTGAGAGAATAATAAGCCTTTTGCATTCCCATATTCCTCCATCGTACCATGGAAATCAAGATGATCATGAGTAAGATTCGTAAAAATTGCAACATCATAATCAACACCAGCTAAACGACCAAGTGCTAATCCATGTGAAGAAACCTCCATTGTCATTAAACGGCAGCCTTCCATTTTTGCACGGAAAATCATTTGTTGCGTCGATAATGCATCACTTGTAGTATTTGCCGATTCATATAAAATACCATTTAAATTAAAACCAATTGTTCCTGTTAATGCAGATTTCTCGCCCATACCGTGCATGATATTTTGAATAATACCTGTTACAGATGTTTTACCATTCGTCCCTGTTACACCAATCATTGTCATATCTTTTGAAGGGTAATCAAAAAACTTAGCAGCTAACAAACCAACTGCACGATCTGTATCCTTCACAACAACTTGTGCAATCGCATCTGCTAATGGTAGTTCTCGTTCTGTGACAACAATAGTTGCACCACCTTCAACAGCTCTTTGCGCATAATCATGGCCATCCACTGTGTAACCTTTAATACATACAAACATGCTGTTCGGTTGCACACTTCGAGAATCGATAACGATATCCGTCACTTGATCCGGTAACACGCCAATTATTTTTTTCAAAGGTAATGCACTTAACAATTCCTCTGCATACATTTCATAGTCCTCCAATCAATCTCAACATTCATTTCATCATTTCTTGTTTTTCGACAAAAAAAGACAATCTGAATACCCCCACTTACCTAATGAATTTATTTTACTACTTATTCGCCTAGAAATGAAATGCCTCACGAAACGTTTTTTAAATGAAAACGCTACCATTTTAAAAATTAAGTTGGATTTTTCCTATCTTATCAAAAATCGGCATTTATCGACAACAATGAATCATGTATGATGGGAATATCGATTAAAAATTGAGGTGCTAAATATGCAACAATTGGAATTATTACGTATGCGCAATGAGATTATCTTGCTATTTTATGTGACAGCTATTTTTGCCTATGGAGTGCTCATTATGTTAGATCTCTATAGTAACCTCGAAGTACTGATCGGTGTGTTGTTAATAATATTTCTACCTCTACTAGCTGGTAAAATTTTAAAAATTAAACCAATTGCAATGCAATGGGTAATAATTATTTCAGGCAATATTGCCATTGTTTATCTTAATATTCTCAGCATTTCCTTAACTAGTTTTATTTGCTTTATTTTCTATATATTATTAATAACTATTTACCAATCGATAAAATTGAATACTTTAATTAGTATTGTTTCTTTGCTGGAAATTATAGCTCTTTCTTATTTTCACCGCATTTCCAGTGAATTTATTGTCCATCCACGCTACTTCGAAACATTTATTTTTGTTGTATTGTTACTTACTATTGTAGGTTGGATTCAATCTCGCCATTTACAACATTTTTGGTATCGACTAAATGAGATGAACTTACAGAAAAAACAAGAATTGCTTTCGCAAGAAGCATATTTGCATTTGTTTTTCCAACATGCAAATGATTGTATTGCGGTTTTTAGTTTAGATAATCGCGTCATTGATGTAAATCCTGCTTTTGAGGAAGTATATGGTTGGACAAGTGCAGAAATTGTTGGCAAGAGCATCCCTCTTGTCCCTCCAGAAAATGTTTTGGAAGCTGAACAGCGCTATGCAAGTTTATTAGAAGGAAAAAGCTTTAAACTGTTAGAAACACAAGATATGCGTAAAGATGGTACTGTTTTCGATGTCGAAATTTCACTCTCACCTATCTATGATCGCACAAACAAAATGATAGCTATTTCTGCTATTTCACGCGATATTTCTTATAAAAAGGAAAATGAACTACTTTTACTACAATCAGAAAAGCTAAAAATGGCAGGCGAAATAGCAGCTGGGGTAGCACATGAAATCCGTAATCCTATGGCCGTTATATCCGGTTTTGTTCAAATGATGAGTACGGAAAAAGATTCAACCTGCTATGCATATACCGAAATAATTCAATCTGAAATCGAACGAATTAACTTAATTATTGGTGAATTTTTAGTGCTGTCCAAGCCTCATGTTGAACAATTAAAAGTCGTATCGATTGACGACGTGATTAACAGTATTAGTCAACTATTTCATCTCGAATTTCAAAAACATAACATTACCTTTTCACTACATATCGTCAGCGAAGATAACCAAATTTTAGCTAATGAAAATCAGTTAAAACAGGTATTCATTAATATTATTAAAAATGCCATTGAAGCAATTGAAGCACGTACAACTGAAGGAGAAATTATTATTTTCATTGCTAAAGATGCGGAAGGATTAATTATGGTGACAATTACAGATAATGGTGTTGGAATGTCCGAGGCACTAATTAAGCGTATTTTTGAACCTTTTTATACGACCAAATCAACAGGAACAGGCCTTGGTATGCTCATAACAAACAAGATTATTCAGGAACATGGCGGCACAATTGCTATTGAAAGCAAGTTAAACTGTGGTTCAACTATAAAAATAAAACTACCGCCAGCAGAAAACAATGAGGTTGGAGGTGTCTAAACGTACAAGACACCTCCCTCAGCATTACTTCATAATAGTACGAATAAGTTTAACCTTTTGTTTATATGGCGGGAAAAGAATATTTGTTTCGAGCTTTGAAGATTTTTTTAATATCGATTTTGGATGTGTAAAATTATCAAAGCTTGCCTTTCCATGATAGGCATTAATCCCTGAAGGACCAACCCCACCAAATGGCAAATGCTGATTACCTACATGTGTTACCGTATCATTTATACAGCCACCACCAAAAGGTAGCTCCTCTAAAAAGTATTGAATGGCTTTTTCATGTTCAGAGAAAAAATAAGCAGCTAAAGGTTTAGGCAATTGACGAATTTGATGTATGGCAAGTCGTAAATCATCATATACCATTACTGGTAAAATCGGTCCAAATAGCTCATCTTGCATTGAAGGACTTGACCACTTCACATATTCAATTATGGTAGGCTCAATATATAAATCATCACGATCTGTTCGCCCTCCATATGTAATTGTGTCCCGCTCCTCAATTAAAATTTTTTGCAGACGATCAAACTGTCTTACATTTACAATACGACCGTAATCCGGGCTTTTTATCGCATTTTTACCGTAGAAAGAACGGACAGTGTCCTTTAACAATTTCATAAATCGATCATAAACGTCTTTATGGACAAGTAAATAGTCTGGAGCTACACACGTTTGACCAGTATTTGTGAATTTTCCCCAAGCTATTCGTTTTGCAGCAACTTCTAAATTGGCCGTTTGGTCGACTATTGCTGGGCTTTTACCACCAAGTTCGAGTGCTATCGGAGTTAACCGTTCAGCTGCCGCTTTCGCCACTATTTTACCGACCGCTACACTTCCTGTAAAAAATATATAATCAAACGAAGCATGAATAAGTGCGGTTACTTCTTCTTTTTCACCTTCTACAACACGTATATAGGAAGGATCGAATGTCTCTTCAATAATTTTTTTCACAATATTTGCTGTATGCACAGACGTTTCAGATGGCTTTACAATCGCTGTATTTCCACCAATAATTGCACCAATTAAAGGCTCCATCACAAGCTGAAATGGGTAATTAAATGGCCCAATAATTAACGTCACACCATACGGCTCTCGAACAATAAAACTTTTCCCCATTTGAAGGTGAATTGGCGTTTTAGCCGTTTCAGGCTTCACCCATTCCTCTAAATTTTTCGCCATATAAGAAATACTATCAAGGACAATGCCAATTTCTGTTGCATATGCTTCGAACTCACTTTTTCTTAAGTCTAAAAACAATGCATTCAAAATATCCTTTTCATACTTTAAAATACTTTTCTTTAAGTTCAATAATTGATTTTTTCGAAATTTTACATCTTTTGTAGCGCGAGAAAAATAAAATTGTCGCTGCTCTGTAATCATATTTTCAACATCTTGTGGCGTAAAATTCATAAATAAACACCCCTTTTTTAAAATTGCGATACATAGTTTTGTCTTTTTTGAAACAAACTATCTTTGTCTATACGATACAACATTGAAGGATAAAAATCCTCCTTCTGAAATAGGGGATGATGTAAAAAAACAGAAATAGTAACTAATGATGCCATGTTTTTTTTTGAGAAACTAGGGAAATATACAATTACATATCGAATCGAAACGGGGGCGTAGAGAATGACAACGACAACAGGAACTTGGTGGGAATCCATTTTTTCAGGAGCATTATCGCACGGGATATGTGAAGAAAAATTATCGTTATTGCAAGATGAGGCTTTTTTATATCTTTCTACAATGCAGTCGGAGAAAGACACTTTATTGGAGGAACCTGAAGTAAATTAATAAAAAGCGCATCATAGGTGGCTATTTCCTATGATGCGCTTTTATGTTAGTTCACAGCTACTGTGTGCTGTATTTTTTTAAGTTCAATCTCTAGACGATTAATAGCTTCCTCCTCAATAGCAAAGCTGCCGTCCTCTAAACGTATAATTTGCTTGTCGATAATATAAACGGAATGGGCAATATCTGTTGCCCCTAATACAGCCAATACTGGTTTTAGAGCATATTCTAACGCAAGTAAATGCCCAATAGAGCCACCTACTGCTATAGGTAAAATCTTTTTACCTGCTAACGCTTTTTGTGGCAATAAATCTAAGTAGGTTTTTAATATTCCTGAGTAAGATGCTTTATATATAGGTGTTAAAATGACAACAATATCTGCTTCCTCCACCTTTTGATTTTCTGCTTTAATGTCTTCACTTGCAAAGTTTGCAGTTATTAACGCAGCAGCTGGCAGTTCATGTACGTGAATTGTGTGTATTGTTGTACTTTGAGCTGAGAAAAAACACTCGACCTTCTCCTGAATCGCCGTCACACGCGAATACCTCGTATTACTGCCATTAATAATCACTACTTTTGTCATCTCGCTCACTCCCTTTATTTTATTAAATAATTTACTACCCCATCTCGAAGTAGTAGGCATTCTCGATAAATTAAGAAATATTTATTTTGTCATCATTACCAAAGTGGTCATTTATTACTGGCGTTAATTTCTCCCGTTGACACAAAAAGAGGCTTCTATATTTACAGTCAACAACTAAGCCGTTGTGAAAAATAGAAGCCTCTAGATGTCTAGTCAGCGTATATCGTCTAATACCAAGTAATCTTATAAACTTAATTTAACATAATATTAGATAAAGTCAATAAGCTTTAATGGAATTTATATTTGAATACAAAAAGGTTGCCACAACAATATGTGAACAACCTTCTCTCCATTTATTTTATTGATGAATCGCTTTACCGAATACCGCTTTTGCAGCATCTCCAATATGCTCTGATACTGTAGGGTGAGGAAAAATCATATTTGCTAATTCATTTACAGTACCACCGGCATTTTTCGTCGCTAAAATAGCATTGAGTATTTCTGTAGCACCATCAGCAACAACACATGCCCCTAAAATATGCCCTTCCTCCTGCGTTACAACAAGCTTTACAAAACCTTCCACATTTCCTTCCATCAACGCCTTTGGATTTGTATTAATTGGCATTTTTGTCACCGTATACGCTTGATGAACTTGATCTTCTAACAAACCAAACGTTGCAATTTCAGGATGGGTGTAAACACAACGCGGAATAAGTGCTTGGTCAACCAACGCTCGTTTAGCCCCCAAAATATAATCCACAACATAAATACCTTCCGCACTAGCAGCATGTGCTAACTGATAGCCTCCCACTAAGTCACCTATTGCGTAAATATGTGGATGACTCGTTTCATAATGCTTATTTACCGCTATTAAACGACCATCAAAATCAAGCTCTAGCTGTTGTGCAATTTCCGTATTTGGACGACGTCCCGTTGCAAATAATAAGTTTTCGTATGTATAGATTCCTTTAGATGTATGAATTTCATTGCCATTAAATTGCTCAAATTGAAAGTTTGTCACAAGTTCGATACCGATATTTCTCATTTTCTCCCGAATAATCGGTCGTGCATCTGGTTCTTCCGTTTGTAAAATATCTTCACTATGATTCAACATCGTAACTTTTGTTCCAAGTGGTGCTAAGCTAAATGCCATTTCTACGGCAATGACTCCTCCACCAATAATCGTTAGCTGTTGTGGAAGTTCCCTCATATCAAAAAATGTATCCGTTGTATAATATGATGAATTTTCTAGCCCTTTAAATGGCGGCACAAATGGCTTACTACCAGTTGCTAAAATAATATCTTTCGCTGCAAAAATTTCTTGACCGACCGTTACCGTTAAATCGGCAGCAACCGACGCCTCTCCGCGGTAAAATGTAATATGATTGCTCGCAATGTACTGTTCTATATTTTCTAAAAGCTCTTGAACGATTGTATTTTTACGCTGCATTAAACGAGGGAAGTTTACATTAACGACTGGCGTTTCAATCCCCCAATCGTTGCCACGTTGTATTTCTTGCACTAATTTACTGTGCTCTAACAAAATTTTCGAAGGAATACAGCCAACATTATAGCAAGCTCCCCCCACTTTATCACGTTCTACCAAAGCTACTTTCATACCACTTTTAGCTGCATGAATTGCTGCCACATATCCTCCTGGACCTGCGCCAATAATAGCGATATCAAATTGTTCCACGTCTATTCACCTCATTTACCACCTTAACATTTACAAAATTTCAATGCAATGACATATCCTCCTTAAGATACGACGCTGAAATTCACTTAATGAAAAAAGCCTCTCACATGAGAGACTTCTAGTAGTACTAGGTGGATATGGGCGTATAGCGGGATTTATTTGAAGCAAAGTAATTCCGCGGGATGAAGCGAGATTTCCGCGGAACGAAGCCGGATTTCCGCGAAACATCACTATATTCCCGCGAAACGAAACGGGATTTCCGCGGTACATCACAATATTTCCGCGAAACGAAGCCCGATTTCCGCGGAACAACACTATATTCCCGCGAAATGATGCGGGATCCCGCGGAACATCACAATATTTCCGCGAATTGAAGCGGGATTTCCGCGAAACGAAGCGAGATTTCCGCGGAACAACACTAAATTCCCGCGAAACGAAGCCCGATTTCCGCGGAACATCACAATATTCCCGCGATGCATAGCGGTTTTTTATTATTTATTAAAATTAATCCAGAAAACTTCTTTACTTCCGTCTTGTTTACTAATAATCGTTTTAACGGAATAGCCTCCTGCTTCGTAATTTGCTATATTTTCTTCTGTTGACATCACTCTTGCATTCGTACTTGCCGCCACTCGGTAACTGCCAAATTCACGTTGTAGCTGACGCTCACCATTCACCATTTTATAAAGTTCAAACCGCGTCTCTTTAGCTTGCAGTGGTCCTTTATTCATATCACTTTTCAACCAAGCTTTTACTATCACTTTATTTGATGTAACTTGTGCTTCTACTTGAATATCCCGTTGTCGATATTGTTGCTCCGCATGTGTATTGTTTTTTTCTAAAATCTTTTTTAAATCATGGGCTGACACTCGATTGCTAGAATCAATTCGTTTAATATGAACGGTTCCTTGTCCAAATAAATTATAGCCACCCTGTGTAGAGTAATCGATCGTGTAACCCGCCTTTTTAATAGCCTGCTCGGCTATTCGATCATAAACACCATATGGATACGCAAAGGATTTAGGCGCTATCCCTGTATATTTTTCAATTAATTGATGTGCTTTTGTAATATCCTCTTGAATGTATTGAAGTCGCTCCTCATTTGTAAGGGGCTCCCCATTTTTCTTCTGATTAAGTATCATTGCCTCGTGTTTTGACTTATCATTGCTCCCTCGCCAATGTAAATCATATGTATGGTTGCCGATATGCATAATACCAGAATCGGACATTTCCTTTATTTGTTGCCAGTTCAACATTGGTACATTTTTTCTAGCACCTGTCTCCACATCATTTACGATAACAAACAATGTCGCCTGCATGCCCATTTCTTTTAATATAGGGTAAGCAATTTTATATACACTTTCATAGCCATCATCTATCGTTAAAAATACAGATTTCTCAGGAATGCGACCGTGCCCTTGTAAATATGCGATTAGCTGCTCTTCCGTAAGTGTTGAATAGCCATTGTCCTTAAGCATCTTCAACTGTTCCCGAAATAGCTTTTCAGTAATATTTATATTAGCTATTTCCTTATACTCACCAAATGAATGATAGTTAATGACCGTAACACCTTTGGCATTACTATATTCATAAAATTTTGTTGTCTTTGCTGCCATTGCCTGATCTGACATTGCGATAAAGAAGCAAACAAGTACAACAAATAATAGTATTTTCCTTATATATTTCATAATATTGGTCCCTTTCCCAAACTATAGTCCACATACAAGTATATACGAAATAATGACAGACTGAAAGAGACTGTTCGTATAGAACAGTCTCTTTATTAATAGAGCATTGGATACTCTCTATCGCCGATAAACTTAATCATATCGCCCAAAGGATACTCCCTAGCGCTGGTAAACCCACTTTTATCGCCGCTAAACCCAATGATAGCGCCGATAGAAATGAAATCATTAATAAATATTGCGCTGCCAAAAGCGTTGCTGGGCAATGGCATCTACAAATTTTTTGGCAAATCCAGCATTTCCAGTTGCTAAAATAATGCCTGGCCCTACGTTTGCATTCGACATATTGAAAAACGTTGTTCCTGTTGAAGCAATACCAATTGGTTTAAAATGTCTGTACGCCTCATTAATATAATTGACAATATAGGTGTTAAACTTTGCTTGATTGTCAGCTCGAACTCCGACAACATATAAGGAATCAAATAGCACCGCATCGGTCGTAATAAATGTATCACTCGCTGTTAACTGTACACCATTAGTGCCCTTCACAACACCGAGTCTGTCAGAAATGATGCTATATCGAACACCGTTCCTTGTTAAAAACTTCAGTACTTCTCCAACCTCATTGGCATCAAATCCATCACCTATTAATACCCCCACTTTAAGTGTCTGTGGCAATTTCACAGTATTTGCCTGACTTAGTGCAGGTGATGATATAGTAACGTTTGATTGCTCACCTGTAGGTCGATTAACGCCAATATTATCAGCAACTATTGTAGCCATCTCTTTATCAACACGGACAAACATATCAACGACTTGCTGGCGAACGTATTTACTTTTTACCTTTCCTACCTCGAAGCTAAAGGCGTCAATGATATGCTGCTTTTCAGGTGGCGACATACTATTCCAAAATAGTCGAGCTTGTGAGAAATGGTCATTAAAGGACTTACTTCGAGCCCTTGTAATACGTCCCTCAACCTTTTCTTCATAATGCACAAATCCTCCTTCTTTTGCAGTTGATGTTGAAGGAGTATTGCCCGCAAGCGAATTTTTATGATAGCTAACTTTTCCCATATTAATCGTTTGTCGACTGAATCCATTTCGTTGGTTATTATGAATCGGGCAAACAGGCCTATTAATAGGAATCTCAGCAAAGTTTGGTCCGCCTAGACGAAGAAGTTGTGTATCAATATATGAAAATAAGCGACCTTGTAGCAGCGGATCATTTGTAAAATCAATGCCCGGCACAACATTTCCAGGGTGAAAAGCGACTTGCTCGGTTTCAGCAAAAACATTATCCACATTGCGATTCAATGTCATTTTTCCGATTCTTTTGACAGGTACTAGCTCTTCTGGCCATAGTTTTGTTGCATCTAAAATATCAAAATCAAATCTAAATTCTTCCTCGGGCTCGATCATCTGGACACCAAGCTCATACTCTGGAAAATCCCCAATTTCAATTGATTCCCATAAATCTCGCCGTTGAAAATCGGAATCCTTGCCCCCAATAATTTGCGCTTCATCCCATACTAGAGAGTGAACACCTAACACTGGCTTCCAATGAAATTTCACGAATCTGGATCTACCTTTGTCATTTACAAAACGGAACGTATGCACACCGAAGCCTTCCATCATCCGAAAACTTCTAGGAATCGTTCGATCAGACATATGCCACATAATCATATGTGCTATTTCCTGATTATTTGCAACAAAATCCCAAAACGTATCGTGTGCAGAAGCCGCTTGTGGCATATCATTATGAGGCTCAGGCTTTACAGCATGAATTAAATCGGGAAACTTAATAGCATCCTGAATAAAAAACACTGGGATATTGTTGCCGACTAAATCATA
Organism: Lysinibacillus sp. FSL W8-0992; assembly: GCF_038008685.1. Taxonomy (NCBI): domain Bacteria; kingdom Bacillati; phylum Bacillota; class Bacilli; order Caryophanales; family Bacillaceae; genus Lysinibacillus; species Lysinibacillus sp. FSL W8-0992. The sequence continues at coordinate 4,472,509 of NZ_JBBOZQ010000001.1, forward strand.
ATTGCCCTCTTCAGTGTAAAATTTTGTTGCAAACCCACGTACATCACGAGCCGTATCCATTGAGCCTAAGCTCCCTACGACTGTAGAAAATCTAACAAATACAGGCGTCTTTTTCCCAGGCTCCTGTAAAAAATTTGCTCTCGTATACTCTTTCATCGACTCATATAGTTCAAACTCTCCGTGCGCGGCAAATCCTCTAGCATGTACAACTCGTTCAGGAATCCGCTCATGGTCAAAATGCGTCATTTTTTCCCGAAAATGAAAATCCTCCATAATGGTTGGTCCACGAACGCCAGCTTTCAATGAATCTTCATCATTGGAAACCTTCAGCCCCTGATTGGTCGTCATCTTTTTCCCATCATTATTAACGCGAAATGTCTCTAGTTGTTGATCCTTCGCATTCTCAGTCAAATCCTTGCCCTGATTTGATTTAGACTTATCCACGCGATCCCCTTTCCTTTTGCACTAATTACGCTCTATATACACTGTATGTTTTTCTGAAATAAACATGAATGGTTGAGTCCATTCATAAAAAAGAACCTTGACTCAATAACGCCAGTCAAGGTTTCTTCATTCTCTATTTCGCTTTCGCTGTTGCCGTCATCTTCTCAAGCTGTCTAACTGTCGGTGTTAAATTAGCAAAGAAGTAGGCCTCGCGTAGCTTACGTGATGGTGTACTTCCTGCAATATAACCCGCTGAGCCATTATGGAGCATGTTGGCCTGCACTGCAGCCAATGTATTATAAACGACTTGTAAACGAAGCTGACAAATTGCTTGTAAATTTACTTCGCCAGATTGAATTAGTGCTTGAAGTTTTTCTTGTAATGAGTGTAGATTTTCTGTTAGTTCATCCGCTTGAACTTGCAAATATTCATTACAACCATTTTGCTTAGCTTTAACTTTTTCTATCCCTTCAATGGCTGAGTCTACAACACCAAAACCTAGCGGGATTTGATACAGTACAAATATCGGGCGAATAGTATCTACAAATGTGCTTGCATCTTGTGCAATGATATAGTTATCAGCAACAAACACGTTGTCAAACTTACATGTATAGGTCGCACTGCCGTTGACACCTAAAAAGTGGATTTTTTCCTTTAGTGTAATGTTCTCATTGTCTGTATTAACGAATACCATCACTTCCTGCTCACCGTTATGGGCAATCGCCCCGAACCAGTGATTCGCTGCTAAGTTTGAAACAGCGGGTAACACTCCATTTACGACATAGCCACCGTCCACACGCTCAGCTGATAAATGAAGCTTCTCTAGTCCAGCATAAAACTTCATCGGATTCGATAAACCTGTCGCACCAAGTACTTCTCCACGTTCTAGTAATGGTAAAATATTTTCACGTAATTGCATATTATTCGTTTTACGTAAGTAAGTTAAAGCGGCAAGGTGGCACCATAGGCAAAATGCAGTTGTCATACAAACTTTCGCTGTCTCTTGTACAATCGTTAGCTCATCTAATAGCGTTGTTTGTTCATCTTTTTGTGTTGAAGCAAAAAACCCAGCCTTGCCGAGCTCCAATAAAAAATCCTCCGCGTAATAAGCTTCCTCATCAATCTTTTTTACGAACGGTTTTAATTTTTCTTCAATTAACGTTTGTAAAGCTACTGCATCTACTGCCATGGTTTCCACTCCTATCCTTTACTTATCAGCTAATTCAGTTAAAGACGTAATTGGTGTTTGCACTGCCTCACGAGCACGTTTTACAGCTGCTTCGTCTGGTGCGTCATAGAAGCACAGGCACTTTGTCATATCTTCACATACATATGTGCGAGAAAAATGTACTTCTGGTACTTCTTCATAGTGAACGGAGTTTTTCTTTTTACGTGCTAAATATTGATCCATTGTAATTTCTGCTGGAATTTCCCACTCTACTAAATAGTTCACAACTTCTTGATTTGTTTTAACTTCATCCAGCTCTTTCCCAACTAGGCGAACTTCTTTTACTAAATCTGTTTGAATGTTTTGAGCTGCTAGTGCAGTTGTTACTTGAGATTCTTCATTTGCCTCCACGATAAAGTACGCACGACTAAAATCCTTTGCGACTTGTACTTCGATAACAGTTACATCCTGCTCTTGTCCTACACGCTCTACTAATGCTGCAAATTGCTCTTTGTTCGTTACTTCACTAACTGTTGATTCTACCAAAAATAAACTCATAGTAAATACCTCCGAATAGTTTGTTTTTTCTTTATGTGAGTTATTTTATTATACTTACTTAATAAAAACAACTGAATTTACTAAAAATTATGATTTGTGCTACACTACTGCATGGAGGGAACACTATGAAAACACGATATGACTTACCATGCAATATTGCACAAACATTGAACATTATCGGTGATCGTTGGACATTGCTCATCTTACATGAACTATTAATCGGTCAATCGAACTTTAATGACATTAAATTAAATTTGCCAGGTCTTTCAGCAAATTTATTGTCTGCACGTTTAAAATCTTTAGAAGAAGCAGGTTTAGTTGCTTCCACTCTTTACTCTGCACATCCACCGCGTTATGCCTATTCATTAACTGAATCAGGAAAGGCATTAGAATCTGTATTTAATGCAATGATTTTATGGGGCAGCGAATATTTGGACCCTTGCTATAAAGAAATTGTTGATGCGCATTCAGGTGACCGAGTAGAAATTGGTTACTATTCAAAAAACACCGGTGAGCGTAGCGATACGATTCAAATACGTGCCATTCAAAACGGAGCTAACCAATAATTTATTGGGCTAGCTCTTTTTTGCCCACTCTAAGCTCCTTGTCCGCCCCAAATTTTCGCAACCCAGCCTTCAAAATAGCGAATGACCTTGTCGAGCAACAAACCGAGTACGCCAATAACAATAATGGCCGCCATAACTAAATCTAAACTAAGTGAATTTCTAGCATCGACTATTAAAAAGCCTAATCCTGATTGCGCCCCCACCATTTCTCCAGCAACTAAGAATATCCAGGCACTTCCTAATGCCATATGCAACCCGTTTGCAATCATAGGAAAAGCAGCTGGAAAAACAATTTTACGCAATAGGTTAAACTGCGACATTTCAAAATTGGCTGCGATTCGTAAATAAGTAGCATCAACTTTTTTCACTGCAGTCACTGTGGATAATAACACGGGGAAAAAGGCTGCAATAAATATTATGACAATGGCTGGCATATTGCCAATGCCAAACCATAGTACGATAAAAGGCGACCAGGCAATCGGTGATACAGGACGTAAAATTTGTACAATCGGATCTAGCACAGCCCAAACTTTCACCAATCTCCCGACAACTAATCCGACAATTACAGCGACAACAACCGCTAATAAATAACCGCTAAAAAAGCGAAACAAACTAATTTGTATATGCTCGAATATGGAGCCATCTTTGATAGTATCCAGTAATGCCGTAAAAACATCTAATGGTGGAGGAAATAATGCTGCATCATGATCACCAATAATCTTTACTACTTGCCAAACGCCTATTAATAACACAAATCCAAGTAAAATTGGTCCTATTTTTTTCATACATATGCACCCTACTATTCTTCCAATAATGTCGTATCAACAAATTCCTCATATGATGGTGGGTTCTCTGACAAGCCCATCTCTATTAATGAATCTCTTAAAATGGCATACGCATCCGCTTCAATTTTCAAGTTATGATACGAAATCCAATTTAACGATAAATCTAAAACATCCTTATCAACTTTAATATATTTAGCAACAACATCATGTGCATGGTCTCCCTCTGCATTCATGAGCTCACCAGCAGCCGCATAATCTTTGACGAATTGTTTTGCAATATTTTTATTTTTTTCGATAAAATCATGACGAAGGACTAGTCCACAGTCAATTGAATCCGGCCAAATTTCCTCTGATTGGAATAACACTTTACCCTTTTCAAGTGCTACAGAAATAGCACCGAAAGGTTCTGCTACTACATATCCTGCAATGCGACCTTCTGCAAGGGCAGCTGGCATTTCTGCTGGTGGTAGCTCTACGACATTTACGTCTTCATAATTTAAGCCCGCATTTTGTAACATCCGATATAACAAAATATTGTGTGTAGAATATTTATTTGGAATCGCAAAGCTTTGCCCTTTCAAATCCTCCACATTTTCTATCGTAGGGGCTGCCACTAAAACATTGCCATCTCGATGTCCTAAAGCTACTGCCTTTAAGTCAATTCCTTGTTCTTTTGCCTTCATCGCTAATTGAATAAGCACTGATGCACCATCAATTTTCCCTGTATTTAAAGCATCCATTAGTTCGGGCCATGAACCAAATTTCACAAGCTCAATGGCATAACCTTCGTATTCTCTATCTGTTTGCATGTAAAGTGGTGCAGCATGCGTAATTGGTAAATACCCAATTTTCACTACCCTTTTATTGCCTTCTGTTTGGGATACTGCCTCTTTTTCATCCGTTCCACATGCCGCAAGTGTCAGCAATAGTATCAACGCTAGTAAAAATATGCCTACCTTCTTGTTCATCGTTTTCCCCCCATTTTAAATGTTGTATTCAATCGTATCTTGCGGATGCGCAAACTGAAATTCATTGAAAATAATCTCACGAAAATGCTGGAATTCCGAATCTGAACGATCGCGTGGTTTCGTACTACGAATATGTAATTCACGATGGACGCGTCCGGGATTTGGACTCATAATAAAAATGCGGTCAGCTAAATAAATAGCCTCGTCTATATCATGGGTCACCAATAAAATAGTTGTTTGCTCCTTTTTTTGAATAGCAAGTAGCTCGTCCTGTAAGTAATAACGTGTAAAGGTATCAAGTGCTGCAAATGGTTCGTCCATTAAAATTACCTCTGGACGAATCGCTAATGCGCGTGCAATGGCAACACGCTGTTGCATACCGCCCGATAATTCACTAGGTAATGCGCTTAATCGATTTTCTAAGCCAACAAGCTTCAAATAATAATGCGCACGTTGCTGTCGTTCACTCTTCGTTAAAGTCTCTCCCTCTAATGCGAGCTCTACATTTTTTTGCACAGAACGCCAAGGAAGTAATCCGTAATTTTGCATGAGCATAATACAACGTTTACTTGCTCTAGAAACAACTTGGTTTTCTAACAATACTTGTCCACTAGATGGCTGCTCAAAACCCCCAATTAAATTTAACAATGTACTTTTGCCACAACCACTCTTTCCTAATATGGCAATAATCTCTCCCTTTTGAATATCCAATGAAATTTCATGAAGTACTGTCTGCTCAGCAAATGTTTTACTAACTTGTTGTATAGAAATTAACGGTGCTGTCATCATGCAATTGTCACCTCACACTTTAATCTTATAATTTTACTAGGTTTAATATGTTTTAAGTTATTTTATTATACTCAGTTTAAAATTTCAACCTAATTTTAAGAAATATATTTGTATTCCGACAATTCGCATAAAAAAACAGGTTTTCTATTTTTAAATAAAAAACCTGCAAACTATTCATCGCCTGTACTTAAATAATGCTTCACCTTTCTCTTACGTTAGCTGAACAAGACATCCACCAGATTTAGAATATGTATTGAATCATGTCATGTATATTGCAATAAGGATTATCACGATTTTCTGTCGTTCGTAGGGACATCATTTCCGCGCAATTTTTAATGGCTACCTCATGTAGTAGTGCAATCGGAGCAATAATAGACTCGTCTGCCTTATGACGAAAATAGCGTGTTACCCCTAAATGCTCCTCCATCTTGTTGTTTAAAACAGCACGTGGATATTTTTCAGATACATCTACTTCTTCAAAATGTAGTAATAGCCACAATTCAAATGCCTCATTCGAATAAGCGATGTGAATATTTTTTTCCTCACAGAACATATTTACTTCGTCTAGCTGTTTATCTGTTAAATCATCCTTATCAAAAACAATCCATACTTCATCAAAATATTGGTAGCTGGAATCACGGAAGGCGTGTTGTGCTAGCTTGATCGCAGAGCGCTTAACGTTTTTTATTTTCACGCTCACTGTTTTCGAGCGCTTTAAAATACGCAATTGCTCAAAGTAAATGCGCTCCGTTTCTCCCTCACAATAAATTAATATTGTTTTACGTATTGTCCGATTACCATGTTGATGTACGCTCACTGGTCAAATACCTCCACTCCACGTAAATATTGATTGGATAAGTATTCATTTATAACTGGTATTGCAATGAGTACACTAGAAAAAATCGCCTTTCTTTTATTGTATGCAGCTACTATGACTCATGCTAAATACAACATTTGTACGTGCCTATAAAATCCATTTGATGAAAATGAACATAAACAAACACCCCAAGAATAACTCCTTGAGGTGTTTGCTTTTTTACAAATTATGCTTTTAGAGGTTCTCCACTAAATACTTTAAGATCCATTGGTGCAGCCATAAAAGTTAGTGCTTTTTGAGTAAAAGCAGTAAAATGCTCACTCGTATTATGGATTGCAGTAGCTTCTACGTCTTTCCAAATTTCAACCATTGTATAATGGCAATCGTGTTCAGTAGACTTCATCAAATCGTAGCTAATGTTACCCTCTTCCGCTCTTGTTGCTGAAAGAAGGATCTTTGCTTCTTCCAAGAATGCTTGCTCTTGCTCCGGTTTTACTTGTAAGTGTGCGTGAATAATAATCATAGTTACCCATCCTTTTAATTAAATTCATTTATTGAACTAAATGCTTCATTTTCAAATCAGTATATTGGTCAAAAAATTCAATAATCGATAATGTTGTTTTGCATGCGATTTAGCATGACAGATAAGGATTCTAATTCTTCTTGATTAAAACCATGAAGCATTTGGTTAACGAAACGAACCTTTTCTTTTTTGTAACCGATAATTTGTTTACGACCTTCATCAGTCAGTCGAACAAATATTACACGATTATCGGTGGGGTTTCGTCGTCTTGTCACCATACCGCTTGCCTCAAGTTGTTTTAAATGACGAGTAATGGCACCACTGTCTATATTAACTGCTTTTTGGAGGGTAGATTGATTAATTTCTTCTGTTTTATAAAGCTGGTGTAGCAATTCATAGCGTGATGCGCTAATGCCTGTACATCGTTCAAATTTAGGGCTAATTTGATTATTAAGCCCTTTAAGAAGCTGTAAAATTTGTTCATGATTTGAAAGTGAACATTGCATCAATAACCCTCCTAATAATTTGTGTGGTCAACTTTATAGAAGTGTCAACTAATCATTGAGTGCTCAATCATTGACCCGTCAATTAATATAATACAAAATTATCGATCCAGCAACAAATGACAACTTACCTAAATCAGGAAATCAAAAAGGTCTGTGCTCGAAAAAATCGAACGCAGACCGAATAAACCGATTAGTAGACTTCATTTTCAGAACAGCTCTTCTGTGTTTACCATCATTAAATTTCTACAATCTTCTCTTTCTGTAGTGCTTGAATAGTTCGCTCGATGCCCTCTGCAAAAGAATTCTTCGGCTTCCATCCAATCGCATTGGCAAGCTTTTCATTATTTAAAAATGAATGCTCAATATCCCCTTCTCTTGCAGGGGCATATTGAATCTCTAATGGATGATTTAAATGTTGTAATAATAATATAACTTGGTGCAGTGACCATGCTTCATTCGTTGAAACATTGTATATACCTTGAAGTCTAGCTTCTACTCCAGCATAAATGGCATCTGCAATATCATCTACGTAGATGAAATCACGCGTCTGTTCACCGTCGCCATAAATAGTAAAAGGTCTACCTTCAAGACTACTTTTCAACATACTAGGGATGACAGCGGCCTCCCCTTGCATACGTTGTCTCGGACCGAAAACATTCGCAAAACGGTAAATTAGCGTCGGCAAATGATAATCACGTTGCCACTTTTCACAATATGTTTCACCAATGCTTTTATTTAGTCCATACATCGAAACAGGCTCACTAACATCTGTTTCCTCAAGCGGTGGATAGTGGCTATTACCATACACCGCAGCAGAAGAGGCGAAAACAAAATGTTTCACCTTGTATTTTGATGAATAAAAGAGCATTTGGCTTAGCCCTACAATATTTGTCAATATATCCTTCATTGGCTCCTGTATCGAAAGTTGAACACTCGTTTGCGCTGCACAATGAATTACTACATCAAAAGCCACTTCTTTAAAGAAATGCTCACAAACCTCATCTTCAACATTTAATAAGTAAGATTTATGCTCAAAATCAATATTTCGGAGATGTCCTGTACTTAAATTATCAATTATATAAATATTGGCGCCTTCCTCGAAAAATCGCCTCGCCACTGCACTGCCAATAAACCCATAGCCACCTGTCACTAATACATTCATCCCATCGCCCCCAAAAACAATATGATGTTTTATATGCATTAATTGCTAAAAATATGCAAGGAACTTATTATTGGATTATTTTAACAGACTATCAACGAAAGGTAAAATCGAAGTAAACATTCTATTTTTAATTAAATAATAATAAAAATCCACTCAAACTTTCAAGCAAGCGGACGAGTGAATCGCAAGCGGTAACTAGCGACCCAACTCAGACGTTGCCACGAAAGACGAGCGGATTTTAACAAATATATTATTTATTTTTTTACAACACTGGATAGCAATATTAAGCAGGGTTTACTTCTAGTTCAACTGAAATTTTAATATCTTTACCTACAAGTACTCCACCAGTTTCTAAAGCTGCATTCCAAGTTAAACCGAACTCTTCACGGTTAATTGTCGTTTCTGCCTCGAAACCATATACTTCCTGACCCCATGGGTTAGTACCTTTACCGTTAAATTCAGTATTAAATGTAACTGATTTCGTAACATCTTTAATTGTTAAATCACCAGTTAATGCATATTCATCGCCTGATTTTTTTGTAATGCTAGTTGATTTAAAAGTAATATTTGGGTAATTTTCTGTATCAAAGAAATCACCTGCTTTTAAGTGATTATCGCGATCTTCGCTACGTGTGTTAATGCTTGCTGCATCGATTGTAATGCTAATGTTTGCTGTAGTTAAATCTGCAAGATCTGCTGCTTCAATATCAGCTGAATAAGAATCAAACACACCTTTTACTTTTGATACCATCATGTGTTTTACTTGAAAGTTAATTGCTGAGTGTCCTAAATCGATATTCCATTTTGCCATTTTAAATTCCTCCAATTTGAATTGTTTTATATCTCGAATTCGAGATATATGTTAAAATATGAAGTAACTACACTAATTATGTTACCCAAAAATAAATGGACTAAACATATGTAGTTACTTCGAGAGCTTCTTTTTTAATTTTCCGTTACTAAAAGTAATCAATTACTTTATGTAACTTACTATATATTAATAATTAATTTACGTCAAGTAATTTATTTTAAATTATTTCTCGACGTAACTCCTACTAATTTCTATGAATATTTATCACCATGGACAAGGCTACAGCGGACATTTTCCAAAGGTTTTCCGGCGATTTCTCATGTCTTACCGGCGATAGGCGAACTCTTATCGGCGATTTCTCATGTCTTACCGGCGATAGGCTGACTCTTATCGGCGATTTCTCATGTCTTACCGGCGATAGGCGGACTCTTATCGGCGATTCACGAGCTTCTATCTGTTATCGCTTTACTAATTTCCCTTGAACAACAAATCGATGGTCATCACTTATTACGGAATCTTTGCACGTAGAAAGTGTAATAATTTTATCATCTGATCCTACATCTACATTCATATCAATTGTAGAACGCTTTTGAACTTCTCCAATAAACTGAATAAATTCCTCATCCGTTTTAAATTCTGTTTCAATATAATAAAAATCAATAGTTGTTTCATAAGCTGCAAATACTTCAACATCATAACCTTCATATAATGTATCCAAATAAATTGTAGGATGTGCATTGGCATAATCCTGATTCAAGTAATTTTTCAAACTACCAAACATTGTCCCATCTTTCATGGCATGACCGTACAAAATGGTATTCCGACTTATATCGAGCGTGTCATTACGATAATCCATAAAAACACTGCCTGCACGACTTTCCCGATCTTTATAATTATGGTTCAAATAAAATTCATTATTATCCGCATGTAAAATTGGATTGTTGAGCTTTGTATTATCTACAGAAATCCAACCAACAATGCGATCATTTACAGCTAGTAAATCATGAAATTGAGGTCTTATCGTATATTTTGATTTTATTTCAGCATCCGATATTTCTTCATCAACTACTTCTTTTTGAATCGTTGCCAACGTTTCAGCATAAATCGTTTGTACTTCTTTTAATGATTTTGATGACTCATAGTACGTGTAGACGTACTTTACAAGTGCAAAGCCAGCATATAAAAATATAGCCAAATATAAAACTGTTAATAGATTAGTTTTCCATTTTTTCATCGTTTCACCAACTTAAATACCAAGAGGCACCATATAAAGACCGAGCTGTTCATCTTCATTGAAGATTGCTTCAACACCATATACTTCTTTAATAACTTCCTTTGTGATGACGTCACGTGGCGCGCCCTCAGCTATTATTTGTCCTTCTTTCATCAAAATAATATGATCACTGTAACGAATGGCTTGGTTAATATCATGGAGTACCATAACAATTGTTAAGCCATGTTCTTCATTCAAAGATTTTACAAGTTCCAATAACTCCATTTGATAATAAATATCTAAGTACGTAGTCGGCTCGTCTAAGCATAAAATTTCAGATTGCTGTGCTAATGCCATCGCTATCCATACTCGTTGTCGTTCACCGCCTGATAGCGCTTCTAAATCATTTTTTCGCTTTTCTAATAAGTTTGTACATGCTAATGCCCAATCAATCGCTTTTTCATCTTCCTCATGATTACGTTTTAACATTGTATTATGCGGAAGACGCCCAAAACTTACTAACTTTTCAATCGTTAAATCTTTTGGCACTTCATTTTGTTGATAAACAATTGCTAGCTTTTTAGCAAACTCTTTTTGCTTATAATGAACTAAGTCTTTGTTTTCCAAAGAAACATTACCTGATTTCGGCATATTATTTCGAGACATCACACTTAATAATGTCGATTTTCCACAGCCATTCGGACCAATTATCGTTGTGATTTTGCCCTTTCGTATTCTCGTTGAGACACCATCTAAATGATTACGTGTATTATCATGAGAGACGATAATGTCGTGCATTTCCATTTTCTTCACTCTTTTCGTAAAAGGAATATTAAGAACGGACCACCGATGATTGCCATAATAGTTGAAGCAGGGATTTCAATTGGTGCAACGACCGTTCGACCAATTGTATCTGCAACTAAAATTAATAAGGCTCCTGCTAATGCCGTAAACGGTATTAGTACTCGATGATCGTGTCCAACTAAACGTCGGGCAATATGTGGGACTAATAAGCCGACAAATGAAATAACGCCAGCTACAACAACTGACACGGCTGATAATAATACAGCAACAGCTGCAATAATTAAACGAGCACGTGCTACGTTAAAGCCAAGACTCTTTGCCGTTTTATCTTGTAGAACGAGAAGATTACACCAGCTATATAACGCAAATGCTGCAACCAAGCCTATCGTTCCATACGTTGCAATGGTCGAAACATCTTTCCATGTACGCATCGTTAAATTTGATCCGACGACACTAGAAGCAGATGTATTTAATGAGCCACCCAAACTTAAAAATGCTTCCGTTAGACCAGTAAACATCGCATTAATCGCAATCCCTACTAAAATTAATTTTAGGGGACTTAATCCCGATTTCCAAGACAAGGCAAACACTAGCGCACAAGCAAATGCCCCACCTATAAACGCCAATATCGGCGTCATGAAAAATAATGCTGGAAAAAATGCAATAATAAATAATTGTACAAATGCTGCACCTGATGAAATACCAATCACACCCGCGTCTGCTAGCGGATTACGCATTACTGATTGCAATAATACGCCTGAAACAGAAAGCGCAGCCCCAGCAAATAATGCGACTAGAATACGAGGAAATCGCAAATCACGTATTGCCTCCATCTGGCTATTCCCTTCTTCAAACAACGCCCCTATAAATTCAAAAAAGCCCATTTTAATACTACCTGTCGTTGCTGAGTAAACCATCGAAACAAGCAACAACAATATTACCATCGCAAAACTTATTATTTTTTTAGTCATATCGGATTCCTTTTTCTCATCAAATTCCGCACAATATTTTTGCATAGAGTATGCGCATCCATTGTTGCGATTGCTTCGACTTTACTTCATTTCATGATTCGCTCACTACGGTTGCTTTGAAACGAAAAGTAATATGTAATATCCTTTGTGCTACAAGAAATATAAGAAAAGCGCTCTATGGCAAGGTTTATCCTGCAATACGAGCGACAATTTCAACTTACTTATTAGCGATAAAAAATTTCCATCAACTGTCCTAAAGCCTGTGGCGCTTGTAAAGAAGCTGTAGTACCAAATAATTCTTCTTCCAAATCATACACTTTACCATTGTTCACTGCGTCAAAGTGCTTCCAAATATCATTTGTTTTAAATTCTTCATCAAACATTTTGACAACCTCATCGGGCATGCCGTGTGATAGACGTAAAATAATATCAGGATTGCTATTATGCAAGTACTCCGTATTTGATGATAAGTACTCTGCTTCTTGCCCCTCCATCACATTAATTCCTCCAGCACGTTTGACAAGATCCCCAGCGTAAGAATTTTCAGTTGCTACTAAGTAACTGCCTGGAATACCAAGTAAAATTAAAACACGAGGTCCTTCTTTATTAGCAGCAACAGTTTGTATGGCATCAATGTTTTTCTGTAGCCCCGTTAATAATTCTTCGGCTTGAGCCTTACGATCATAACGCTCACCTAACGTTTTAATTTCAGCTAACATCGCATCAACACTTTGGAAATTTAAAAAATTCACAGGTATTTTTAATTGTTCGAATTTATCTTCTAAATCGTATTGTAATGTTGACACTGATAATACATCCGTAGGAGTTAATGATTTAACAATTTCCATATCAGGCTCCATAGCATTCCCTATTGTAGGTAAACCTTCAAAGCGTTTCGCTAACTCTTTTTCAGTTTCCGGTACTGCGATAGCATCAAGCTCTAGCTTATCTAAAATATCAGCTATAACAACTGTACCTGCAATAATCCGATTTTCACTTGGTGTATTTGCTGTTACTGTAACTTCCTCTTTGTTAGTAGATGCTTCATTCTTTGCTTGATCGCTCCCACCGCTACAACCAGCAATTAGAAATACGGTCATAAGCGCTATCAAAGCCAACCAGTTATTTTGTTTTTTGCACATATAGTCACCTCCTAGTTATTTTTAGAATTTTTAAAGCGACGAACGAGTAACCAGCCCGATAAAATACAAATCAGCACTAACAATACAATTTTCACTTTATCTAACTGGGCAAGTTGCTGATCTATATTCGTTTTGTTTTCAGCCTGCTCAATGTTTGGTTGCTTTTCTTCTTCAGTTACAGTAGGTTCTTCTTCTACTACTTCTTCAGCATTTGCATCAAGTGTACGGTCAAAAGCTAACTGTTCTTCCACTAATGCTGTGAAAGGAGGTTGAACTTTTGGCAATGAAATGCTGTTGGATTTTGTTATAGGTTCCTCTGTTTTTTTCTCTAATGGCTTCTCTATTTTGTCACTATTGACGACAGGAGGCTTCACGTTTATGTCTTGCTTAGGAGGCTCCGTTTCTATAGGCTTTTCTAAAATATTCGCCACTTGTTGTTCATCAAATTGTAAATCAACAAAATATTGATGATGATAAGCAATCTCCGGTATATCTACCTGTACCCACATGCGCAGTGGTCTTTCTAAATCAACTACTTCAAATTCGACAATTCTCTCATTTTCCACATCGGATACAAGCGTTGGTTCTGCCTGTTGCCCTCGTTGATCTACTGTTAACCCCGTTACCCAAGCAGATTTTAAAATGGTCATCTGAGCATAGTATTTGCCGTCTTTTTTTATCATCTTGGCCACTGGATTGACATATGTATTCATAATTGATTGCTCTTTTTTTCCATCAACGTACAATATGTAATCAATCGACCATTCTTTTTCAGGTGTAGTTTCTTCTATTATAGTACCTTGTTCATTTTCTTCTATGGGTGCTTTTAATATGATGCGAAGTTCCTGTGCAAATTGAAAACTATCCTCTTCTGACTCAGAAGCCAAAAGACCTTTAATCATAATAGGCTCTTTTAAATCTTTTACATCAAACTGAACTAAATTTTCAGTCCACTTCAAAATAGATGAAAACGTTTTTTCCGTCTGTTCAATATGTACCTCTTGTAAAATATATGGATGATTAATTGTCATAGACAATGTATATTTGCCATTCTTTACGTTGAGTGTTGCTTCTTCATTGAAAAATCTGTTTTGTTCTATTCCATCAAGGGATGAAAAACTTAGTTCAACTTGATAGCTCCCATTTCCTAATGACCTATCTACTTCAGCTTGTGCATGTAACGGCAATTGAGGGATAAACACCAAGATAATAGCGCTAATAAGAGCTAATAAAAAGACTCCTTTTCTATTGTATGTTTTCATCAAATACCCCCAATTTCTATAGAAGCAACAGTAACTTCCTTCCTCATCAAAGTGAGAAAGGAAGTTGCTGTTTACTAATTATTCTTATTCTTCAAACTCATAGAAAAATTGTAAAGAGTTATTTAAAATTTTCGCCATTTGACCACGTGTTAATGGTTTGTTTGCATTGATGTATGTTTTACCATCTTTAGCAACAGAACCTGTCATAATGCCTTCTTTGTTAAGTAATGAGAATGCTTCTTTCGCTTCATCATTCGCAATTGTCGCTACATCAGCATAAGGTAATGAAATTTCAACATTTAAGTCGCCTTCAGTGACAGCTTGGATTGCACGGTAAATCATTAATGCACCTTGTTGACGTGTTAAAATGCCATTTGGATTGAATTTTTCACGTGATTCTACGATACCATATTCAGCAAGAGCGTTAATTGCTTTTTCTGCTTCGATGCCTTTAATATCTTGGAAACCAGCAACTTCAGTAGGTTCTAACTCTAAAGTACGTGCAATCATTAATGCAAATTGAGCACGTGTTAAATTGTTATTTGGATTGAATTTATCTTGCGCAACAATAATATCATAAGCAAGTAAATTTAAGATTGCTTCTTTATTTTCGTTGTTATCAATATCTTTAAACGGGTTAACAATTGGTGTTTCTTCAGTATCTGTTACTGGTTTGTCTAAGTCTACATTAAAGCTAAATTGAACTGTATGAACTGAATCATATTTAACTCCTGCTGCAGGCTCATCTACGATAATATGAATCTGTGCATTTGTTAGTGCTTTTAAATCTTTCACTTCAAAAGTATAAATACGTTCATTTGTTTCTTTATCTTCTTCTTCTAATACAGCGTCTTTACCGTCTACTTTAAATGATTGAACATATTGACCTTTAGGGAATACCATACCTACAACATATGTGCCATCTGCTTCACCAACAACTACAGTAGAACTAATATAATTTTTCATGATGGATTCTTCTTTAGTTCCATCTTTATAAACAGTTACTGTACCTTCATACAGCGCTACATCTTCTTCATCGTCAGTAACAACTGGTTCCTCTTTTACAGGTTGCTCTTCTTTTACTTCCTCAGTCGGTTCTGCTACTTCATCTGTAGCAACTGGTTGGAAATCAAAGTCATACCATGTATCCATGTTAGCTTGTGAAACAACTACATGTACTTTTGCTGCTGTTTTCACCTTTGGATCTACTGGGAATGACACGATGCTTGAACCATCTTGTTGCTTTTCAATTGTCGCATCAACATATTTATCGCCTTGTTTTACTTGGAAACCAGGAATCATTGCAGCGAATTGAGCTGGGATCGTTAGTTTCACTGTGTATGTACCATCTTTTTCAACAAGTAAGCCTGTTCCAGCAAAATATTTATCCATGTATCCTGCTTGTTCTGTACCAGGTTTAAACGTTTGGAACTTTACAACTGTCCCTTCTTTTGTTTCAGCTGTAGCTTCCACTTTTACGTCTGTAGATATAGTTGTCGTTGTTGTATCAGCCACCTTTGCTGATGCAAATGTTGGAACTGAAAGTGATGCTGCTAATAATGAAGCGAGTACGATTTTTGTTGCGCGAGATTGACGTTTTTTAGTCATTATTGACCCTCCATTTTTGTTTTGTATTTAGTTCTATAAAGTAAAAATGCTGATCCTGCAAATGCAACTAATAACAAATAAGGCATCGCATCGCTTGTTTGTGGATTAGACACTTGACTTTCAGATGCTGTTGACGTTTTCGTATTATTTGTTGCTGTTGTTGTTGCTGCTGAACTTCCTGATACTGCTGCATCAAATACTAGTGAAACGCTATATTCATGGTGATAATTAATATCATCGATATCAATTTTCATAGATGTTACAACTGGTTTTGATAAGTCTTTTACAGTGAATTGTACAACACGTGTATCAGCTGCTTTATCTTCGCTAACAACTGTTGCTCCCCCTGGCGGTTGGAATTTAGTAATCCAAGCACTATTCTTTAATGTAATTTGCACAGTAGCTGTACCATCTTTTACTGTCACCTTAGCTGGCTTTACGAAATAATCATTCGCAATAGACGCAGAGCTGCTATCCGGTTTATTGACCTGATATTTTACAGAATATGTGCCATCAGCCATTTGAGCAGATGCATGTGGTAACGCTAAATTAAAAATAACCATACTAACTAGCATGACCAACATCATTATTTTCTTCATGTGTTGCACGCCTCCTTCAATAATTATGGAAAATTTTTATTTATTTTCCATTAAACATTATAATTGAAACGAATAATATTCTCAATATTTCCATGAAAGCAATATTATGAAAATGAAAACGAAAATAATTCTCAATTACACTATATAACCAAAGAATAATCTCTGATACCTTACTATGTCAACTAGCAATCCAAAAACGTCCTCAATATGTCAAATTTACCTCAATGAAAAAGGAATATTACTGTTAAACATCAGTAATATCCCTCGATTTTATTATTTAGCAAAAACTTCAAACACCCCAATTAAGATTAGTAACCATCCTGAAATTGCTGTGGAGTACACGCCAATATATGTTTTTGAAAGAAGGGCACCAAAATGAATTCCCACTCCCACAGTTATAAAAGAAAAGGTTCCAATCGAGATGACCGTCCATATAGCTGAAATACCGTTTGCTCCAATAGCGATTCCGCCTGCAAAACAGTTCGCTGATAAAACAAATCCAAGTGTCATTGCCTCTCTAATTGAAATAATATGATTTTTATCTTCATCAAACACTTCAGGATTTTTCGCGATGCCATTTTTGGAAAGACGATTAGAGAATAATGTATATACCCCAATAGCACACAGCAAAAGACTTCCTAAAAGATTGGCCGTGTGTGGAGAAATATACTCTACTACTGTACTACCAGCCGTCACTGCCACGTAAGTGACAATCATTGAAATGATAGCAATGACTGCGTTCGATATAATCGGTATCTTTACTCGCTTAACCCCATAGGCAAGGCCAATCCCTAGATTATCTAAATTGGCAGCTATACCAATCAAAATGATGGTTATCCAATGCATGATTTCCCTCCTGTCAATAAGGCCTTGGCATAATTGCATCTGGATTTTTTCAAGCCTGCTCGAAAAGATCCTCTCAAAATTTGTGGCATCTGTCGGGACCGTTAAGTGCATTTGTGGCATGCATTCCTCACTTATAGAAGTGAAGGACTTTTGCTGAAGCAAGTTAATGCGTTTACCCATTTTCTATAATATGAGGCGCAAATTTTGTTCAAATAGGCGTTCATCCGTGAATGCGATGTAATCCGTAAGGGACGGGATTTCCATACGATTGGGGGGAGCTTTTTTGTGGTTGGTGCTTTTTTCTGTGGTTCGAATACCTTTTTCCGCGATAGTACACCGTTTTTCCGCGATTCGAGCACTTTTTTCCGCGATTGCACACGCTTTTTCCGCGATTCAAGCACTTTTTTCCGCGATTGCACACGCTTTTTCCGCGAAGCAAAAAACCACCTACTGTATGAAATGATTTTCTACAGTAAATGGTTCATCTGTTGTATTCGTTTACTTCTTCTAGGTTGAAATACTACCCATTTTAAAAAAGCTGCAGCCTATAAAATACAGACAGCAGCTTCAGCTATTATAATCTTTGCAAGTATTGAAGCTAATAAACAGCGATTGGCCCATAAGGACCTTCAATTATTTCTATTTTTGTTTCAAAAATATCAGTCAAAATTTTCGAGTCCATAACCTCTTCTACTGTTCCAAAAGCGGCAATTTGTCCATCTTTCATAGCACAAATACTATCAGAATATTTGGCTGCAAAATTTATATCATGCATAACAGTCAGAATTGTTCTTCCAAATTCATTAGCAGCACGTCTCAAATGCTCCATCATTTGAACAGAACGAGCAACATCAAGGTTGTTCAGAGGCTCGTCCAAAAGTACATATTCAGTCTCTTGGCATAAAACCATTGCTACATATGCCCTTTGTCTTTGACCTCCAGAAAGCTCATCTAAATATCTATTCTCTAAATCCGTTAAGTCTAAAAAATCGATATATTTAGATATAATAACCTCATCCTCTTTAGTCAATCTCCCCTTTGAATAAGGAAAGCGTCCAAACCCAACTAGTTGTCTAATAGTAAGCCTAGTTACAAAATGATTTTCTTGCCGTAATATAGTCAAAATTTTTGCTAAGTCTTTTGATTTGGTTTCAGAAATATCCATTTTCGCCACTTGGATTTGACCTTCTTCCATCTCTAAGAGTCTTCCAATCATTAAAAGTGTCGTAGACTTTCCAGCACCATTTGGTCCAATTAAAGAAGTAAATCCTGCTTTTGGTATTTCAATATCCAAAGGTCCTATTTTCACCTTATCAGTATAGAACTTTTTAACATTATCAATTTTTATCATAAAGCCCTCTTCCTTAAAACTACAGTTAAAAATATTATTCCACCAAATAATTCAATAATAACTGAAACTACACCTTGAGCATGGAATACATGATACATCAAAAAGTATGCACTCGTTATTATCAAAAATCCTATAGCAAGAGCCATTGGAAAAATATATCGATGATCATAAGTTGATGCCGCCTGATAACTCAAAGTTGCTACTAAAAAGCCATAGAAAGTTAGCGGTCCAATCAATGCTGTTGAAATTGACATCAAAATAGCTACTAATACAAGCGTATAAATTACATTAAATTGATATTTAACTCCAAATGAAGTAGAAACATCTTTTCCTAGTGACAATATATTTAGGTTTTTAGAATGAGCAAGAAGTAATATTGCTACAATTATTACCATAGGAATTACAATAGGAAAATATGCAGAATCTGCATTATTAACAGAACCAAACAATCTTGCTTGTAAAATATCAAATTCAGAAGGCGCAAGTAGTCTTCTCATGAAAGTCGACACAGAATTTAACCCAGTACCAATAATAATCCCAACTAAAAGCATAAGTTGCAAATTCCCATATTTACCCGAAAGTAACCATCCATAAAGTATCAAACTCATCACAACCATAACGACAACTTGAAATAAAAATGATCCGATTCCAGTAAAATTTATCAATGCACTAGCACCGAAGAAAAATATTGTACTCGTTTGAATTGTTGAGTAAAGTGATTCGAAACCTAAAAGCGACGGAGTTATTATCCTATTATTCGTAATCGATTGGAAAGCGACAGTCGACAAGCTCTGACAAACTGCAGCAATAATCATTGCAACAAGCGCTACAATCCTTCTCATAACAACTGGGATAAAAGAAGGCGAATCTATCGGAACTGGATTGTTATAAACTAAAAGACCATATGAAGAAAGGATGCCCAACGCAATCAATGTTATTAGCAAAACCCAATAACGTCTTTCTTCCTTCTTAGTACGAAAAGCCCTAGCTGATCTATTTTCATTATGAAGGCTAGCATCGATATCGACATTTTCTTTATTTCTATAATCCAATGTGTTCATCGTAGCCTCCTAGGTTTTCTTTGTCTCAATAAAATAGTAATAAACACGACTGACCCCACTGTTCCAAGTATTAATGAAACAGGTACTTCAAATGGCATTATTATTGTTCGGGAAATTATGTCACAGGCAGTTATAGTCCCCATTCCTATCACACATACCCAAGGCAAATTACTCCTAAGATCATCACCTCTAAACATTGAAACAATGTTCGGGACAATTAAACCCAAGAAAGGTAAGTTACCAATAACAGCTGCAACAATTCCAACTGCAACAGAAATAAGGGCAGTTCCAAAAAGAACAATCCTATTGTAATTTACACCGAGGCTTGTTGCTATGTCTTCCCCTAGTCCAGCTAAAGTCAATCGATTTGCATAAATAAAAATAAGCAACGTAACAATCACAATTAGCCATAAATATTCATATCTTCCCACCTGAACGGGCGCAAAAGAACCCACAAACCAAGTTTCAATACTTTGCGTCATTTGAAAAAGGAGTCCCATAAAAGTGGATACTGCAGAAATGACCGCTCCAAGCATCAATCCAATAATCGGAACAATTAAAGACGAGCGAAGTTTAACTCTTCTTAAAAATAAAAAGAAAATCATTGTTCCTATAAAAGAAAAAATGATTGCCCCAGTCATTCTTAGAACTAAAGTCGGGGCAGGAAATAATAAATAAACAAGAAGCAGCCCTAAACCTGACCATTCAATTGTCCCTGTTGTAGTAGGTTCAACAAAACGATTCTGTGTAATCAGTTGCATTACGAGCCCTGCCATTGACATTGCAGCTCCAGTCAGCATTAATGCAGCAGTTCTTGGAACACGAGTTATGAAAAACATCTCCATTCCATCCTCTTGTCCACGTATATCATAAACTCCAGTAAACAGTGATATAATGCCTAAAATAATAACAACGATAATCGCTAATATAAAAGGTTTTGTCCATATCTTATTGTAGTTATAAAACTGGGGTTGAGAAAAATTCTCAACCCTAGAAATTATATTTTTTGGCACCATTCCAAACTCCTTTGCACTACTTAGCTAAAGTATTTGCAAGATTTTCAAATAACTCTATATAAGTCTGAATTGATTCATTTGTATAAGTATCTGCTGGTGCATAAATAATTCGGTCTTTAGAAACAGCAGTTGTATTTTGAAGAGCAGGTGAGTTAGCAAGAACATCCTTAGCAGGAACTGAATCACCCGCATCAGATGTTGCAGCATCACGATCTAATACGAAAAGCCAATCAGGATTGCTTTGTGCAATAGCTTCAACAGAAACTTCATCACCTTTATGATCTGAAGTAGAATCAGTTACTTCTAATGCTGGAGCCCAACCGAAAATTTCATACATTGGTCCCCAAACACGTCCAGAATGAGGAGCTGAAAAACCAATATCCCCACCAGCAACGATAACACTCATAACTTTATCTGTTCCGTTATAAGCAGATTTAGCATTTTCGATCACTTTATCAAAATCAGCTACCAATTGTTTAGCTTCTTCATTTTTATCAAAAATTTGTCCTAAAGCAATTGTTGAATTTTTAAGTCCATTTTCTAAATTTTCCCCAGGCGTTGCAGCTTCCTCAGAAACATCAACATTAAGATCGATAACTGCTGCATTTGGCACTAATTTTTTAATATCTTCGTAATAGCCAGCAAATCTTTGACCGATAATTACAAGTTCAGGGTTTGCAGCTGCTATAATTTCAAGATTTGGTTCGCGGTGATTTCCAACATTTTGAACTGAATCGTCCTTTACATATGGTGAATCTGCAGGCATAACATCCTTTGGAACAGCTACTAATTCAATATCCCAATCCGCTAACGTTTCAAAAGTTCTATTATCCAAAGCAACTACATTCTTTGGGTTTACTGGAACAGTAACAGTTCCATGGGCATCAGTGATTTCAACCGTCGTAGGTTTAGTAACCTCTTCACTTCCATTATCTTCATTAGCCTTTGACTCTTGACTAGTTTCTTCAGTTTTATTACTTGAATCTGAGCAAGCTACTAACATTAAAGTCAAAACTGCTAAAATACCAACTAATTTTAAAAACATAGATTTTTTCATACATATACTCCTTATAATGATTTTTTTTGAAAATGATGAAATCTATAGATTGAATTGAATCGTAATTACTATCCACCTCAATTGCCATTGATAATCATTTTCATTTGAACGTTCTGTGGTATAGTATAGTCATTAATTATGTGAAAATCTTGTGAAGGCTGTAGGTTGATATATTAAGTTACTTTTTGATCATCAAGCATAGCTTGGATGCAAAATAAAATATGTAATTTTCATATCTTTTTAATTAATAAACAGAATTTTCAATATATTTTACAGAACAAAAAAAGAGTAAAAACTGGTTGAAACTGTTTTTACTCTTTTTTTCTCGATTGACCTATTATCTTCACTTTATTATTCAATCATTGAATAGCCTCTACCATGTAATGTTTGAATATATCTATCTTTCTTCTCACACTTTAGCTTTTTTCTTAAATACCCAATATATAAATCCACTACATTTGGACTGACTGCTGCGTCATATCCCCATACCTGATTCAAAAGCATTTCACGGCTCAAAATTTTATTTTTATTCTTGATTAAAAATATAAGGAGGTCATACTCGCGCTGAGTAAGAGGGAGTATTTCGCCACTTTTTGTCACAATATTGTGGGATGCATCAACGAAGAGATCTTTAAACCGGAAGAAATTAGTCTCATTTGGTTGGATAACGTCCCCTCTCCTTAAAATAACTTTTATCCTTGCTACTAATTCTTCTTTCACAAATGGTTTTCTTATATAATCATCTGCCCCTGCTTGTAATCCTTCTATGCAATCCTTGTCGGATACATTGTCGGTCACAATAATGATTGGTGTCGTTTTTACAGCCCGTATTTGTCTGCAAATTTCCGGTCCAGATATACTTAACGAATCCCAATCCAATACGATAATATCCCAATCTTGCTCATATACTATATTTAAACCTTTGTTTTCATTATGAAGTGTTAAAATGAAATAGCCTTCTTGTTTTAGTCCGCTTACGATTTTCTTTGCTAATGAGCGTTCATTCTTTAGTACCAACACCTGTTTCATCTACCGTTCACCTCTACTTCATTTCATAAATAAATTTATCACAAAAAGTCATATCGAATGATTAAATCTTAAATTTCTAAAAAACTATTATAACAACTTATTAGGATAGGTTTATGCAAATTTACAATAAATGTGTATAAAAAAGTAAAGATAAATGATATTTTCAACAAATTGCTTTTTTCTATTTAAGCATTGAATAGGCTCCACCATGTTTGTGATTAGTCCTTATTCAAAATAAAAAACGTTATACAATTTTGTGATAATTGTATAACGCTTCTTATAGTTAATTGATTAATTGTTAGAAAGTGAAAATCTTATTTAATAAAATATTCTTTAACTTGGTCTAACATAATATTAGCAGCTAGAATGCCTCCAGCAGTATTCCAAATGACATCATCCACTTTGTGTGCGTTGCCTTTTTGAACAGCAGTTAGGTTTTTCCAAAGTGGATCTTGTGTCCATTCTTGTTCAGTTGCTAACGCAGAATCATCACCCGTTGGCATGTAGGTGAAGTAGAAAATAACATCGCCATCCATTTGAGGAATTGCTTCTTTTCCTAAATCAATAGCCAACTTCCCTAATTTTGCATTATCTTTAAATAAGTCTGCTTGAGCTGGAACACGTTTAAATCCTAATGCATCAAAGATGACACCTGAGAATGAATCTGTGTAATAGATGCGAGATTTATCTGCCATAAAACGTACGAACGAAATTTCTTTATTCGTTTGATCACCAAGTTCTTCTTTAAGTGCTTGTAATTTATCTTCGTAGGCTGTTAATACTTCTTCACCTTTTGTTTCTTGATTCACTGCTTTTGCATATAATTTAAAATTCTCTTTCCAGTCACCACGTAATGTTTCTGAAAAAATTGTTGGAGCAATTTTGCTAAGTTTTGCATAATCTTTTTCTTGTCTTAGTTTATTACCAATGATTAAATCAGGCTTTAAAGAAGCGATTTTTTCAATATTAATTTCATGTTCAACACCAACTACTTCTACACCGTCCATTTGATCTTTAATATGATCATACCAAGGATCACCTGACCAAGATTGAACAGCACCTACTGGCTTAATACCTAAAGCTAAAAGTGCTTCTGTTCCTTCATTTGTTAATACAACAATACGTTTTGGTGTGTCTTTTACTTCAGTTGTCCCCATTGCATGTTCGACACTGTAAGCATTGCTTTCTTTTGAACTTTCTTCCTTCTCGTTATCTTTAGAATTGCCACACGCTGCAAGAACAAAAATAGCCATAACAGATAGCAATACTAATAACTTTTGAAATGCTTTTTGCATCTTTTTTTCCCCCATTGTATATGATAAAATTGTTTGGTGATAATGATTATCATTTTTATTAAGAACGAAGTCAATAATATTGCAAGAATTTATTACTGTCAATATATTTTTAATAAAATGCGAGTACATTCTATATAGAAGAAAGAGTATGAATATATGATTTTTAAAAATAATTCTTCAAAATCTTTAGCGTTAATAGTAGGAACACTTCTCTTACTTATTTGCATGGGAATAAGTATTGTATATGGCTATGCAAATACCTCCATTCAAACGACGATTGAATCTTTTACCCAGTTTAATAATTCAAACGAGCATATCATTATTCAAAATGTTCGTATTCCTAGGGCTCTAATTGCTACATGTGTGGGGGCTTCTTTAGCTATTACAGGGGTACTGATGCAGACATTAACGAAAAATCCACTAGCATCCCCTGGAATTTTAGGAATCAATACTGGAGCTGGCTTTGCAGTCGTATTTGCAATGATTTTCTTCCATATTTCAGCTTTACAATCTTTAGCATGGGTTGCATTTTTAGGTGCCGCAATAGCTGCTCTATCAGTTTATGGCATTAGTTCATCTGGACGAGATGCCGTAACTCCAGTCAAAATAACGTTAGCTGGAGCCGCAATCAGTGCACTTTTCGCTTCTTTTACACAAGGTTTACTTGCAACAAACGAAGCAGAACTTGAGCAAGTACTGTTTTGGTTAGCTGGATCTGTACAAGGGAGAAAGCTGGAGATTCTAATATCTGTGTTACCATATTTAGTTATTGGTTGGATTGCAGCTCTACTTATCTCTTCTAAAATGAATATTCTTGCCCTTGGGGATGATATAGCAAGAGGTCTCGGGTTACCACTAGGCATGATGAAATTAGCAGTTGGCATTATTGTTATTTTTTTAGCAGGTAGCTCAGTTGCAATAGCTGGTCCTATAGGATTTGTTGGAATTGTAGTACCCCATTTTGCGCGAAAGTTTGTTGGTACTGATCATCGTTGGCTTATTCCGATGGCTGCTATATTAGGTGGGATTCTTTTACTGTTAGCAGATGTGGCAGCACGCTATATTATTATGCCTCAAGAAGTGCCAGTTGGCGTAATGACAGCCATGATTGGCACACCATTCTTTATTTACCTTGCGCGAAAAGGTGGAAAAAAATAATGAAACAATTAAAAACAGTTCGTTTACTACAAAATAAAATTTCTTTTTTACTAGATGTAAAAGCTTCTAAAAAGCTAACTTTTCTTAGTATCACAGCACTATTTGTTTTTTTCTTCAGTGCATCGTTTGGTGATTCATTTATAAATCCGTTAAAAGTAATGCAAACGATAATCGGACAAGGTTCTGATTTTGATCAATTAATTATTATTGACTTTCGACTGCCAAGAATTTTTATTGCAGCGTTTGCAGGTATGGCTTTAGCAGTGGCAGGTGCTATTTTACAAGGTCTGATTAAAAATCCACTTGCTTCACCAGACATAATCGGTATTTCTGCTGGTGGTGGAGCTGCGGTAGTTGGTTTTTTAGCTATTTTCAGTGACTCCAATCATTCTTTAACAGTTAGTATTGAATGGCTACCTCTTGCAGGATTTATTGGAGCTACTGCCGTTGCATTTATTGTTTATATATTTGCTTGGAAAGATGGTGTGACTGCAACCCGTCTTGTATTAATTGGTATCGGGGTTTCTGCTTTTATGCAGGCTATTACGACGATGTTGATGGTTATCGGTCCTATTTATCAAGCTAGTGAAGCCAATAAGTGGATTACAGGTAGCGTCAAAAGTGCAGATTGGAATCAAGTTCAAATTATCGTTCCAATAATTATAATCCTTCTGCTTCTAACAGTCTTTATTACTCGACAGTTAAACGTGCAAGAATTGGGTGATGACACAGCTGCAAGTTTAGGTCAAACTGTACAAAAAACTCGTTTTTTCTTATTACTCTTGAGTTCAAGTCTCGTTGCTAGTGCCATTTCATTTGCAGGAGCTATTGGTTTCGTCGGCTTAATGGCGCCACATATTGCAAGACGTATTATAGGTCCAGCATTCGGTGTATTAATTCCTACATCCGCTGCTATTGGTGCTTTATTAGTAATGGTTGCAGATATTATTGGACGCACTGCATTTAGTCCTTTAGAAGTGCCAGCAGGAGTGTTTACAGCTGCTATTGGTGCCCCTTATTTCATCTATTTATTATTGAGAAATCCTAGAAAATAAAGGAGTCAAACTTCATGACTAAAACTTTAGAAACTAAATCACTTACACTAAATTATGGTGATTCCAATATTATTGAAAATCTAAATTTATCGATTCCTATGAATGAAATTACTGTGTTGATTGGTGCCAATGGTTGTGGAAAATCTACACTTTTACGCTCAATCGCTCGTTTATTAAAGCCTAAACAAGGCACGGTATTATTAGATGGACAAGACCTTTTTAAATTGTCCACAAAACAAGTAGCTAAAAAGCTTTCTATTCTTCCTCAATCACCAGTAGCACCAGAAGGGTTAACAGTTTTACAACTTGTAAAACAAGGTCGTTACCCTCATCAAAGCTGGCGAAAACAATGGACAGAAAAAGATGAAGAAATAGTGTTAAACGCCTTAAAAGCGACGGGCGTGGATCATTTACAGGATAAACCAGTGGATGAGCTTTCAGGTGGTCAACGTCAACGCGCTTGGATTGCTATGACGCTAGCTCAGGATACAGATATTATTCTGTTAGATGAACCTACTACTTATTTAGATTTAACACATCAAATTGAAATTTTAGATTTACTTTTTGAATTAAATAAACAAAATAGAACAATCGTTATGGTTCTACACGATATTAATTTGGCATGTCGATATGCTGATCACATTATTACGGTGCGTGATCGAGGAGTTTATCAAGAGGGAAAACCTGAAGAAATTATGACAACTGCATTAGTAAAACATGTTTTCGATTTAGAATGTCAGATGACAAATGATCCTATATACGGTACGCCTTTATGTATACCCTTCGGTAAAGGAAGGATTATCTCTTAATTAAATTAGAAGTTCTCAATCAATATGCTCTTACCTAATTATTTTGTTAGAACGCTTCAAAGTTATAGGATCGAGTTTCCATTCAATAAAAATTAAAACGCCCCGTAAAGGTTAGATTTTATGTCTAACTTTTATGGGGCAGTTTACTGCATGAAATGATTTTCAACAGCAGACGATTTGTCTAATTGGAAATAATTATCGTGCGACCAAATATTTAATTTTAATTGTTGTGCTTCCTGCTGTATCTCACAGAATTCGTCTTAAACATTCCATAATCATAGCTTTTTCTTGAATAGACAAGTAGTTTCTATTTGCTTATTTTAATGAATAAAAATGAGCAAAAGTTATTTATTGAATTTACTACGTATTTATTATCCTTGCAACAGATTCACTAAACATTTTGTTTGATTAGGACTTACAACAATACAGGATTTGCAGATGTTTTTCTATTTTTGTTTTGAGTCGTGAAATGAGAGTTTTAAATTATTCAGTAAGCCCTATTTAACACGGGAAGATTTGATGAAGAAGGAAATAACTAAACCAATCATAGCTATAATTAGAGTGAATCTAAAGGAGTCCTGTACTCCCGCTGTTAATGAAGCTCCAATTGAAGAGGGGTCTGATAGATCAGTTATATTGTTCATATTTCTTTTCTGAGAAGCGGACATAATCGTAATTGCAACTGCAGTGCCAATTGCTCCCGACATTTGCTGTAATGTATTCATTAAAGCAGTCCCATCTGGGTAAAGATTTTTAGGTAATTGATTTAGTCCATTTGTCTGAGCAGGCATCAAAACCATTGATACACCTATAAATAGAATGGAATGCATCACAATCACCATACTAACCGACGTTTCAATGGTTACGTTTGACATGATATATAACATGATAGGCATGATTGCAAATCCAGGTATAACAAGTCCTCTTGGTCCGAATTTGTCAAAGATACGACCTGTGATTGGGGACATTAATCCATTTAGCACACCACCTGGCAACAAAACAAGCCCCGCAGTGAATGCAGTCAATGCTAGTCCCGTTTGCAAATATAATGGCAACAAAATCATTGTGGACATTATTACCATGAAGCAAATAAATACGGACAATAAACCTAGAGTAAACATTGGATATTTTAATACACGTAAATCAAGCATCGGTTTATCCATTTTTAATTGTCGCCAAGAAAACAAGGAAAGTGCAGTAAGACCCATTATAATCATCGTGATTACAATCGCGCTTCCCCAGCCATTCTCACCCGCGCTGCTAAAACCATAGACAATCCCGCCAAAACCAATCGAAGATAGAACAATAGATAATATATCAATTTTAGGTTTAGTTATGGTTGATACATTCTGCATATACACGATACCCGATACCAACGCAAGAATTAAAAACGGTAGACAAACCCAGAAAATCCAATGCCAAGTCAGTTTTTCTAGAATTAGTCCTGAGATTGAGGGTCCAACTGCAGGTGCAAACATAATGACCAACCCTATTAGTCCCATTGTTGCACCTCGTTTATGGATGGGAAAAATCAATAAGATCGAATTAAACATCAGAGGCAACAATAATCCAGTACCTATAGCCTGAATCACTCGAGAAAACATTAATATTCCGAAGCTTGGTGCAAGAGCTGCGACTAGTGTCCCAATAATTGAAAAAATCAATGACACAATAAATATTTGACGTGTACTAAACCATTGAAGTAAGAGACCCGTGACAGGAACTAATATTCCCAAGGTCAATAAATAACCTGTTGTCAGCCATTGTACCTTGGAAGAACTAATAGAAAATACTTGTATTAAATCTCCGAGAGCCATGTTTAAAGCCGTTTCACTGAATAATCCAATGAAACCAGCAATTAAGAAAGAAATTAATATTGGAGTAGTTTTTATCACTTTTGTTTGCTGTGTTTCTACTGTTAATGACATGAATAATCCACCTAAAATTTTATTTTGTTATAAGTTTTTTTGTTCATTTTTCTCCTAAACCCTTTTCAAAAGTACCCCTATATTAATGATCAGTAATATTAATCCCTAAATGGTCCCGCAAAGTGACACCCGTATATTCACTTCTGAACAAGCCTCTTTCAACCAACTGCGGCATCAGCTTTTCAAAAAATAATTTCAAAGATTTTTCTGAACCACCCGGAATAGCTATAAATCCGTCAATAGCTCCAGCCTCAAATCGCTCAATTATATCTTTCAAAACGTCTTCAACCGTTCCAACGGAAACCCAGTGAGCAGACCCGACAACCTCCGGCCTTGCCAATACCTCTTCCACTGTAGGCTGATGATTTGTAATATACCGGCGCAACAGCTCTGCATGTGTTCGGCTGCGGACTGGCTGATTCGGATCGGGAAGCATATCGGAAGTTACATGACGATCCAAAGCAAAGCTGCTCAAATCAAGACCCAGTACTGATTTAAGCGATGCATGTCTGCGCTCAATAGTCAAATGTGCGTGTGCCGCCTTATGTAATTCATGGGCTTCCTCGCGAGTTTCAGCCAAGAAAAAATATAAACCTGGCAAAACTCTTATGGTGTCCGGATCACGTCCATGCTCAATAGTTCTTCTTCTCAGATCATTTCGCAATTCTACTCCCGATTCAAGGTCTGGCATCGCAGCAAAAATAGCATCTGCTATTGAAGAGGCAAAATTTCGTCCTGTGTCCGACGCACCTGCTTGAAATAATGGAATTGGTCCCGATTTATGAGCAGGCAAAGTAAGTGGTCCCTTAACACTAAAAAACTCACCTGAATGATTAATTGGAGAAACTTTATCCTTATCGGAAAATATACCTGTCTCACGGTCAATAACAATGGCTTCTTTCGGAAAACTTTCCCAGAGTTTACGTACGACCTCAGTAAATTCAATTGCTTTCGCATATCTTTCTTTGGAAGAAGGCATAGGTGACTCACCAAAATTTTCGGCACCTTCAATAGAAGTGACAATATTCCAGCCAGCACGTCCATTGCTCAGCCAATGCAAAGTCTGAAGCTGTCTAGCAACAACATATGGTGGATTAAAAGTGGTAGAAATAGTCGTTACTAGACCGATCCGCTCAGTTTCACGAGCAATCGCTGCAAATATCATAGTGGGGTCAGGGCTACCAAAATTAGCAGAATCGCCAAGCATCTGTGGACTAACAAAAAGATAATCCGCCCTGAAAAGAAAATCGAGCTTTGTCTTCTCCGCCATCTTTGCCAAATCAATGTAAGGGTCAATTGAATCCATTTTTTCCACACCGCTGTCTGGGCGCCGCCAGTCGCCTCCTTTCACCCAAGTAGATAAGACTAATCCAATACATAATTGTCTATTTGTCGTCAATATTACCAACCCTTTCTATATAGTAAAAATAGTTTTGCACCCATGAAATACTCTGATCAGATGTTGTTTCTAGAAGGCTATTAATTAATAATGATTCTCATTATCAACCATAGTGTAGCAAGGTCTGCAACAAATGCAAATACACAAATCACCAATACGATATGTATTATTATCTAATCTAGTTTTGCTGAAAGATAATTTAGCCACTTGTAGGATAGGGCTCTGGAAGGAAATAATAAGACAAAGGGGAAAAAGCCTGCACTCTAGGTTCATCACCAGTTGCAGGCGTAAAACATAAATCAGTCACTCAATTTATACGATTATCTAATTTATGTGTGTATGCGGAAGGAGACACACCAAATTTCTTTTTAAACACTCTACTGAAATAAAGCGGATTGGCATATCCGACACTGATAGCAATATCGTTGATGGCGAAATTCCCCACTTTAAGTAAGTCACTTGCTCTTTCCATACGATAATTGATAAGATAGTCGATTGGACGAAGCCCAGTATATTTGTGAAAGAAATATGAGAAGCGCTTGGTATTCATTGCATGTAGCTCCGCCAATTCATGGAGTGTTAACGGGTTCATATAATGCCTGTGTATGTATGCAATAGCCTCCTCTATTACCTTTTCACTTGGAGAACTGCCAATCACTCGAAGCTTGCAACCCACCAACACTTGATGCATGACACTTAAAAATAATTCTTTGACACGAAGCTTCCCAATACCACTAAGTGTATTGGCATTCTGGTGCAGCATAATAAGCAATTCTAGTACTCTCGGATTTGCTCCCGCCTCCAGTTTGAAATGGGAGTCGCATTCATTAACGCTATATATTTCGTCTAACTTGTCAAATCTATAAAACAGTAAATAGTACTCGTACTCTGATTGACCTATAACTTGCGCGTCCATTTGCATGCTTGGAGCCACGTGAATTACTGAGCCAGGATGTAATTCATAGACAGTTCCATTCACACGCATTCTAGCCTCCCCACGAATTACAAAAAGAAATCCATGGCGGACGGTTCTAAATTCACTTAATATACTTTTCGGCTGGATCACTAAACGGTGGACACCTTCTATATCATAAAAACCTCTAGCAAATATCTCGGCTAATTTATCTAAGTCTATCATGATAATACACCTGCTCCCTATCCAAACATTGTACATCTGGTCTACTTTCACTGACAATATTCCCGCCAGCACGACCATTGCTCAGCCAATACAATGACTGAAGCTATTAAAGTAAAAATAGTTTTGCGCCCATGAAATACTCTAATCAGATGTTGCTACTAAAAGGATATTAATTAATAAAGATTCGCATTATAAACTATAGTTTAACAAGGTCTGGAACAAATACAAATACACAAATCACAAATACTAATATGCATTATTGTCTAATCAGGTTTGCTGAATGATGATTTAGTACACATGTGGGATAGGATTCGGTCAAACCAGTAGGAAAGAAACATGCACTCTACGAGACTCATCACAAGCAATTGTAGGCGCAATACATAAATCTGAAAATCTATATGTATTACTGGCGTTACATTAAAATAAATTAAATTTCGAAATTTCTATAAATATTAATCAATTTCATTGTGCATAAAAAAGCCCATTTCATTGAATGAAGTCAGATGTTAATACGTCCAAATCCACTAGTAAAGGAAGCAGTTCATGGACAAGATTACACTAGGCTCTCTGTCATGCTATTCCCCATGTAACTGAGGAACTTGCTGTAAATTGCTTGTTTTTAAAAGTTTAAAAGAACTATGGTTGGTTTTCAGTTCGTTGGCACTCAACCCTATTATCGAAAGGCTTTGTTCCTCCACTAGTCGTTTTTCTGCAAATATTTCGCTTGTAAAATTAATTTGACAGGTTGTCAGTCAATAATTATAATGAAAACATCTTAATTGATATTGATTATCAATCAAGATGTTTTTCACTCAGTAATTAAATTTAGTTTTCACAGTTTCTCTTAAAAGAGCTAAATCAAACTTTCCACTAGGAACGCCAAATAAATGTTCAAATGTGGATTGAATCGCTTCAATCCTTGCGATACGTTCTTGTGAATTCCATTTGAATAGTGATGAATCAACCCAATGATGGATTGTTGAAAGGAAAAATTCTGCTACTAGTGTTGGATTATCAATATGAAAGATACCCTCTTCATTACCTTGAATATTTAGATCAGCTAAAATTGGTGTGAATTGGCAAATTGTTTGTACATGTAATATTTGACGAAGGATAGCATTACTATCGTGTTGTAAATACTTAAAAATTTCAACATGCCCTGTTGGATCATCAAGCTCGTATACAAAAATCCAAGCTATTTTTTCATAAGCAGAAAGTGTTTCGTCATAAATTACTTCGATAAAATGCTCTTTTATCACTTTTAGCTGTCTATCAATCAATGCATTTGCCAAGGCTTCTTTTGATTTGAAGTAGTAATACAGTGTGCCCTGTGCTACTCCCAACGTTTTAGTAATATCAGTCGTTGAAGTTTTTTCATAACCTTTTTGGCTAAAAAGAGATTCTGCGGTATCTAATATTTCATTTCGCCGTTCTGATGCATTCTTTGTTACTCTAACCATCGCTTGTACTACCCCCTTTTTTAATTTAAGCATTTGACTAATAACTAGTCAAATTAAGAAAAAGAAATGAATGTACTTTATATTTAATTATACTGAGTGATTGTCGGTCAAAAAAATATTAGGAGGATTCAAATGTTTAAAAAATCTCTATGTCTATTATTATTTTCATTCATTTTAGTTACTACAGGTTGCTCACAATCAGAGGGAAAATCATCTGAAGAAGTGACGAACATCAGCAATAGCGGAAAGTATCCAATGTCATTTGATGTTCATACATATGAGGGGGAAAAAGTCACTCAGACAATTAACCAAGCTCCTGAGAAAGTAATGATTATTGGATCAGCAGTCGCAGAATTAATGGTTAAATTTGGACAACAAAATAAAGTCGTTGGATTTGCCTATAATGATCAAGCCCATTCAAATTTTACGGAAGAGATTGAGAAAATGCATTTAGTTAGTGAAATGTGGCCCTCAAAAGAATCCATTATAGCGCTACAACCTGACTTAATTTATTCTATTGCCTCTGCATTTCGAGAGGAACTAATTGGGAGCATCCCTTCTTGGAGCAATCGTGGGATTCCTGTTGTTTCTTCTACAAACTTTACAATTGGACGTAGTATCGACATTTATTTTGATGAAATCAAAACATTCGGGAAAGTATTCGATATCGAAAATCAAACTAATAAATACTTGAAAGAGCAACAAGCTCGTATTGATAAAATTACTGCAAAGGCTAAAACTATTAAAGATCACCCTAATGTTCTATTAGTTAGTGGAGCACGTGGAAAGTATTTCTATTACTCACCTAAATGGGCAATTATTGATGAAATGATTGAAGGTGCTGGAGCTGAATATATTGAGCTATCCAAAGAAGACTATATCGAACTTTCAACAGAGGCGATAATAGCAGCAAACCCAGATAAAATTATTATCACAGAATTTCAACAACCCGACCAAGAAAAAACGAAAAATAACTTGATCAATGATAAAAAACTGCAAAATATAAAAGCAATCCAAAATAAAGACGTTATGGTTGCTGAATATACTGGGGCTATCAATGGTGGTATTGAACTTGCTGACTTATATGAACAGGTCGCTAAATTCATTCATCCTGATGTTTTTGTTGGAGTAGTAAATGATGGTGAATAGTAAACGTCCTTTCTCCGTGCTTCTTTTATTATTGATAGGACTAGTTTTCGTCTCAATGATTGTTTCCGCTTCTATTGGACAAGTAAGCATTCCATTTCTCGATTCTTGTAAAATTCTTTTGTATCAGTTTACAGGGATCAATATTGGTCATGTTGATACAGTTATTTCTAAAATGACATTCGAAATCGTTTGGCAAATTCGCACTCCAAGAATTTTACTAGCATTAATAGTAGGTGCAGGTTTAGCTCTTTGTGGAAGTGTAATGCAAGCATCGATACAAAACCCACTTGCAGATCCTTATATTCTCGGCATCTCTTCAGGTGCTTCACTAGGTGCAACATTTTCGATTATTCTAGGTCATCGCTTTAGCGGTTTCTTTGGAGAATTCGACTTAATTGTATGGGCATTTTTAGGTGCTTTACTTGCAACATTTCTAGTATTACTGTTATCAAGTGTCGGAGAAAAAATGTCGGTCATTAAACTCATTCTAGCGGGTACCGTGGTCAATGCCTTATTCACAGCTCTATCAAATTTATTCATATATTTTGCCAAAGACGCTGAAGGCGTCCGTTCTGTTTCATTTTGGACGATGGGAAGTTTAGCTTCTGCTGATTGGAAGGACTTACCGTTGATTGCTGCAATCGTTACGATTGTAGGCCTATTCTTTTTATCACAATGGCGTGTTATGAACGCAATGCTTATGGGAGACGATGCTGCAATGTCATTAGGCATTAACTTAAATATTTATAGAAGAGTCTATTTAGTCATTACTGCTATTTTGACAGGTGTTATTGTATCGATATGTGGAATTATTGGATTTGTCGGTCTCATTATTCCTCATATAGTGCGAATCTTTACAGGTTCTAATCATCGTTATTTAGTACCCACTGTCATATTAGTCGGCGCTATCTTCTTAACTTGGACAGACTTACTAGCAAGAACAATTATTCCAAATAGCGAATTACCGATTGGGATTGTGACATCATTATTAGGAGCTCCAGTTTTTATGCACATGTTAATAAAAAAAAAATATGGTTTTGGAGGTAATTAGTATGGAATTAACAGTACAAAATGTATCCTTCTCGGTATCTGATGTTGACATTATAAAAGATGTTTCGTTAAGGGTGCAAGAAGGGCAATTTGTCGGAATCATCGGACCAAATGGTTGTGGAAAATCGACATTGTTAAAAAACATTTATAAAGTAACAAAGCCGACAACAGGCATGATTTTCTTAGATGATTTAGATATAGTAAAAGCCTCCCCTAAAGCAATTGCAAGAAGACTGGGTGTTGTTGGTCAATTTAACAATGCAAATTTTGACTTTACTGTACGTGACATGGTGTTGATGGGAAGAACTCCACATAAAAAGATAATGGAATCTGACACAAACCAAGATTATGATCTTGTAGATAATGTGTTACGAAAGGTGAACTTGGAACATCATGCTTCAAAGCATTTCTCCTATCTTTCTGGTGGTGAAAAACAACGTGTTATTCTTGCACGTGCTTTAGCACAAGAGCCCCAGTTTTTAATTTTAGATGAGCCAACAAATCATTTGGACATTAAATATCAAATTCAAATCTTATCCCTTGTACAATCATTAAAAATTGGTACACTTGCTGCATTACATGATCTCTCTATAGCAGCCATGTATTGTGAGTACCTCTATGTACTAAAAAATGGGCGCATCTATACACACGGCAAGCCAGAAGAATTATTAACTCCTGAATTAGTAAAAAAAGTTTATGACGTTGACTGTCACATTAATCAAAATGAACATACTAAAAACTTAGTCATAGCGTATCATCCAACCCTAACTATTTAATAAAGCTTTAACTAATTGACTGACAATCACTCAATTTTAAACAACGATAAAAGGAGCCAAATCTATGAGTACTCTTCAATCCAATAACTCGAGCAAACATTATGCATATAGATGGCTGGCCTTAGCGATTATCCTACTTCCGACACTGCTAATCTCTTTAAATACTTATATGATTCAAATTGCCTTGCCGAACATTCAAAATGACTTACACGCAAGTTTTTCGCGAGCGCAATTAATATTTTCTGGATATTCGATTGGACTTGCAACAGCTCTAATAATTGGCGGTAAACTTGGAGATATCTACGGAAGAAAAAAATTATTATGGATTGGTGTATTCTTTTTTACTCTTACCTCCTTCGTCGGAGGAATGCTATCGGATCCATTACTTATAATTGGCGTCCGAATTGTGCAAGGTTTTGCAGCAGCTTTTATACAACCACAAATTTTATCGATTATTCAAGAAATCTTCCCTTCGAAGGAGAAAAATTTAGCCTTTGGCTTGTATGGTGCTGTCATTGGGATTGCTTTTACCTTTGGCTTAATATTAGGGGGATTACTAGTCAGTTTGAATCTATTTAATGGAGGATGGCGAATTGTTTTTTTCTTCAATGTCCCATTTGGCATTCTTGTGCTATTACTACTTCCTATAATACCTGAATCCACTGTTGTGAAAAACAATAATATTGATTGGATGGGCGCCATTTTATTGATGTTTAGTATATTATTTTTCATCTATCCATTATCAGAAGGTCAAACATATGGGTGGCAGCCTTGGTTTTTCGGTTGTATTATTCTGTCATGTGTTATGCTTGCTTCGTTTATTTTTGTTGAAAAATCAAAACAAAAAAAGCATCAAACACCACTTGTGGATCTATCTTTGTTCAAGCACCGTTCTTTTGTCATTGGAATTGGTTCAGTACTGTCAATTTATTTGAGTATGTTCTCGTTCTTCTTTATCCTTAGCTATTTTATACAATTTGGCTTGCAGTATAATACGAAGGAGACAAGCTTGATCTTTTTACCAATTGGTATTGGATTTTTTTTCACATCGATTCTATCATCAAAAATAGTTCATTTATTCGGCTTAATTGTATTAAAAATTGGTGCATTGACAATGAGTATTTGTATTTTTATACTTATCGGCATTCTTGCTTTCGAGCCGTATAATTTATTTACAATTTATACTTTAGTGCTTTTATTCGTCTACGGCCTTGGTCTAGGGCTTGCCACAACACCTTTAGCGAATGCCATTCTGAGTAAAATACCTAAGAATCATGTCGGTGTTGCCTCTGGGGTGTTTACAACAATCATGTATTTAGCCAATTCCTTAGCAGTTGCAGGTATTAGCATAGTATTCTCTACAGCTTTGAATACGACCTTAGACAAAGCCTCTTTTGTACATGCGTTTTCTACGAGCTTATTTGGAATCGGTCTGTTGTCTGTTATGTCCTTTGTAATTCTTTCTATTTATCATAAAAGCAAAAATTAAATATGATTGAAAACCTCTTGTAATTTTATATTTAAAATTAACTAATAAAAGTCCATTTTGAAAAAGATTGAACTGAACCCTATTATTTAGACAGTTTCATAAAAAGACCGTTTCCACATTAAACAGCGATTCTCCCTTTATAAACCGTTAAAAGAGCATCTGGAAATAAAACTTCATTTCCAGATGCTCTCATTTAAAGTAAAGGAGGTTGCAATCGACTTTTCACAATTGAGAAGAAAGAAGCACTGTCGTTTAATTACAAGATAATGTCACACTGCCAAGCACATCGAAATCTGCTACAACTGTATCCCCTGGCTGAAAAGAAATCGCCTCAGACATCGCACCACTTAAAATAATATCGCCTTTTTTAAAGCCTTTTCCTACCTTGGCTAATTCTTTCACTGCCCACACAATGGCAGTAGCAGGATGCCCTAATACAGCAGCGCTTGAGCCTGTTTGCTCCACAGTACTGTTTTTACTTAGAACCATGCCAATTTGTCCCAAATCAAGCATGTGAGGAGAAACCCACTTACTACCCACTATAAATTTCGCCGAGGAACAATTATCTGCGATAACATCTGCTAATGTAAAGCCAAAATCTTTATAACGGCTATCTATTACTTCAAGGGCAGGTGCGACGTATTTCGTTGCCTTTACAACATCCGCCTCTGTAACCGCCTCCCCTGCCAAGTCCTCACCTAAAAAAAAGGCAATCTCAGGCTCAACTTTCGGGTGAATAAGCTGTGAAAATTCAATCGCTTCCCATTCTAGTGCGAGCATATCACTATGTAAATAGCCATAAATCGCTTCATTGACTCCCATCATCTGCTGCTTTGCTTTACTCGTTAAACCTAGCTTCACGCCTACTTGCTTCGTGCCATTCTCCTCTAGCTTGCGTGCTAGTAAAGCATCCTGTATACGATAAGCCTCCTGTATCGTCAACTGTGGGTAGTCGTCTGTCAGCTTGATGACTTCCTTTACATCACGCTCTGCCTCATATAAATAATCAACCATTTTTTGCTGATTTATTTGTACCGTCATTTTCACACCTCAATTTCCCTTTTTTTTGCGAGCTCAGCAGCGACATCAATAATCATATCCTCCTGACCACCTACTACTTTTTGTTTACCTAATTCGATAAGTATATCGCGTGGATCAAGACCAAATTTCTTCCCCGCACGCTCTGCATGAAGCAGGAAGCTTGAGTACACTCCTGCATACCCTAACACTAAGCTCCCCTTTCGAATTTCCTGCGAGCCTGGCAAAAGAGGGCCTACAATATTTTCTGCGACATCCATCATTTTATATAAATCAATACCTATATCTATTCCCATGCGGTCTAGCACAGCTAATAGCACTTCTGTCTGAGTATTCCCTGCACCTGCTCCTAAACAGCGCACACTCCCGTCAATACGTGTCGCTCCTTCCTCTATAGCAACGACCGTGTTCGCCACTGCCATAGATAAATTGTTATGAGCGTGAAATCCTACTTCTATTTGCAACGATTGTCGTAAAGCGCGCACACGCTCACGCACCTCATGCGGCAGCAATGCGCCAGCAGAATCTGTTATATAGACCGCTTCAGCACCATAGCTTTCCATTTTCTTCGCTTGCTCCACTAACTTTTCCACAGGTGCAGAATGAGCCATCATTAAAAAACCTACTGTCTCCATCCCTAGCTCGCGTGCCTTGCTCATATGTTGAGCTGACACATCCGCCTCTGTTACATGTGTAGCAACACGCACTAAGCGAGCACCTAAGTCATTTGCCTGCTTCAATTCGTGTACAGTACCAATCCCTGGTATTAACAGCACAGCAACTTTTGACTTAGTGCATGCAGCAACAGCTGCTTCAATGAGCTTCATCTCATTAACGAGTGATTTGCCATACTGAAAAGTGGAGCCCCCAAGGCCATCTCCGTGACTTACTTCTATATAATGCATGCCTGCATCATCTAACCCTCTCACAACATCTCGTACTTGCTGCTCTGTAAATTGATGTGCCACGACATGACTGCCATCTCGGAGGCACACTTCTGTTAATCGAATTGGTTTATTAACTTGCGAATTCATGTATACTGCCCCCTTTCTTAATGCGTTTCTAATGTAGTTCTCTCTAACATGGCCCGCGCAAAATCTTCTGCAACACGTGTCGCAGCAGCTGTCATAATATCTAAATTCCCTGCATATGGAGGGAAATAATCTCCAGCACCTTCTACTTCTATAAAGATTGTTACACGGTTGCCATCAAATAATGGCTCCTGTCTTAAACGATAGCCTGGCACATATGCCTTCACTTTCTCTACCATTGTATAAATAGAGTCGCGAATTTCCTCTTCTTTCATATTTTTCACTTCACAATAAATCGTGTCTCGCATAAGGATAGGTGGGTCTGCCGGATTTAAAATAATGAGCGCTTTTCCAGTATTTGCTCCACCTACTTCTTCGATTCCACGGCGCGTCGTAATCGTAAACTCGTCAATATTTTCCCTCGTCCCTGGACCTGCACTTAAGCTTGAAATAGTCGCCACAATTTCCCCATATAGTACATCTGCAACTTGGTTGACCGCATAGACGATTGGAATCGTCGCCTGGCCACCACATGTAATCATATTGACATTGTGTAAATCGAGTAAGTTTTCCGTAGTCCCCACTGCCGGACAAAAGAACGGTCCTCTTGCTGCTGGTGTTAAATCAATCGCTAAAATTCCTAGTTCCTTCAATACTTTCGCATGGCGTACGTGAGCTTTCGCTGATGTGGCGTCAAACACGATAGCCGCCATGTTAGGATTGGCAACGATAGCTTCGATGCCATTTGAATATGTCGCATACCCTTTCTCTGCTGCACGCTTCAAACCTTCTGATTGTGAATCTATCCCAATCATCGCCACAACTTCAATCACTTCACTGCGCTCTAATTTATAAAGCAAATCAGTGCCTATGTTTCCTGTGCCTAGTATAGCCGCTTTGATTTTGCCCATATCCTTCTCTCCTTTCACATTATTCAAAGTGAACCGTTACTGTACCGATGCCCCCAAATTTTGCTTCAATACTATCTCCAGCATTTACTACAACTGCCGCAGATAAAGCGCCAGGTAAAATAAGCTCGCCCTTTTTAAGTGTAATGCCAAACTCATGTAATTTATTTGCCAACCAAGCAATAGCGTGTGCCGGGTGTCCCAGTGCAGCAGCCCCTGCCCCTGTCGCAAGTAGCTCCCCATTTTTGTAAAGTGCCATACTTGCTGTCCGTAAATCCACTTCATTTACCTTCGTCTTTTCATGCCCGACGATGACCTTTGCAGACGAGCCATTATCAGCTACTGTATCAATTAATTTAATGCGCCAATCCTCTACTCTACTATCAATTACTTCAATTGTTGGCACGATATAGTCAGTAGCCATCATGACATCGAGAAAGGTTACATTCGGTCCTACTAAATCCTCTCCTAGTACAAAACCAATTTCCGCTTCAATTTTTGGGGAGAGCATGCTAGACACTTTTACAATAGCTTCATTTCCAAACACCATATCATCTAATAAATGACCATAATCTGGCTCATCTACATGGAGCATTTTTTGCATCGCTACGCTTGTTAAACCAACCTTTTTACCAACGATGTGTCGACCTTCGTCCAGCTTCATTTTTACTATTTCAAGCTGTATTTCATAAGCATCCTTTATGCTTAAACTTGCATCCGACTCTGTTAAAGGAACGATGCTTTGCTTTGTTTTTTCAGCTGTCAGTAACTGTGTGGCATATTGCTTAATTTTCTCTGACACCACCATTCACTCTCCTTAGTAAAACAAACAAAAGGCGGTTGCTATACCAGCTTTTGTTTGTTTGTTTGTTTATTCATTCCTTATTTTTTTACGGTAATTGTTTTTATTTCACTATAGAACTCAAAGCTATGACGACCGCCTTCGCGCCCAATACCACTAGCTTTCGCTCCACCAAATGGGGTTCTTAAATCCCGCACGTACCAGCAATTCACCCATAATAAGCCCGCATGAATTTGGGCTGTCACACGCTGTCCTCTCCGTAAATCATTCGTCCATACTACCCCTGCTAATCCATAAATAGAATCGTTCGCTATCTGAATAGCTTCTTCTTCTGTTTTAAATGGAATAATGACAGGGACAGGACCAAATATTTCCTCTTGAGCAACGCGCATACCATTATTGACATCGTACAAAACGGTCGGCTCATAGAAGTTCCCTTCAGATAGTGAAGCGACAGCCTTACCGCCGTATGCTAATTTCGCCCCCTCAGCTAGACCAATTTGCACATACTCATCTACTAGCTTTAAATGCCCCTTAGAAACTAAAGCACCCATATCTGTTGTCATATCGAGCGGGTTTCCAACTTTAATTTGTTTCACAGCTGCCACGAATTTATCTAAAAATTGATCATAAATACTTTCCTGCACTAAAATACGGGAACCTGCTAAGCAAATTTCTCCTTGATTGCGATAAATGGCTTCGATGGATCCTGCTACTGCTTCTTCTAAATCAGCATCTTCAAACACAATATTAGCTGATTTCCCACCAAGCTCTAACGAAACTGGGATTAAATTTTGAGCAGCATTACGCATAACCGTTTTTCCTGTATTTGATTCACCTACAAAGGAGATTCTCCTCACAGCAGGGTTTGTCGCCATTTCTGTTCCTACAATACCACCTGGACCTGTCAAAATATTTAGCACACCTGGAGGTAATCCCGCCTCATTTGCTATTTCTCCAAGCATGATGGCACTTAGCGGTGTATATGAAGCAGGCTTGATTACAACGGTATTACCTACAGCAAGAGCAGCAGATGCCTTCCACGTCATTTGCATAAACGGCAAGTTCCATGGAATAATTAAGCTTGTCACACCGACTGGGGCATATTGTACATATGAAAAATGCTTGCTTTGATCATAATGCTCGTGCGTCATATATTTCGCCATCTCAGCGAAGAAACGGAAGTTAGCAGCCGCTCGTGGAATATCAAATTCAAGACTCTCCCGTATTGGCTTACCTACGTCTAACGTTTCGACATAGGCAAGTTTTTCAACATTCTTCATTATTAAATCAGCCATTTTGCATAAAATCCGCGAGCGTTCCTCAACAGGCATCTTGCTCCATACACCACTAGCAAATGCTTTATGTGCAACTTCAATTGCGCGCTTTGCATCCTCTTGTCCGCCATTTGCTACGGATGCTAATATTTCATTTGTAGCGGGATTAATCGTATTGAAAGTTTCACCTGATAAGGCGTCTACATAATCGCCACCAATGAATAGTTTGGCATCTTTTAAATATTTTTCTTCGATTACTTTTTCATTAATCAATGCCACTCCTCCTATTCTTCGATTTCAATAATCATCTCTATTTCGATTGCTGTATTATTAGGTAATTGAGCCATTCCAACAGCAGAGCGCCCGTGCTTACCCTTCTCTCCGAAAACTTTCCCAATTAAATCTGAGGCTCCGTTCATTACTTTTGGCTGCTCAATGAAATCCTCCGTGCAATTTACCATCCCTAATACTTTGACAAATTGCTTCACTTTACTTAATTCGCCTATTTCATGTTTCACTACACTGAGTAGGTTTAGCATCGATTGTTGTGCTGCTAAATAGCCTTCTTCTGTCGTCAAATCTCTCCCTAGCTTACCGTGGTACTGATCCACACCCTGTCCTGCGGTAAATAAGAGATTGCCTGTCCTTACACAACCTACATAGTCTCCCCAAGCAGGACGTAAAGGTGGTAATTCAAGTCCTAACTGTGCAAGTCTTTCCTCTGGTGTCATGATTCGATCTCTTCCTTTATCTCGATATTTAAAAAGGCTAAGGCATTTCTCCCTAAAATATCCCTTCTTTGTTCTTCTGAAAGATGAAGTGTCTCATCCACTATTTTCCCCGGTGGGATTTCCCTTAATAAGAAGGGATAGTCTGAGCCCATCACAATTTTGTCTGCTCCAAATCGGTCGATTAAATATTGAAGATTTAGCGGATCATAATTTAAAGAATCGAAATAGAAATTTTTCGCATAATAGCTCGGTGGTTTACTCGTTAAGCGTAGATGCGGCCATACTTTCCACCCTTGATCTAAGCGAGGTAAAATATAAGGAAAAGAGCCGCCACCGTGTGCAAAACACACTTTAAGTTTTGGGAATTTTTCGATAACTCCGCCGTTAATAAGACTAGCAGCAGCAAGCGCAGTTTCACTCGGCATCCCTACCGTGTACATAAAATTATGGCGCGGCATTCGGTCCTTCCCGAGCGTTTCCCACGGGTGAATAAATAAAGGCACTTCCCATTTCTCCGCCATTTCGAAAAATGCTGTAAAAGCTGGGTCGTCTAAATTTTTGCTGTTTACATTCGTCCCGATTTCGATGCCTTTAAGCCCTAGCTCATGTATGCAACGATCCATTTCACGAATAGCTACCTCTACATCTTGGAGTGGCACTGTGCCAAT
This sequence comes from Lysinibacillus sp. FSL W8-0992, assembly GCF_038008685.1. Classification (NCBI taxonomy): domain Bacteria; kingdom Bacillati; phylum Bacillota; class Bacilli; order Caryophanales; family Bacillaceae; genus Lysinibacillus; species Lysinibacillus sp. FSL W8-0992. Next base: position 4,516,726 of record NZ_JBBOZQ010000001.1, read on the forward strand.
ACCGATGAATCGCTTCGGATATTGCCTCACCGTATTCGCAATAAAGTCGTTTTGAATACGAGCCATTTCCTCTGCCGCATGTGCCTCCGCCCAATAGGAGAACGTCACAGGAATCGGGGACAATACTTGTATATCCACCCCTTCAGCATCCATATCCTGTATGCGTTTTTCTGGGCTCCATACTTGGTCTGTCACTTCTCTAAACACTTGACCTGCTACCATAATATTCGCACCACATGTACAAGTTTTTTCTAATGTTGGCCAGCGCTCTCCGCCAAACTTCTCCACAAAGTTAGGAATATCTTCTGGAATAATATGAGTATGGAAATCTACTCGCATTGCCATAAACTCACTTCTTCAGACATTACATGACCGCAATTTTTACATGTGCGCAGCTCTAAACTACCATTAAATTCTTCGATTGCACCTTTCACTTGTGTTTCGATATCTGTTAATTGCACCGTTTTTTTGTGCATTTGTTGATCGCAGTTTTCACAAAACCATACGAAGTCCTCTAGCTCTCCCTCTGCCCGCTTCCTTTCTACGACAAGTCCAAATGTGTCGGCAATTCGATGAGGAGAGTGCGGCACATTCGCTGGTAGCATGAACACTTCCCCTTCTTTAATTGTAATCACTTCACGCTTTCCTTCATTAATTATCTCAACGAAGCAATCGCCTTTAATTTGATAAAAGAACTCATCAGATGGATCGACATGGAAATCTCGACGGCGATTAGGTCCGCCCAAAATCATACAAATAAACTCCGAATCCTCCCATAGCACTTTATTGTTAACAGGTGGCTTTAAAGAGTCCTTATTTTCTTCGATCCATTTTAATAGATTAAATGCTTGTAATTTTGCCATACGAAACCCACTCCTCTAAAATTTTATATTTATATTTTTTTATTTATTTTAATACCGTGTTGAAATCGCTTACCGACTTTAATTACCATGATTGCCTACTGCTAAATAATCCCGCTTCCCGAACTCTCTGTAGTATCTTCTACAATAACCGGAGATTTCGTGTTCGCCTTCTTCCACAAGAAATAACAAGCTGTAATAAAGATTAACCAAGGGAATCCGAGTGTTAATGTGGGTTTAAAGTCAGGTGAGAACCATGTTGATAGTACAACAGACGTTAACAGGACTGCACCGAAAATTGTTAAGTACGGATAACCAATCATTCTTACCGGTAATTTGCGCCCGTTCGTTTCATTCCATTTTTTACGGAAGAACAAGTGTGTAATAAAAATCATAAACCAAGCAAACATCGCACCAAAGCTAGAAAGCGAAATCATCGTTGCAAAAGCCGCATCTGGTCTGACAACTGTAAAAATTGTCGCGATGGCGATACCGATAACAGAAGCAAATAATGCAACTGAAGGTACGTTTTTGCTATTTAATTTCCCCAATACTTTCGGCGCGTAGCCACCTCTTGATAAAGAAAACATCATACGTGTAGAAATGTATAATTGACTATTCATTGCAGAAAGCGCTGCTACAAGTACGACGAAATTCATAATAGCTGCTGCTCCTGGGATATTCATAATTTCCATTACTTTTACGAATGGACTTTTATCGATTCCTGCCATCCCCCATGGCACAATCATTAGCATTAAAGATAGCGTTAATAAATAAAACAGCACAAGTCGAACAACGGCTGAACGAAGCGCAATCGGCACTGCTTTTTCCGGATCCTTTGCTTCACCAGCACTGACAGCAATCATTTCAATACTTAAATAACTGAACAACGATACAAATATAGCAATCCACATGCCCCATACCCCATTAGGGAAGAAACCACCGTTATTTGTATAATTTTGAGTCCCAATAGCTGTGCCACTATCCGCGCCAACAATGACATATACTGCTAAAATAATAAATCCAACAATCGCAGCTACTTTAATGACTGAAAACCAATATTCAACAGCACCAAATAATTTGACCGTTGTTGCATTCACATACAAAAGCACTGCTGCAAACAAGATTATCCAAACGATGGCAGGCACGGTCGGAAACCAATACTTCATATAAACGGCTACAGCTGTAACCTCCGTCCCGATTGCACATACTAAACTAAACCAATACGAATAGCGTACCGAAAAGCCAGCCCATGGATTAATATACTTCTCTGCATAGGCACCAAACGACCCTGTCACTGGATGAGCTACAGTCATTTCTGCTAAGCAGCCCATGAGTAATAATGCAATTAATGCACCGATTGTATAGCTAATAATGACACTCGGTCCTGCCAAGCCAATTGCCAAGCCACTCCCTAAAAATAACCCGGTCCCGATTGCTCCCCCGATGGCAATCATCGTTAGCTGGCGTGTTGTTAAGCTCTGACTTAATCCCTTTTCTCTTTCAACGATATCTTGCAAACGATTGTCTTGTGACATACATTTTCCCCCTTTGATATTGTCGTTTAAGATACTACATTTCTTTCCATCCCATACTTTTCATATTGCTTTTCAGTCACGATTTCCTTTAATATTTCGACGGTTTCCCACACCTCCTCGAATGACGTATAAAAGGCGATTGGTGCGAGACGAATAATGTTAGGCGGTCTAAAGTCTGGAATGACACCCTTATCAACTAAAGCTTTGCAAATTCGAATCGCCTCATCATGCTCTAAGCAAACATGCCCCCCTCGTCTATCATCTTCATTTGGATTGCCAATTGAAAAGCCAAGCTCAGTTAGCTCTTGCTCGATTAAGTCCATCATATAACGTGTAAGCTTTAATGATTTTTGACGAATATTTTCGATACCAGCCTCCGCAAACATTTCTAATGAGCCGATAATAGGGGCTAAGCTCAGCACGTGCGGTGTACCCATTTGAAATGCCCCTGCAGATTCTTCCACATCTAATGAATGTGCCATATCAAACTGTTTATCTTTTTTGGAGCTGTACCAGCCAGCTAAGCCCGGATGAATGCCAAAATGTTTTTTATTCACATACAAGCCAGCGACTGAACCAGGACCACCGTTGAGATACTTATAGTTACACCATATAGCAAAATCAACATTCCACTCACTGAAGTAATGCGGAATTGCCCCAATGGAATGACAAGCATCAAAGCCAATGCAAATGCCTCTTGCGTGTGCTTCGGCAGTTAAGCGTTTTATATCTAGTAGCTGACCACTTCGGTAAAGGACAGTTGGCAGCAATATGAGCGCTATCTCATCTGTCATCGCTGCGATAATATCCTCTTCTAAAATTAGCTTGCCATCACGACTTTTCACACGTACTAAATGCTCATCTGGATTATAGCCTTTTAACTTTATTTGACTCTGTAAGGCATAAATATCTGATGGGAATGTTAATTCATCCGCTAAAATTTTTGTTCGTCGCCCTTCTGGTTTATAAAATGTTGCGACAGCTTGATGAATATTGGAAGTCGTTGAACCGGCAATAATGACTTCGTTTTTCTCAGCTCCGATTAGCGGTGCACACATTTCACCGAGCTTCTCTGAAATGAAAAACCATGGATACTTACCAGTTGTCCACCCTTTAATTCCGTATGCTTTCCATGATTCCATTAATTCATGGACATTTTCCTCGGCTCTTTTGGACATTAAGCCTAAGGAATTGCCATCCATGTAAATAACACCTGATTGTAAATAAAATTCATCGCGGTATGATCGAAATGAATCATTCGCATCATATTGTTTTGCATGCTCTTTGTTGTAAACGCTTTCTCTAGTTCCCAAAATTCTTTCCCCCATTTTTTAAATTTTCTGAATATGTTCATAGTCTAAAATAAAGTTGACATAGTGTCAATATTATTTTTACCAAATTTTTTCAACGTCATTTGTAAAAATATTTCTAATGGGCTATGATTAAATGAAATAAATCATTGGATTATCAAGCAATAGCACGCTTATTATAAATAAAATAAGTCATATCTTGGAGGTCATTTAATGAGTGAAGAAACGAAGCAAATCGACGGAAGAAATATGCGCTCTATCGCAACGAAACAAAAATTATTGGATGCCGCGCGTGACTTATTCTACGAATTTGGCTTTAAAAAAACTACTATTACTCAAATTATTAAGAGAGCAGAAACTGGTTATGGGACTGCTTACGTACACTTCAAAGGAAAAGACGAGATTTTAATTGCTCTCATGGAAACAGTCATGCAAGAATTTCTTGATATGGCCCACACACCTTTCTTACCTACTAGCAAAGAAGAAGCAAAAGAGCTTGTCCTGAATCAAGTCACTGCTTTTTTAACGATGGCAAAATCCAATAAAGATATTATGAAAGTATTCGCAGAAGCGATTAGCCTTTCCCCTGCCGTGAATGAAAAGTGGGATGACATCCGAAAAACGAACATTCATTTTATTATCCGCGATATTACATATGCGCAAAGTCAAGGCTTAGTACGGTCAGATTTAAAAATCGATATCGTCGCACGCTCATGGTTTTTAATCAATGAAAACCACCAATGGGACCTCGTGCGTGATGATACGTCCGAGTCCATTGAGGATATTGCTTGGACGATTACAACGATGTATATCGATGGGTTATACAAATAAAAAACCCAGATTAAGAACTGACCTAGTCATTTGAATCACATAGAAAACAACCCAATTAGGCTACTTGCTTCCCAAATTCTAGGGGAGTTAAGTAGCCTAATATTTTTATATCCCTTCCTCATATCCTTTACGATTTATCTTCTGAAGACTTTCGCCATAAAAAAACACCTCCCAAATGTTTTACATATAGCAAGCCCATTTTAGAGGTGTTTTATATTGTCTTATGATTAGGTTAGTCCATAGGAGATTCATCTTAATCTGTTTTTTTGTTTGAGATCTAATTTTAGCGTATAGGTAGGATAGAAGACTCAAATTTACGATAGTCTAAATATTCAGAAAATAAAAAGTTGACACCGTGTCATATATGATTGTAGTATTTATTTAGTTCCGGAACAACTAAATTTCACAATTTTTCAGCTTCAACTTATTTGTCACCTATACAATCTACATGTCTTTAGTAAAATGCTCTTACGCTTTAAAAAATTCATAGATTTCTAGGGGGATTGCGTTGATGAAAAAAATTAAGTTACATCCTTTTCTGAGTAATTCAGCTTTTGCCTTTCTTATGATGGCCATTATTTTCTTCTTGTCTTTAGGCATTGCCTTTGCGAACGATGAAGCTAAAAAAGAAGAAAAGCAGGAAGCACCGCGCACAGGTCTGAACAAAAATGCACCTGATGCACCGCTGCCAAATAAAACGGAAGGCACAACAAAGCTTTTACCAGGTGAACCAAAAGAGCCCGCGCCTGACAGCTGGGGCTATGATGCGAAGACAGGGATTTTCACTCACCCAGCCGCAACACCGGATAATGAAGGTCCACAACCATTTGAAGGGAGTTTGCCTTATCTAGATCAAAATCAATATACAAAAAATATGAATGTAGAAGCATTCTATCCATACGTTATTGGTTGGGGACATAGCTGGCAAGCTACATTCGATCTAGACGGTCGTCGCTATTTATACGATCTTGAAACAGATATGTACAATGTATTCGATATTACAGATCCTAAAAATGCCAAGCGTATCGCCAATAAATTAATTGACACAGATAAGGGAGACAAACGCTTCGGTCCAATGACAGTAAAATACAATAAAAAGTTGGACAAAACAATTGCCGTTCAATGTTACGAAGTACCACGTTATGGTGTTCTATCGAATAAGTATGAATACCCTGAGCAAGTTAAGGCTATTAAAGAAAAAGAAATGCTGCGTGGATTCCGCATTTTTGAAGTGACAAGCCCATTATTTTCAGAATGGGAGCTGCTATCTGAAACACCTTTAGATGCCAAAGCAAATGCAAGTGACCTTGTACAAGAAGGCTCTGGCTGTCAAGACGTACCTGTCTATGATGGTGGAGATTATTTATTTGTTGCAGGTGCACCTGATGATTCCTTCATCAATACAGAGTATAAAAGCTATTTATACTCAGGCGCACAAATGGCCTTTGATATTTCAGACCCGTCTAATCCGAAACGTCTTTCAACTTGGTGGGTGCCAGGTCAACGTGTAGGCGAAGAAGCAGCCTATAATAAAAACCCCCACGCTGGCAACAAAACAACATGGATGGGTGCTCGCATGCCGCTATTTATTCCGACACCTGTAGAAAAGGGTGGCAAATACGGCTATGCAGCAATGGGTGGCTTTGGGTTTTATATTGTCGACATATCCGATCCGGCAAATATGAAAACGGTTTCACATATTGACATGCCAATGAGTGTTAGCGGTACTGAAGGGGATAATATTGACGTTTCCAAAGTCGAAAGCACAGGCATTGTTTACTATAGCGGCTATCCACTTAGCGAAGACTGCCATGAGCCTTATAAGGAAATTTACGCAATCGATGTCAACAATCCGCTTGAGCCTAAAATCATTAGTACGTTAAAACGCCCGACACCACCAGAATCAGCACCATTCACAGACTTTTGCCAACGTCGCGGCAGCTTTGGACCGAAGCGGAGTGGCTATGCAACCATTAATCCAGGTGTTCCGAGCGACCAATATATCCCTTACGCCTTCTACAATGCAGGTGTCCAAATTTTTGACGTAACCAACCCAACAGAATCAACAATCGAAGCATACTTTGTGCCGAAAATGTCTGGAGAAATTCCAAATGAAGATGGCACAACTACAACAAGCGACCATTCTAATCCGGTACACGGCATTTTCGTCGAATGGGACCGAAATTTAATTTGGGCATTTTCAAACCATGGCATGTATGCCCTATCTACACCTTTACTCGGTGACCCGGTCATCGGTTTACCGAAGCCCGTAGAGGAGGATAAACAAACGCAAAAAAGTAAAAAGTAAATTTAAAAAACCGAACGACTATTGGAAAGTCGTTCGGTTTTTTTAGTATTTGGGCATGCGATGTTCGGAAATGAATTGGATTTACGCCAAGTTTTTTTGGACACCAAGCGGCTTGATTCGCCACTTATGTGAAAAGCTTAAATACGAGATTGCCATAACAGCTTACGTTCTAATCATTTCATAAAAAAAACCTCCAACTACATTCGTTTCCATAATTGTCCCATGTCAGTTTAATTCGTTGAAGGTGTGTTGTATTTGGCGCTTACCCATAGATTACATGAACGTTTATTACTTTATTTGTCGATGCTTCAAATCTAAAAACATAAAACTTCAACTATTTTATTGCTTTGCTGGAACAAACCCATTTTCCACTGCATCTTCCTCAGTACAGAACATTTCTTCTGCTACTGTATTGTCATAATCCCGTTGTCCTGGCATATGGTATATTTTATTACCTTTGGAATTAATATTCCCTTTAATTTTACAGCTCTCATTACTGCTAGTATTATTTGAGTCATCTTCATCTGCTTTAGTTGGATTTTCATCTTTCACAGCATCATAATACGCTTCTTTATCATAACCGCGATTTGTTACATAGTCTTCAACTGACCAAATACCAATAGCAGATTGTTGCGCAGTTTTTTGAATGGATTTAAACCAATCGACATGCTTTGTATTTGGATCATAAATATAAGCCACGCGTGCTAATCCATTTTTCAATAGTTGCTCTTGAACACTAATTCCATCTTTCGTATATACATATGCTAGTAATCTTTTATATTTATCCCGATACGAAACATCAAATTCTAAATAAACTGTATCTTGTCCAGCTAGTAGTTGCTTTGCAAATTCTTTCGCTTCTGGCCCAAAAGGTTGTACTCCTAACGTTTCGTGATTCGTTTCAGGAGTATCTACAAGTAGAAAACGCACTTTTTCAGAGCTACCATTATATTTTATTCTTATTGTGTCGCCGTCAATTACATCCTGTAGCTCATATTCTTCAAATTTACTTATATCATGCTTTTCAGCAGTTTCCTTTGTTGAAGCTACAATTCCTTGTATATCTTCAGCTTTACCACTTACGGTGCTAGATTCTTCTGTACATCCACTAATAATCAATGTTGAAAAGAACAAAGCTAATAATAATTTTTTCAATTCAATATCCTACTTCCTTAAAGTTAAACTATATTTTTAAATTCCATACACTTATTTCTCTAAAATCAAAAATCCTCAGTTATTTTAAACTGAAGATTTAAAATTTATCTGAATATTAAATACAAAATAACAGCAAAAATAATTGTTCCGCTAGTAATTAACGTTTTAATATCTTTGTCACTCATTTTCAGTACCTCTCTTCTTACATCATTATTACAAAACTTTATTTAATTATATTATCAATAAAGTCGACTAATATCACAATGAATTTGATTTGTCTTCTGAAGAATTTTTCAATTTTACTCCGAGTATGACTCTACCAATAAAAAATCTTCCGTCTCAAATAAAATATCAAGCTATGTTATGCAAGTTATGTAGATGGTGGAACATTGCTAATAGGTCATAAAAATTACTAAACACTATAACGTCAAAGGGGATTACTGTCGTTGATTTCCGTTACGGGCGCGCTTTCCGCGGGTACATCGTAAGCCGCAACTCTCGCTTACGCGCGGTTTGTTGCGTCTTACGTTTTGTGCTGTTCCCGCAGGAGTCGACGCCCTTCACTTCAATCAACTTAATAAGCACGAAAAACAGGCTACTTTCAATAAAAAATTTGTGGTCATGGCATAAAAAGGTTTAGTCGAAATAAATATAAAAGACTTCTGCCGTTGATTTCCGTTACGGGCGCACACTTTCCGCGGGCACATCGTAAGCCGCAACCCTCGCTTACGCGCGGTTTGTTGCGTCTTACGTTTTGTGCTGTTCCCGCAGGAGTCGACGCCCTTCACTTTAATCAACATAAAAAAACAACAAAGGCATCAAGATTGAAACTTCTTGATACCTTTTGTCATTATAAGCTCTCCCAAAACTTTTGAGAGGCTCTTTATTTAAATAATATTTTAAATTTCATTATGTGGTTTTGGTTTTGGACCAAGCTCTTCTGGCTCAATATCTGCAAATGTTTCGCCTTCTTCTTCTAAGTCACGCATACGGTGAGCAATACGTGAAGCTGCAGAAGCCGCAATACTGCCAACTAAATCATCTAAAAATGTATTAACATGATGTCCTGGCTCTGTGTCGAGTTTTTTTATGATACCGATTTTTTGTTTATCTAAATGTCCAAATGTTGTTACAGCTATACTTCCATATGTAAACACAGACCCCAGCGCAATTGTTTCATCTACTCCGAATAATCCTTCATCGGATTCGATAATTTGTTGAAGAGGTGATGATAATAGCCCTTTTTCAGCTAATTCATCTAGCTCTATTCCAACTAATACAGCATGCTGGACTTCACGTTTACGCAATACACGTTCAACCGAATGAATACAATGCTCTAATGTTAACCCTACATTATAGGATTTTTGCATTTCATAAACAATTTCAGCAATGTCCTCTAACTCTACACCACGACGAATTAGTGCAGCTTGAGCTGCTTTCGCCACTTCTTCTGAATGTACGCGAATACTTTTATCATGCATAACTAACCCTCATTTCAGATTTTTTGCTAGTATAACGCTAGCCCAACCTATTATACCTTTACTTACGTAATATGGTACAATTTTGTCACAAACACATGAAGGAGTGTCATCATTGGATAAGGGAACTGTACAAGATTTAAAATTCTATAGTGAAGCATTGCAGGAGGAATTAGAGCTATATATTTATGTCCCTGCTAATTATTCTCCACTATACAAATATAATATTTTAATCGCATCAGACGGTAAGGACTATTTCCAACTAGGAGGTATTACAAAACTAGCCGATGAACTTATCGATGACTATGAAATCGAGAATTTAATCATTGCATTTGTTCCATATAAAGATATTAAAGATCGCCGTCATAAATATATTCCGAGTGGTGAACAACACGAAGCCTATTTGCGCTTTCTAGCACATGAACTTGTTCCTTATTTGGATGCTGAATATGCAACATACCAGATGGGTATGAGCCGTGCTGTCATCGGTGATTCTATGGCTGCAACCGCTTCCTTAATGGCTGCTTTAAAGTACCCAAGCATTTTTGGAAAAGTTATTTTGCAATCACCTTATGTTGATGAAGATGTACTGAAAGCTGTTGAACACTTCAAAGATCCAGGGGCAATTTCTATTTATCATATCGTTGGCAAAAACGAAGATAAAGTTGTAACAATGGATAAAACTATAAAAGATTTCTTAACACCAAATCGTCAGTTGCATAATCTTATGTTAAGCAAAGGCTTTTCTACATTTTATGAAGAGTTCGATGGAAATCATACATGGAAATATTGGAAACCTGATTTAAGACGTGCATTAATTGAAAATTTCAATTAATGTTGGGCGATTCAAATTACGTATTTTTAATTTTCTGTTATACTTAGATAGAAAAATTGTTTATTTACGGGAGGTAATGGACTATGAAGTACGGAATTGTGGCTTTTCCATCAAAAAAATTGCAAGATTTAGCGAACACGTATCGCAAACGTTACGATCCGCATTATGCAAAGATTACACCGCATATGACGTTAAAGGACAGCTTTGATGCAACGGAAGAGGATATTCAATCCATCGTGAAGCAATTAGATGACATTGCTGCCAATCATGCACCTTTAAGCATTCACGCATCACGCATTAGTTCGTTTTTCCCAACAACAAATGCGATTTATTTCCGCATCGAACCAACTCAACAATTACAAGCATTCCATCGTGTGATTGAAGAAAAAATTCCTTTTGGGGATTCTAAACATGTTTTTGTCCCACACATTACAATTGCACAAAAAATGACTGATTCAGAGCATGATGATATTTTTGGCCAACTCCGCATGACAGGGGTTGATGAAAAAGATAGTATTGATCGTATTCATCTTTTATATCAATTGGAAGATGGGTCATGGACAACATATGAAACATTCCGATTGACTGGAGCTGAATAATTTTTGTATAACGTTAAGATAGTTGAAACAGAGAAAGAACATGACGATGCATTTGCTGTTCGAAAAAAGGTTTTTGTAGAGGAACAGGGTGTTCCACTTCATTTAGAATGTGATGCGCAAGATGAAACTGCAACACATTTCATTATGTATGAGGGCGATGAACCTGTTGGTGCTGCTCGTCTTCGTAGCATTGAAGAGCATACTGCAAAAATTGAACGCGTATGTATTTTGCAAAGTCAGCGTGGCAAAAAACTGGGTGCCCTAATAATGAAGGAAATGGAAAACTACGCGACTTCCATTGACCAGAAGAAATTAAAACTCCATGCGCAAAGCTACGCTGTTCCTTTTTACGAAAAGCTTGGCTATACGGTAACATCTCCAGAATTTATGGATGCCGGTATACCACATCGAGCAATGGAAAAAATAATTTAATTAATAGGTGTTACGATATGCCAAAGCATAATCGTAACACCTTTTTTTGAAGCTAGTTTTCTATTTTAAGTAGCTATTTAAGCTCTTTTATATACTAAATAACGCTAGCTTTCAGCATTACTTCATCATTTTAGCAAGCTTGTCGAAGTCTAGTGAAGCACCATCTTGAATAATAGACTTTACTATTTTATCTTCAAGCTCTTGTGTGATTTGTCTATTAGACACTTTGCCGACACGACGTACAATTTTTCTTACTTGTTTTTCATTGGTAAAATCAGCATGTTGAATTGCATTTGCTAATGCAAAGATTTCATCCATTGAAACGCCTGTCTTTTGCTCAATCGAATTAAAAAACGAGCGATGCATGTTCCCCCTCCTATCAATTCCACCTCAACATCATTGTCGCTAATGATTTGTAGCCCATAGCTTTTGTACAAAACATCTATGACAACTGTTGGAGGCTTTAACCTAATTTAGTAAGTTATTTATATACTCACAGAATTGAAGTTAAAGCCTAAATAATATAAAACTTTTTATCAATCACTAATAGCTAGAAAATTAGTTAACGAAAGTAGCACCAACAATAATTAGAAGAATGAATAGGACAACTATTAAGACAAATGTTGAGCCATAGCCACTATTGTTATTACCTCCACAATAATTATTGTTCCAGCTATTCATCCCTGCATAAGGTTGTGCACACCAGCCCTGATATCCCATAAAAGCACCCCTCCCTTCTACAACCTATAATATGTAAAGTTGCAGATTAGAGAGGGGTATTCGTCTAGTCAATATTCCCTTTTGGTTTAAAAATTAATGCTCCTATAAATCCGAAAACAATAGCAGCGCTGATTCCTGAGCTTGTTACTTCAAACATTCCAGTTAACACGCCTACTAATCCATGTTTTTCTGCTTCCGCCATTGCACCATGTGTTAAAGAGTTACCAAATGATGTAATAGGTACTGTGGCACCTGCACCCGCCATATGAATGAGCGGCTCGTATAAACCCATTCCATCTAAAATGGCACCAACGACAACTAACGTACTTAATGTATGTGCTGGTGTCAATTTACCAACATCCATTAATAATTGACCGATAACACAGATAATGCCTCCTATAATAAATGCAAAAATAAATGTCGTAACCATGCTTTTGCCTCATTTCATTGTAATTTCTATCGCATGTGCCGTACATGGAATTGTTTCTTTTTGCTGGAATGAAAGTGGAGATAGTAGCGCACCTGTCGCTACAAGAAGCACTCGTTTATATGTGCCTGCTCGGAGTTCTTGAATAACATAACTAAAAAAAACAGCCGCTGAACAACCTGCTCCACTTGCCCCAGATTGAAATGCTTCATCTTGACCGTAAAATTCTGCTCCAGCATCGCGTAAAAGTGTTAGTTCTTCATTTTTTATGCCACTCTCTACAAGCATCCCTTTAAGAAGTTTTAAGCCAAGCTGTCCTAAATCACCCGTTAAAATTAAATCATAATGATATATTTCTTGCTTGCGGTCCTCAAGATGTGACTTAATCGTTTGAAAGGCTGCAGGTGCCATTGCAGCGCCCATATGAAATGGATCATCCATTCCATAATCAATAACCTTTCCAACCGTCGCCGCTTCAATAAATGGAGCGTCTTCTTGATGTTTTCCAATAAGCGCATACCCAGCAGCCGTTACTGTCCACTGCGCCGTTTGAGGTTTTTGCGCCCCATAATTGATAGGATAGCGAAATTGGCGTTCTATCGCATTATGCTGACTTGAAGCACCGGCAATTGATAAATTCGCTGCTCCAAGCTCAGTTAAAAGGCTAGCTACAATAACAGCAGAAACAGAGGTAGCGCATGCTGAAAATAATCCGATAAATGGGATGGCTAATTCCCTTGCAGCAAAATTAGTAGGTGTCATTTGATTAACTAAGTCGCCACCTAACAAAAAATCGACTTCTCCAGTTGAAATGCCACCTTTTTTCATCACAATTTCACATGCTTCTTCAATCATTTTTCGATGGCCTTGTTCATTTGTTTCCATTTGCCAGCGCTCATCGTCGTAGATTGTATCAAAATATTGTTTAAAAGTACTACGGTCTTCTAACGGTCCTGCCACCACGCCACCAGCTAACAACGATGGTTTTGATGGAAATATGATTACCATGAAACCACCCCTATCGTCACAAGAATATATTTAATAAGTGCTACAAAAAATGCAGATACTACTCCAAATAACACGACAGATCCAGCTAATTTAAATAAGTTACCGCCAACACCAAGTACGAGACCTTCAGATTTATGTTCAATTGCAGCCGATATAACGGCGTTACCAAACCCTGTAACTGGAACTGCCGAACCAGCTCCAGCGAATTGACCAATTTTTTTGTATAAACCTAAGCCAGTCAAAATCATTGCGAAAAACACCATTGTTGCTACCGTTGGATTCCCAGCAGTTGCTTCCGTGAAATTAAAGAAAACGATATAAAAAAGAGAAACTGCTTGTCCGATTGTACAAATTAGACCTCCTACTACGAATGCTTTTACAGCATTTTTTAAGTAGGGTGGAGTCGGTGTTATATTTTGCTCAAGTTTTTGATATTGCTCTTTTTCCATTATGTTTCCTCCTTTGCAAGCTTCTCTAGCTCATTAATTTTTTCGCTTAGTTTATTATCTTCAAGTTGATCCTTTTTTATTTTATTTGCTTCATAAAATATTTTATAATCAGCTGAAACGAAAATTTCTTTGTTAGGGTATTTTTCATCAAACTTCTTTTGTAGTTTTTTCTCTAATTTAGTCTTGTTCCATTTTTTTATTGGTTTAATTTGCACTGCTACAAGCATTTTATCGTCATATTGAATAACAGTTGTTTTTTCAACAAATTTTTCTTCTTTTAATAAGGACTCAAGCTCTTCTTCATTTTGCGGAGAACCATAGACAATAAATTTTTCTTTTTCCGTGCATCCAATAAGCAATGTCATACAGACTAAAAGAGGCAACATCATTCTTAATAACCTCAAGTATTTACCCTCCTTTTCTTCTCAGTTTCTCCACACAGAAAAAAACTATTCATTTGAATAAGTAAACGAAAGCCCGATTCCATTTTCTAAAAGTACATATTGTAGAAGTAGTTAGAAAGAAAGGAGGTGACGATATGGGTTGTGGTAAACCAACAAATCCTATTGGACCTATCCATTCAGCAGGCTGCGTTTGTGACGTAGTTCGTGCAATTTTAGATATTCAAAATCAAGCGGTGCGAGATGAGTGTTCCCCATGTACAGCAAATTGTTTCTTAGAACCACTAGGCGGGATTGTAAGTCCTGCACGTTCAGCAGCAGATACACGCGTATTCATGTTAATTACAAAAGACGGTACTCCATTTAAAGCATTCTTTAGCTCACCATCAGCAGATCCATGTAAATGTACATCAGTATTTTTCCGTGTCGAAGATATGTTTGATGAATGCTGTGCTACTTTACGTGTTTTAGAACCTTTATGTACTTATGACTCTACTGAAAGCACAGTTGACTTATTAAGTCGTGATGGCTGCTGCGTCAATATGAAGAAAATTTGTAAAGTAGATGATTGGAACTCAACTGATAGCTGTATTACTGTGGATTTATCTTGTTTCTGCGCTGTACAATGTATCGCTGATGTTGACTTAGGGATTTGTGATTAAGTCTTTCTCCTTTGACACACTACACATAAAAAAAAAGTGTACAGCATCCTCTGCTGTACACTTTTTTTATAATGTTGGCAATTGTTTCCCACGCCATAATATTTGTTCGATATCTTCAAAGTGAATTATTTCTTGCGTATTAAATTCCCTCGACGTTAACATAAGTGAATCTAATTGCATATCTGAGGCAGTTCCACTCAACTTTCTGCCATCTTTCAAACTTATTAATAATGGCTGATAGGCCTTCTGACGAAACGGTTTTTCCAAAAACTGTAACTGTTTAATTATATATTCATCCATTTGATCTTGTACTTGTATTTCTACTTTTTCTTCAATTTGTTTTGGCAGCATTTCGTCTTCACTCGACTCGTTTTCATATTGATCCCTTACGTACACAGACGTACTTTCATCCAAATCAAGCTCATGCAGCATTTTGGAAATGTTTAAGAAATAAGTTGGTGATTTTATATATAAGCGTGGCTCTCGCTCCACAATTATCACTTCCCTTTTTTCCCTACAATATGCAAAAATGAAGAAATTGGTTCTTAGCCTATTTGACTTAAAAACATTGTCGCTAGTCCTAAATAAATTAAAATACTCGTAATATCATTTAACGTTGTAATAAACGGACCAGATGCAACAGCTGGATCAATTTTCATGCGATGCATCAATAAAGGGATAAATGATCCAGCAAGAGTTGCCACTAAAATTGATCCACAAATAGCCGCACCTACAAGCATGCCTAATATTAATTCGTTTTTCCATATATATACAATACCGATAACAATGATACCACAAACAATACCAGTCAAAATTCCAGTACCAGCCTCTCGAAGTAACAGTTTCATTTTGCTATGTTCTTCAACGTCACCTGTAGCAATACCTCGAATGGCAACAGCCAATGCTTGTGTCCCACTATTCCCCGATGTACCCGAGATGAGGGGAATAAAGACCGCCAGTAGTGCAACCTTATCTAATGTATCTTCAAACTGCCCCATTAAATTCGCTGTTAGCATACCTAAAAACAATAATACGACAAGCCATGGCAATCGTTTTTTCGCTGCTTGCCAAGGACTTGTATCAAATTTATCCATATCTGAAATACCCGCTAATTTAGAGTAATCCTCAGATGCTTCTTCATCAATAACATCGATAATATCATCAACTGTAATAATCCCCAAAAGCTCACCTTTATCATCAATAACCGGTGTCGCCAAGAAATTATAATCTTTCATAATTTGTGCTACTTCCTCTTGGTCATCTCCAACATGTACCATTACAACTCGTTCATTCATAATTGAGCGAATAAGTGTATCTTCGTCAGCAATAATTAAATCACGAAGAGAAATAACACCTGTAAGTCGATGAACTTCATCTACTACGAAAATATAATAAATCGTTTCGGCATTCGGTGCCTCTTTACGTAATATCGCCATGGCCGAACGAACTGTAGAATTTTCAGGAATGGCCACGTATTCAGTTGTCATAATAGAACCAGCTGTATATTCATCATAGCTCAAAAGCTCATTAATCTCTCCAGCTGTTTCTTCATCCATCATGCCTAAGTAGCTTTCTCGTTGCTGAGTATCCAGCTCATTTAAAACGTCTGCGGCATCATCCGCATACATATGGGAAAGCATTTCCGCACCATATGCTGGATCCATCTCTGCTAAATATGCTTTATATTCATCATCATCTAATTCGATTGCCTCAAAAATATCAGCCATTTCCGTCGGAGACAAGTACGAATAGATGATCTTTCGTATATCAGGCTCCACCTTTTCATAAAACGTTGCCTGATCATATGGATGAAGTTCTAAAAACTCATCACGGAATGCGGTAATATCATTGGTCTCGAGCATACCTCGTAAATGTGCCTCGTCGAATTGCACATCATCCTTTTCATTTCTTTCCTCTATCATGCTTGTCCCCTCCTTCCGAGCGTTGAATTCATTTTACATACGTTGATGTAAATCTACCTTTTATATAATAGTGTGCATGTACTGTTTGTGCAAACTCTTTTTTTAGATAACATCAACTTTCTACTATACTATACCCTACAATTGGTTATTTTTCTGTTAACATGCTATTAAGATAATTATTTTTAGTAAAAATGATAAGGAGATGCCCGATTTTGCGAACACCTCCTCAATTATTTAATATTTGTTTCATATCATCCTTTATCGGACTAGTGAAATATTGCTTCTCTTTTGTTAGAGGGTGCTGCAAACATAACGATACGCAATGTAATGCTTGCCGATCTATCAGTTCGCGACTCCCTCCATATAAATCATCACCAACGAGCGGATGACCTAAATAACTCATATGCACACGAATTTGGTGTGTTCGACCTGTATGCAACTTTAGGCGAATATGAGTCATCGGCTCTCCTTGAACAGAAAAACGCTGTAATACTGTTACATCCGTATGAGCATATTGGCCATCCTGTCGTACCTCACGCTCAATAATGCTCGATTCTTTTCGTCCAATGGGCGCCACGATAGACTGCCAATCTTCTGTTAAATGTCCATGTACAATTGCTTCATATTCACGTGACACTTCACCAAGGCGTTGGGCTAGACCCATTAGATGATGAATATGCGCATGTTTTGCAATGCATAACAAGCCAGATGTATCCCGATCAAGTCTTGTCACAACATGAATAGTAGAAGCTAAACTCTGTTGTTCGAAATAGCCGCAAACATCATTTGCAATACTTTTAGTTGGATGCTCACGAGATGGAATGGTACTTTGATGTGCTGGTTTATCGAGCACTAACAGAGCCTCATCCTCGTAAATAACAGCAAGCTTGCCATATTCAATAGCAAGCCCATCACTTTTCTCTTCTGGTGGAAATTTTACTTCTATCTGATCGCCTATATGAAGAGGGTAACGTACATTTTGTTCGGTACCATTGACCGTCAATAAGCCCCCTTCAAATTTAATAGCTGTTAAGGCTCGTTTGGATATTTGCCATTCTGCTAAAGCTTCACGTAATAATTGGCCATCCTTTTCAGCTAAAAAACGGAGCGTAAAACGTGTATCGCTATTATTCATTTGCAACAAATGACTCATGCACACGTTCCCAGAATGGAAAAGGTCTAAAGCGTGCAAAGCGGACTTTTTCATTGGCTACATTAAAAGCAATGGATTTCACATCGCCTTGTGTAACTTGAATATGATCAACTGTCATATTAAAGTTTTGCTCATTGACTGGACGTAAAACACAGTGATGATGTGCTGGTAAAATCAATGGTGAGCCAACCGTACGGAAAACACGATTATTTATAGATGCTATTTCAGTAATTTGAAGTGCCGCTAATGTTGGATGAATAATAGCTCCTCCAAGAGCTTTGTTATAGGCTGTACTACCTGAAGGAGTCGAAACACAAAGACCGTCGCCACGGAATCGCTCAAACTGATTCCCGTTTAACTCTACATCCATTACGAGCGTAACATCCGGTGATTTCACCGTCGCTTCGTTTAACGCCAAATAAGTATTGGAATCAGTATTATGATGCTCCACTTTTACTTCCAGTAAAGGATACTCAACAACATTAAAATCCTTCTTGGCAATGGATAACACCAATTTCTCTAATTCCGAAGGCTTCCAATCCGCATAAAATCCTAAATGACCTGTATGAATACCGACAAACGCAACCTGATCTAGCAGATGTGAGTAGCGATGGAAGGCATGTAATAACGTTCCGTCCCCACCTATTGATACAACAATTTCAGGCGTCTCTTCGTCATATGTTAATCCAAAGTCTTGCAAATATGTTTTTGCTAGCTCCATTAATTCATTCGATTGTGCATCTCTACGTGATTGAATGGAAAATTTCATTGTGAGTCACGCTCCTTCTCTGATAGTAAACTAGGATTCGATGCCTCTTTATATTCACTAAAATAGGCCTGTGCTTCTTGGATTTCACTACGGATCGATGACATTTCTTCATCCAATCGGAATGCAGCCTCTGCGGCACTTTGCAGACGATTTTTTATTTCCTCTGGAAACATGCCTTTGTATTTGTAATTTAGTGAATGTTCTATTGATGCCCAAAAATTCATAGCTAATGTACGAATTTGAATCTCAGCTAGCACTACCTTTTTTCCTTGAATGGTTTCAACGGGGTATTCAACAATCATATGATGTGAACGGTAACCACTTGGTTTACTATGGGTGATATAATCGCGCTCTTCAACAACGCGCATATCCTTACGTTGCCTTATTAGCTCTGTCACCGTCGAAATATCATCTACAAATTGGCACATAATACGAACACCCGCAATATCGCCAAGCTCGTCGCCAAGTTGTTTCGAAGGTTCAAAGGCTAGTCCTTTTTCTAACGTTTTATCGTAAATGCTTGCCAGTGGCTTTACTCGTCCTGTGACAAATTCTATTGGTGAATTTGCATTGACAATGCCAAACTGGGAACGCATACCTTTTAATTTTATTTTTAACTCATCTACTGCTTGTTTATAAGGACTTAAAAAAATCTCCCATTGTCCCATCGCTAAAACCTCCCGACATTCGGTATCGAACAAAAGCAATACCGTCTGTTCGTTTTGTCTTTTTATTCAGCGAGAACTGCCTTGAAGTGTTGTTCCACTGCCTGAACAAATTCTGCTCCGTAATTGTAATTTCCTTCAATATTATACACGAGCATTTCCAATTCATCGTAAAAATTTGTAAGTTCAATAACTTCCTCATCTATTTTTAACATTGGGTTTTGCTTAGCTTGTAAAATATGTACAAGATTCTCCCAACTAGTTAGTGGAAAACGCAAATAATGATAGTCCTCTCCTGCATCAAGTAAATAAATAAAAGCAAAATCATCAGAGTCTGCAATTAATTGAGCAGCAGGCTTTAACTGTAAATTTTTATTATTGTCGTTTAAACTAAAATGAAGTTGCTGGTTTTCAAAATAAAATGATTCTATTGTATATATTTTACGCACATGTGGGTCCCCTTTTCGTCGTTCTCTTCCTCTTATTTTATCATATGGGGTAAATAGTTGCAGTGTGTAATTGCAAAACTACAAGTAAACTATGGTTAAAAATCTATTACGTCTCGGTGTATTTGCATCCAGATTATTTTCGGGCCTACTTGAAAAGCTCTTCTTAAAATCTGTGACCGCCGCATGGAACCTTAAAGTTGATTCCGCAGGGGTTTAAGCCTTCACTGAATCAATTGTATATGTGGCTGACTTCAGCTAAATCAAGTTTAAATACTAATAATAAAGGGTGAGCATACATGGCACAACAACTTGAAATTGAATTTAAAAATGTGTTAACCAAACAACAATATGAGCAATTGCTAGAAGATTTCCAAATCAAAAAAAATGCTATTCATCGTCAAACAAATCATTATTTCGACACACCATCTAATGCTATTCGAAAATTGCAAAGTGGGCTTCGTATTCGAATAATAGACAATTATTATGAATGTACATTAAAAGAAAAATCTTCAAAACATGTACATGTAGAGACGACGGACGAATTAACAGCAGCGCATGCCGAAAAAATGCTTGCAGGTCAAGGCTTTTATGCGCCTGAAGTTGCAAAAAGACTAGCGATACACAATATTCCATTAGAGCAATTAGCAGTGTTCGGTTCACTTACTACAGACCGTGTCGAAATTCCTTATAAAGACGGACTTCTTGTATTTGATCATTCTTTTTATTTGCAGTGTGACGATTATGAGGTAGAATATGAAACAAAAGATGAAATAAAAGGAAATGCAATCTTCGACGAATTTCTACAGCAATATGGTATAGAAAAACAAATTGCTGAAAAAAAAATCGCCCGCTTTATGAAAGCACTACAATCAATTAAGAAACAATAATTACAGCTACTTACTTAATAGTACAAACGAAAGGGTGACCAACTAATTGGATATCCAATCTTTAAGAACGATGCTTGAAATTCAAGCACTGCAAACACTTGGTTCTACAGATAATACTTCATCCAATTCTTTCACAAACAGCAATTCATTATTTTCTGATATGATTGATGAAATGTTAGGCGATGCCACAACAACTAACAGTGCAAAATTATCTAGTCTACTTGGAATGAGCTCATCAAGCTCAACAAATTTCATGGATCAGCTTAGTAGTTTAACAGGCATGTCTGGAGGAACTACAAATAGCTCGCTTCAATCATTGCTCTATAGTGGATCAAATTCAGTATATATACCTGCTTCTATTCAAGCTACGTTAGCAAAAATGCAATCCAGCACTAGTCTTGATTCCTATGTATCAGATGATGTTATTGGATCAACTGCCTATGCAAATTCACTTGCTGGAGCAAACAAATACGGCGATATTATTGACAAGGCTGCAGCTACCTATAATGTACCTGCCAAGCTTATTGCAGCCGTTATAAAGCAAGAATCTAACTTTAACGCATTGGCTGTCAGTAATGCAGGAGCACAGGGCTTAATGCAATTAATGCCTAAGACAGCACAATTTTTAGGTGTAACGAATTCCTTTGATCCTGAACAAAATATTATGGCAGGCGCCAAATATTTGCGTCAAATGCTCGATAAATTTGATAATGATCCAACACTTGCGTTGGCAGCATATAATGCTGGTGCTTCTCGTGTAACAAAATATAATGGTATCCCACCATTTAAGGAAACACAGAATTATGTCAAAAAAGTGATGAATTACTACACTGTATAAATCGCATAAAACCTGTAATTACGGTCTTTTTCAGCAAATTTCACCCATGTTGGTGAAATTTGTGCTTTTCTAGCGAAAACATTTCCAAAGTGCTCTTTGTTTGTGTAAACGAATGGACGTTGATAGAATGAAGGTAGTCACAAGATATTCACATTTTTCTATTCAACATAGTATTAGCTAAAACTGTACATCAACATATTGATTTGCACTTTACGATATACTTCCTATAAAGAATAAAAGGAGCATTTACTTATGAGTCGAAAATACACTGTTCCTTATGAGGAGCTGGGCGCTGAAAAACTTTCTGAACTCATACATGCGTTCTATAAAAGAGTTGCACAGCATCCTGAACTTATACCAATCTTCCCAAAAGATTTAACAGAGACAGCACGCAAGCAAATTCAATTTCAAACACAGTATTTAGGTGGTCCAAATCTTTTTACTGAAGAGCACGGACATCCAATGATGCGTGCGCGTCATATGAATTTTCCAATTACACCCGATCGTGCCCAAGCTTGGCTAGAATGTATGGCTGAAGCAATGGATGAAGTTGGCTTGGAAGGGAAGTTCCGTGAAACCTATTACCACCGTTTAGTATTAACAGCTCATCACATGATTAATACACCTAATGACGATGAGGGGGAATTATTACGTGAATAATATTCAAATGTTGCAAGAACCAACACCGACGATTTCTACTGCTAATAAGCCAATTGAATTGTATATTTTCGTAGATCCACTTTGTCCTGAAGCTTTTAGTATGCAATCCATCATTCGTAAACTACAACTAGAGTACAATCATTATTTCTCATGGCGCATTGTCTTAAGCACAGAGCTTTCTTCACTTAATTGTCTGAGCAAGCGCATGAAAGGTTGTGAAT
Organism: Lysinibacillus sp. FSL W8-0992; assembly: GCF_038008685.1. Classification (NCBI taxonomy): domain Bacteria; kingdom Bacillati; phylum Bacillota; class Bacilli; order Caryophanales; family Bacillaceae; genus Lysinibacillus; species Lysinibacillus sp. FSL W8-0992. The sequence goes on from NZ_JBBOZQ010000001.1 coordinate 4,539,303, forward strand.
CAGGGATTGAGCTGGATATTAATCACCCTGTTTTACCTTCTATAGCTATAAAGGCGGCAGAATTACAGGGGAAACGCGCAGGAGCTCGTTATTTATCGAAATTACAGGAATATGTTGTACTGAACCATCAAGATGTAAATTCCTATGCTACGCTTTTAAAAATAGCCGAAGATGTTCAATTAGATATGAATGAATTTGTAGTAGACTTTGGTTCAAAAGAAGCCGCACGCGCCTTCCAATGCGATTTGTATATAAAGCGGGAAATGGAAGTTGATGAAGTACCTAGTATCGTATTTTTCAATGAATGCATTGAGGATGAAGGTCTAAAAGTGAGTGGTAGTTATTCCTATGAGGTTTATGAACATATTTTAGAAGAGATGATGAACGAGCAACTTATACGCCAAACGTTACCAACGATCGAAGAGTTGTTTTCAAAGTTTCAAACACTTTCTACAAATGATATAGCTTTTATTTATTCATTAACAGAACAAGCAGCTGAACGTGAATTAAAAAAACGTATGCTTCAACAAAAGATAGAACGTATTCAAACAGATCACGCTACACTATGGCGTCTTAAATAATGCAATTATACTTATATTCCAAAAGGTTAGGAACTCGCTCATTATATGACAGAGACCTATCCTTTTTTTTGTTTTATAAAACTGGTAATTAGATTAATTGATTTTCTACTGCTAAGAAAAAGCAGTGCGTCAAAAACATTATTGATAGTGGAAAGATTGTTTCAATAGTCTTAGCAATAAAATAATGCACCACTAGCAAAAATAGTAAAAGAGATAGTTAGTAAAAAAACTACTAAAGACACAAAGACGTTTTGCTAATAGCAACAAAGACCTAAAATAAAAGAGACGCCTCTATCCTCGACAGATAGAGACGCCTCTTTTTCACAAAGGGGATGGGAGAAATGTTCACGTTCAAACAAAGGGGTGTATGTTTGTTTTGTGATTTATTTCACAAGATTCACTTTATCATGGAATAATAAATTAAGCAATGTATCCTGCTTTAGATTCACAAATTTGTCATATAGAAAGCGATTACAATACAGTATTTTTTCAAGATGGTTACTTTTTTTCATTTGTAAATCTAAGAAAATCATTATTAATTAAATTTTTCTAGAATGACCTATTCCACTTAGCAAAGAAAATGACTGTAGTAAGATTACTACAGCCACATAAATTAATTATTTAACAATAACTTTTCAAGTTCATTTAACCGTTGTTCAAATACGTTACAAGCATCATCAATTGGTTTTGCCACATTCATATCAACACCTGCTGCTTTTAGCACTTCAATTGGGAAGTCAGAGCAACCAGCTTTTAAGAAGTTATTAATATAACGTTCTACAGCAGGTTCACCTTCCTCCAAAATTTGCTTACTTAATGCAGTGGCAGCAGATTTTCCTGTAGCGTATTGATATACATAGTAATTATAATAGAAATGCGGAATACGTGCCCATTCCAGACCGATTTCCTCATCAATTACGATTGCATCTCCAAAATAGAGCTTATTTAAATTATAATATACTTCCGTTAAACGTTCCGCTGTTAATGATTCCCCATTTTTATCCATCTGGTGTATTATATGTTCAAATTCTGCAAACATTGTTTGTCGGAAAACCGTACTACGGAACTTGTCTAACCAATGGTTTAATAAATAAATTTTCTGCTGCGGATCTTCTATTGTTTTTAGCAGATAATCATTCAACAATTCTTCATTACATGTAGAGGCTACTTCAGCCACAAAAATTGAGTAATCCCCGTAGACATATGGCTGATTTTTACGTGTGTAATAACTGTGTACACTGTGTCCAAATTCATGCGCTAATGTGAATAAATTATCTACATTGTCCTGCCAGTTCATAAGAATGTAAGGATTTGTACCATAAGTACCAGATGAATAAGCACCACTAGTCTTACCTTTGTTTTCCATAACATCAACCCAACGATTATCGAAGCCACTTTGAACAATGCTTTGATACTCTTCACCGAGTGGTGCTAGCGCCTTCACTAAAATATCCTTAGCTTCCTCATATGGCACTTTCATGTCAACTTCCTGGACAAGTGGTGTAAATAAATCCCACATATGCAATTCATCCACACCTAATAACTTTTTACGCAAAGCAATATAACGCTGCATAGCTGGTAGATGCTTGTGAATTGTCTCTACTAATTGGTCATACACACTTTCTGGGATAAAGTTATTTGACATCGCAGCATGACGTGCAGAATCATAATTACGAATATTGGCACTTACGTTATGTTTTTTTACATTGCCTGTCAAAGTAGCAGCAAATGTATTTTTAAAATTGCCATACGTTTCATACATCGCTTTAAATGCTGCTTCACGCACTGTTCTATTTTTACTTTCTAAAAACTTAATGTAATTGCCATGTGTGAGCTGAACTTCTTCCCCGTCCTCATTTTTCACTGTAGGGAAAACTAAATCTGCATTGTTCAACATACCAAACGTATTTGAAGCAGTGCCTGTCACCTCAGCCATCTGCGCAAGTAATGCTTCTTGTTCAGCAGGTAATACATGAGGGCGAGTCATTGAAATTTCTTTTAATGATTGCTTGTATAATTGTAAATCTTGATTTTCTGCTAAATAGCTTTCGATTGTTTCTTCACTTAGCGATAAAATTTCAGGCGTTAAAAATGAGAGTGCCGTTGAAATATTTGTCGCTAGCGTTTGAATACGACCATACAAGTCTTGATACAAACTATTCGTTTTATCTTGGTCATTACGCATATGCGCATACGTATACAGTTTCATTGTACGCTGATAAATTTCATCGTAATAAGTTAATACTGCTAATAAGGCATCGGAACCATTTTTTAAAGTACCTGCATAGCTAGGTGCTTTTTTTGCCAGTTCTGCGACCTTCTTAAACTCCTCTTCCCATTGTTCATCAGTGGCAAAAATATCTTCCAATCGCCAAGTTAACTCTACTGGTACTTCATTTCTCATTAAAACTCGATTGCTGTTACTAGCCATGAGCCAGCCCCCTTTATATATGACTTTCCTTTACTCTAAACATTTTCTCAATATATTGCGACAATTGCAAATAATAATCTACCTACCTTTTCCTCCTCATGAGGTTTCTTAAACTTTTAAATGACTATACAAATGCTCATATACTTTTCCCAAAATTTCCATACTGTATTTTTCTTGAAGGAAACTATACCCTAACAGTTTTCCATAGTTTTCAATAGCTTGCACTCTTAAATTTGTAGGCTCTAAATTGAGTAGCGTAAGAAACAATTGAATTTCTTCTTTACTCATCTCATATGGTAGTAACTGTCGTTTTCTGCAAAAATCCAACAAGATTGCTTGCCATTCAATTGAAAAAATCGGAATAGCTTTTGCATTTATAACAGGTACACCTATATAATGCGGCAACGCATTGAGTGAAAATTTTAATTCATAGCAGCTTCGTAGAAAAAGGTCTTGTACGCCTTTTTTACTTCGCATTAAGCGTTGCTTCACATACTGTTGACACATTCTTTTATAAATATGCCAGTAAACAATAAATGCTTCATACGTAATTGACTTCGGCTCATAAAATGGAAAGTATTGTGTTTCAAGTGGAATATCGAGTACGTTCGCTATAAAAGTATGCCCGTGAACATGAAGAAGATTCGTCCAGTAATTAAATTTAGCTGCTCTCGCATCATATGTAACTAAATACGGCACATTATTTGATGAATAACTAATAACGTTTTGGTGGATGGGAGAAATTCTAATTTTTTGAATAGCTTGCGTTGTATAACTGTTTTGTGGTGTTTGAAAAAGCCATAAAGCTTGGATATTATTTTTCTCATATCCCTCAGTTCGTAACTGCCAGTTTTCATTTGTTATCGCGCTACATTGAAATTCAAGCGCAATTGCTCGTTGTTTACTTTGTAGTAAAATATCCGGTCGTTGAGACAGTGTCGTTAAAAATGGCTCCAGCTCTACTGTATGCCCGAGTGATTTCAACCATTCAAATAATTGAATTTTTCCTCGCAAATGGAGCAGTGATTCTCCTTCTGAAAATCGTCGTTCACAAGATTGGCTAGCAATATGAGCAAAATGCGGGATATTGAGCTGACCAATTTTTAATTGAACAGACTGCTGACATTGAGGGCAAAAAAATTGTTGATATTGGCGATACATTTGCAGAGCTTCTCTCGAATGTTGATATGAGACAAATAATTGCTGCTGCTTTGTATAGGCAATTAACATGGCAATCTTTCTCCTTTTTGCACCCATTGTAAAGAAAGTTATCCTTTAAGCCAACTAAATATCTGCTTTTCTTTGAAATTTGATTTTTACCACATAAAAAAAAGACTGTAGACATACTCAAATCTTTGAGTGTGTCTACAGTCTGAAAGTTCCTGATAAGAAGCTAAAAGATGTTAACTAAAATATTTTCGAACAGTTTCGAAGCAATCGTATTCCATAATTTTTTCGCCATATTCTTCAAGACGATGAATTGTGAAATTGGAAGGGCTTAAAAACTCTTTAATGACTGCGTTCTTATCATGACGATTTAAATCGTCATCTGCGTTTGCAAAGTCTACTACTAAATAGTAACAACCTTCATATTTGAATAATGAGGAATCCACTAAGTCGTCTGTCATCCGTTTTGCAACGGGGATTAACTCATCTATATCTTTAAATTTATAAACATAAATGTCTGTATCCATAAATAACTCTGATTCATCCATGTCACCAAATTGAGTTAATTGACTAAGAAGATCCTCTCCAACTTCGTCGAATGGGGCAAACATACTTTTTTGTTCATCATAATGTGAATGACCATCTAATGTTTCACCGTCTTTTAAAATATGTGCACGTGTGACAATGATTTCTAAGCCTACTTCCGACGCATTGATATGAATCCAAATCGGACCTTCTACATCAAAATAATCTTCCGTATTCACTTCATCAATCATATCCCAAAAAAGTTGCTCACCCTTTGCTCGGTTGTACCAAATTTCTTCACGACTATAGCCGCGATCCTCTATATCATTGTACGTAATAAAGAGCTTGAGTGTATTTTCATTTACACGTTCGATGTCCACTAGACCTCATCTCCCTTCACTGTCATTTGTCGAAAAACAGTATTATTTAATTAGTATGCTTTGATTCATTGTTTTTAACCTTCATACTCCCTTGTTTTTCAACCTTTGACCACACCACAGAAAGTCATCGAGTAACTGTAATCATAATTTTTTTGTTCACAGTTGTCTCTAATTCTATTGTATGCTGTTCTTTCATAAAATGAAAAGGATATACACCATTTCAAAGAAGATATTTGAATTATTGAAATTGTAGTAAACTATTTAGATTAAATCAAGTTTAACATACTTTTAGGGAAATATATGACTTTTACCTATTAATTATTAGTTTTGTTTGAAGGTTTTTACATAAGTAAAACATAAAAAAATAGATGTCACAACATGCATGCTTCTGCATTTGTAACACCTAATACATTTATTCTATGCAATATAGGAGGATTTTAGTTCACCATGCGCTGTGCTTCTTGTAATTGATAAGCCCGAACCTTACGTGGTAAAAATCGTCGAATTTCATCTTCATTATAGCCTACTTGCAATCGTTTCTCGTCCAAAATTATTGGGCGTCGTAATAAGCCAGGATATTCTTGAATTAGTTCATATAAGCGTTGTAATGGTAAGCTTTCAACATCTACATTCAATTTTTGGAATATTTTGGAGCGAGTTGAAATAATTTCATCTGTTCCATCCTCCGTCATTCGTAAAATTTCTTTAATTTCACTAATGCTTAACGGTTCAGAAAAAATATTACGTTCTGTATATGGGATTTCATGCTCCTCTAACCATGCTTTCGCTTTACGACAAGACGTACAACTTGGTGATGTAAATAAAGTAACTATCATACTGACACATCCTTTCTCTTTGTTTTCGTTATCTATAAGCCACTTTGTTAAATTAGAATTAATGTAATGTAAAACTACAGTTCCATTATACAGCACTCTGCTGTATTTGAATATAGTTCCAAGGAAAAAAAGAATGCATAGTAAATGACTTTGTTACAAAATATTCTGTCTTTTAATACTACCTTAAAGTATCTAATTCCTTTGCATGTCCAACGAACTAATAATAATATTCCCATTAGCACATCATTTTAAACATGGATATACGGAAACTAGTTGTTCTCAATTAAAAAATACAAACGAGAATAATGTCACTTAGACGTGTACAATTATGACGCTACTTTCCAAATGTAGGTTGCTTTTTTTTACAAAACTAAAAAAATTCAGTCTAAAGACTGACTTTTCAGGCTTGCATTTAGCTAAGTCTTTATACTATAATGTGGTGCAATAAGAAAAGCGCATTTTGCGCATTATCTCTACATTAATAATGTAGTTAAAAACGCTGACGAAGAGTAGTACATATGCAATATACATGTATAGAGAGTCTGTGGTTGCTGGAAACAGATCATGTACGCATTTGGAATGGACTTCCGAGTTAGCTTTGTGAACGTACAAGTAAGCACTTGATACCTATTAGCAAAGCTCGTCTCTTCACGTTACGAAGCTAAGTGGCCTTTTAGGCAAGCAGGGTGGTACCGCGGATTCGAACATCATTCGTCCCTTCATTAGTAAAATCTAATGAGGACGCATGATGTTTTTTTATTTTTCGAACCCCGAGGAGGAACTTATTATGACAACAATTTTTTCAGGCGTACAGCCAACTGGTATTGTGACATTAGGAAATTATCTTGGCGCATTCAAGCAATTCCCAGCTTTACAGGATGAAGGGAATGCCATTTATTGTATCGTTGACCAACATGCCATTACTGTTGCGCAAGATCCAAAAGAGCTACGTCAAAACATTCGTAATTTAGCTGCTACTTATATCGCTACTGGTATTGACCCTCAAAAGTCCACACTATTCATCCAATCAGAAGTACCTGCCCATGCCCAAGCAGGATGGATGCTACAATGTGTCGCTTCTATCGGTGAGCTAGAGCGCATGACGCAGTTCAAAGATAAATCCCATGGTAAAGAAACAGTTTCTGCAGCACTTTTAACATATCCACCATTAATGGCGGCTGACATTTTATTATATAACACGAATATTGTTCCTGTAGGAGACGATCAAAAGCAACATATTGAGCTAACACGTGACCTTGCAGAGCGCTTTAACAAACGCTTTGGTGAAGTTTTAACAATTCCTGAAATTCAGTTACCAAAAGCAGGTGCTCGCATTAAATCTTTACAAGAGCCTACAAAAAAAATGAGCAAGTCCGACCCAAATACAAAAGCAACAATTAAGCTTTTAGATACAGCTAAGGATATTGAGAAAAAAATTAAATCAGCAGTAACTGACTCTGATGGTATTGTGGCTTTTGATGTTGAAAATAAACCTGGCGTTTCAAATTTATTAACGATTGAATCGGCTATTACAGGTGTATCTATTGATGATTTAGTGAAAAAATATGATGGTATCGGTTATGGTGGCTTTAAACAAGGTGTGGCGACAGCAGTTATCGATCATCTTACACCAATTCAAGAAAGATTTTATAACCTTGTAGAATCCTCTGAATTAGATATCATTTTAGATGCAGGCGCAGAAAAGGCAAATGCTATTGCTAGCGCAACTTTAAAGCGCATGGAACAAGCTATGGGCTTAGGTCGCACACGTCGCTAAGAAAGGAATTAGCATATGCACTGTGAACATTGCAATAAAACAATCAAAGCCTTACTGTTAGAAAGTGACTTTGGTGCAGATCCATTATGGTGTGGCCATTGTCGCGCTAATTTAGAATTAGAACAGCTTCCTTTAGGAGAGGTGTTATTAGCTGATCTGACGACATGGATGTGTAAGTTTGGTGAATGGATTGATCTTGAAACAGATTCAGTTATCGAAGGTATGGAATACTTAGCGAAAAATCATGATAAGCAAGGTGAAGACTTGGCCCAAAAAGTAGCAGTAGAATTAGCGGTGCCCGTAACATTTATGCCTTATCTTTAAGATTAGCTGTTCGATCAAAACCAAAATCGAGCACAACGCTACAAAGTACAATACAAGCTCCAATTGCCATATAAAATTCTGTCGTATGCATAATAAATTTAAAGACAACTGACCAGGAATAACCAAGAGTCCGGTAATTTAAATATAAAATTAAATTGCCAATGGAAAGTATCATTAATCCATAGCTCATTAAAAATATAAAAAGACGAAACAAATAAACGGCATCCTTTCTATTTCTTCTTACTTTCTTTTCTATTCGCTAGCTTTTAAAAAAAGACGTCAGCCTTGTAAATTAGGCTGACGTTTTTTTTATTCCTCAATTTTTTTAAATAATAGACTTGCGTTATGACCACCAAAACCAAGTGAATTACTCATTGCATATTCAATGTTCGCTTCACGAGCTTCATTCGGCACATAATCTAAATCACACTCTGGGTCTGGCTCTGTTAAATTGATTGTTGGCGGTAAAATGCCCTCTTTCAATGCTAGTGCTGTAAAAATGGCTTCCACACCACCAGCTGCACCTAGTAAGTGACCTGTCATTGATTTAGTAGAGCTCATCGCTAATTTATAAGCATGTTCTCCAAAAGCAGTTTTTACTGCTTGTGTTTCAAATAAATCATTGTATGGTGTACTTGTTCCATGTGCGTTAATATAGCCAACTTGTGAAGGGTCTACTCCACCATCTTCTAATGCTTGAGTCATCGCACGTGCAGCACCTTCACCTTCTGGAGCTGGTGCAGTAATATGATGCGCATCTCCAGTTGAACCGTAACCAAGAACTTCTGCATAAATTTTTGCGCCACGCGCTTTTGCATGTTCGTATTCTTCTAAAATAACAATCCCTGCACCTTCACCAATAATAAAGCCGTCACGATTTTTATCAAATGGACGAGAAGCTGTTTGAGGATCCGTATTTAACGATAATGCTGTATTCGCACAGAAGCCTGCAACCGCCATCGTCACGATTGGTGATTCAGCTCCTCCTGAAATCATCACATCAGCATCGCCACGTTCAATTACTTTAAATGCATCACCAATTGAATTCGTACCTGATGCACAAGCTGTTACTGAACAAGAATTGATGCCCTTAGCTCCAAAGTGAATAGACACTTGACCTGAAGCCATATCTGGAATCATCATTGGAATAAAGAATGGACTAACACGTCTTGCGCCACGCTCTTGGAACGTTAAAAATTGTTGTTCATATGTTTCCATGCCACCGATACCAGAGCCAATCCATACACCTGCACGTGGTGCTAATTCTTCATCGATTGTAAGCTGTGCATCTTCCATCGCCATAATAGACGCTGCTAGTGCATAGTGCGTGAAACGGTCCATTTTGCGAGCTTCTTTACGTTCAATATACTTTTCAATATCAAAGTCTTTTATTTCAGCAGCGATTTTGGCAGCAAATAGATCTTTATTTAAGCGCGTTAATTCACCAACGCCTGATTTACCAGCCTTGATGTTTGCCCATGTTTCTTCGATGCTATTCCCTAGTGGTGTAACAGCGCCAATTCCTGTAATTACTACTCGTCGTTTACTCATTGTCTTACTCCTCTCAAGCAATTTTCTATGTTATTTTCCCCATCTCATTGCAACGGCACCCCATGTTAAGCCACCGCCAAAACCGACAAGTACTAATAAATCATCATCTTTTATTTTACCTGCTTCAAGCTCTTCTACTAAAGAAATACCAATAGAAGCTGCTGATGTATTGCCATATTTGTGAATCGTTTTTGACATTTTTTCTGCTGGTAATGCTAATCGTTCACGTGCGGATTCCATAATTCGAATATTTGCTTGATGTGGAATTAAAAAATCAACATCTTCTTTTGTTAAACCAGCTTTGTCTAATACATTAACTGCTGATTCACCCATTTGACGTACAGCAAACTTAAATACTTCACGACCGTTCATCGCAATTGTCTCTTGCTGCGTTAAATAAAGATGCTTACCGCCCGTGCCGTCTGCTCCAAGCTCAAATGATAAAATCCCTCTACCTTCTGATACAGGACCGACAATGGCAGCACTTGCTCCATCACCAAATAAAACAGCCGTATTGCGATCTTCCCAATCAATGACTTTGGACAGCTTTTCAACACCTACTACTAAGACATATTTATAAGCGCTTGATTCTACAAATTGTTTTGCTGTCACTAAGCTATATATAAATCCTGCGCAAGCTGCTGCTTGGTCCATCGCTGCTGCATTTACAGCGCCAATTTGCTCCTGAACCATACATGCTACACTTGGAAATGTTTGATCTTGTGTTACAGTTGCTACAAGTATTAATCCTATTTCTTCAGGTGTAATACCTGCTTTTGCAATAGCATCTTTCGCAGCTGCCACTGCTAAATCTGAAGTTTCCTGATTATCTGCAGCGAAATGACGTTCTTCAATTCCTGTACGAGTTCGAATCCATTCATCCGAAGTGTCCATAATTTTTTCTAAGTCAAAATTCGTAACGACCTTTTCAGGAACGTATCTGCCTAAACCTATAATACCTGCGTTCATATAGCAACCCCTCTGCTTTCTTACTATCAATTATTAGTAACTGGTCATAATTATAACTCATAATGAAGGAATGGTGCAAGGTGAATTAAATTAAGTATACCAGATAGTAGTCGTTCAATCGCTGGTAAAACTTCTGTTAGCGCCGATTGAAGTCTCTTAATCGCCGGTAAAACTTCTGTTATCGCCGATAGAACTTGTTCTATCGCCGCTTAAATAATTCTCTTCTACCGACAAGCTAAAATGTTGTTACAAAATTGCCATAAATCACCGCTCTGTATGCGCCACTTTTTGATAAAAGGTTCTTTTTTTTTCGACTTATGTTATGATATGATAATGTATATGTAATAAAAAAGTTCGGTTGAGGTGAATTAAATGCAATATATCGTAACGTTCATATGGTCATTCTTACTAGTTTCAATGTTAAACTACGTAGTAAGTGCTGTAATCGGAGTACCATTTGATTTCCAAACTGGTGCGATCCTTTCATTGGTATTCTCTGTACTTATTTTTGTTATTGGCGCAATCATTCCAAACGAGCCAACTCCAGAAGCTGCAGACCACCATTAATCAATATCATAAAAAAACCTGTCTCGCCTAATGCGAAACAGGTTTTTTTCTATTTGTTATTTTTCGACTACACACTGACCATTTTGCATTTTAATATGCAAAGTCTCTCCTGGTAGTACTTCGCCACGCAATAACTCCTTGGCAACTGCTGTTTCAATATAACGTTGTACAAAGCGTTTTAATGGACGTGCCCCAAACTGCGGATCTGCTCCTTGTTCAACAACCCAATCTATTACTTCTTGAGCAACATCTAATGTAACTTCCTGCTCAGCTACACGTTTTACAAGCTGCTCAACATATTTCCAAGCAATCGCAGTGAAATGTTCTTCAGATAACGCATGGAACATAATAATATCGTCCACTCGGTTTAAAAGTTCTGGCTTAAAGTGCTGACGCAGCGCTGCCATTACTAAATCCTCAACACCAGCATCGTCTTCTTGTGCTTCCATTAAATAGCTAGAGCCTATATTGGATGTTAAAATAATTACGGTATTTGTAAAGTTCACCATTCGTCCCTGACTATCTGTAATGCGCCCATCATCTAAAATTTGCAATAATATGTTCGCTACATCTGGATGAGCCTTTTCAATTTCATCGAGTAATACGACAGAATATGGATTACGACGAACCGCTTCAGTTAATTGTCCACCCTCTTCATAGCCGATATAGCCTGGAGGTGCACCAACAAGACGTGATACGCTATGTTTCTCCATATACTCACTCATATCAATTCGAATAAAATGCTCCTCGGAATCAAACAACTGTGCAGCAAGTGCCTTAGCGAGCTCAGTTTTACCTACACCTGTTGGCCCTAGAAATAAAAAGCTACCAATTGGGCGATGTGGATCTTTAATGCCTGCTCGGGCACGCCATACTGCTTCTGTAACAAGCTGAACAGCATTATCCTGTCCTACAACCCGTTCATGTAACGTATCTTTTAAACGCAGTAATTTTTCACGTTCACCTTCAACTAACTTTGTTACAGGGATACCTGTCCAACGAGATACAATTGATGCAATTTCGTCAGATGTGACTTCTTCACGCAAAATACGTGTCTCACTACCATTTTCTAGATGTTTCTCCATCTCTTGAATCTCTTTTTCAAGCGCAGGAATTTTGCCATGTCGTAATTCAGCAGCTTTATTTAAATCATATTTACTTTCCGCTTCGTCTAAATCTCGACGATATTTATCAAGTGATTCACGTTTTTTCTGGATGCCTTGCAATGCTTCTTTCTCTGCTTCCCATTGTTTTCGCATCCCTTCTGATGAATCTTTAAGCTTTTTTAACTCTTCTTGTAATTGCTCAAGACGTTTTTTACTAGCTTCATCTTTTTCTTTACGCAATGCTTGTTCTTCAATTTCTAACTGCATTATACGACGAGTCACCGCATCTAGTTCTTGCGGCATCGAATCGATTTCTGTTCGTATCATCGCACATGCCTCATCAATTAAATCAATCGCTTTATCTGGTAAAAAACGCTCTGTAATATAGCGATTTGAAAGCTCTGCAGCAGCTACAATAGCCCGATCATGAATACGTACTGCATGATGCAGTTCAAAGCGTTCTTTTAAACCACGCAAAATAGAAACGGTATCTTCAATAGACGGTTCACGAACAAGCACTTGTTGGAAGCGGCGTTCTAAAGCTGGATCTTTTTCAATATACATACGGTATTCGTCTAGCGTAGTAGCGCCTATACAGTGGAGTTCCCCACGCGCAAGCATAGGCTTCAACATATTTCCAGCATCCATTACTCCGTCTGTTTTACCAGCACCAACAATTGTATGGATTTCATCGATAAATAAAATAATGCGCCCTTCAGATTCTTTTACCTCTTTTAGTACGCCTTTTAATCGTTCTTCAAATTGACCACGATAACTTGCACCAGCTATTAATGCACTCATATCAAGCTCGTACAATACGCACTCTTTTAATCCTTCTGGAACATCACCTTTCACAATACGTTGTGCCAACCCTTCTACAATGGCTGTTTTACCTACTCCTGGTTCACCGATTAAGACTGGGTTATTTTTCGTTTTACGCGTTAAAATTCGAATCACATTGCGAATTTCTTCATCACGTCCAATTACAGGGTCCATTTTGCCGTTTTTTACTTCTTCAACTAAGTTACGACCAAATTGCTCTAATGGTTTTTTATCATCAGTTTGTTGAAATTGCATTGTAGCACTCCTCTTCTCTCTTCTTTTTTATATCTTTACCCTTATTCTGATTCCATTAAAAGTTTGACCTTTTTTGACTAACTTTATTTTACAACAATCGACAAATTGTAGCAAAAAAAAAGCTCAAAAATATTTTACTGAAAAATGGAAAATTACGTTATAATAGTGGTATGTTTCGTTGTTTTAGTATATCGAAATGATTATCGTCATCCTTTTGTAATACAGGTAATTTTTATTACAAAAAGAAAGAGATGTGTTTGATATATGGTACTAATGGATAATATTCAAGAGAAAATGCATGCACTTTTTAAAAATAATGGCGTTTTTATTAAAGTGAATAAAGATAGTAAAATTTTCTTAGAAGGGGAACGAGCTAAAGAAATTTATTATATTAAAACAGGGGCTATTTCGATTAGCCAGGAAACCGAAAATGGAAAGGAATTAACAATTCGAATTTGCGGTCCTGATAGTATAATTGGTGAAGGCTCATTATTTTGTAACCTCACTTATTTTTCGATGACAGCTAAAGTTTTAGAACCTTCAACGTTGTATGTTTTAAGTCGTAAATCATTAGAGCATCTATTAGTGGAGCAGCCACATTTAATGGTAGAGTATATGAAATGGTTGCAAACAGAAAATTTAAAATATCAAAGCCGTCTACGTGATTTAGTGTTAAATGGTAAAAAAGGTGCTTTATTTTCTACGCTAATTCGCCTTTCAAATACGTATGGGAAGCCATTAGAAAATGAGTCAATTTTTATCGACTTTCCATTAACAAATTCAGAAATTGCGAATTTATGTGCTACAAGTAGAGAAATGATTAACCGAATGTTGAACGATCTTAAAAAACATCACATTCTATCCTTTGAAAAAGGCTATATTACTATTCTTAATTTACAATATTTAAAAAATGAAATTGCCTGTGAAAACTGCCCATTGCAAATTTGCCGTATTGACTAATATATCAACAACGGCGTGACGTATTTGAGACATGCGTAGGTTTCTGTAACGATTAATTAAGCCGTAATTTTAATTCTCAGTGAATGCAGTGCATCTTTGGCATGTCTTCCCTACTTATAAAAGCGGAGGACTTCTGCTAAAGCAAAATAAATATTAAATCCCCGCTTACAGTTATGTGCAAGCAGGGATTTTTTATTCATATTGTTAGAAGTCAATCTATTAGCGGACACCTAATGCCATTTTCGCATAGCGAGACATTTTATCTTTTGACCAAGGTGGGTTCCATACAATATTTACATTTGTACTTTTCACCTCTGGTAGTTCACTCATAGCTGTATTTACTTGATCGACAATAACCGGTCCCATCGGGCAGCCCATTGAAGTTAATGTCATTGTAACTGTTGCTAACCCCTCGTCATCTAAATCTACATCATATACTAAACCTAAGTTGACGATATCAATACCAAGCTCAGGGTCGATTACGTTTTCTAATGCACTTAACATGCTGTCTTTCATATCTTGATCCATCTGTATTTCTCCTTTCGTCACAGTGTTAACTTAATCATAGCAGATGCTTCTTATTATGCCAAATGCTGTGCAAGCCAATCGGTTGCCGCCAACATACCTTCACGTGTTACAGTATGACCAGCATGTTTATCTGTAATAAATTTTAAGTTGCTCGGATTTTCATCGTAGTATGCACGTAATGTTAAATAAAAGTTATACGTATCATTAAAAGGTACGGTTTTATCATGCTCACCATGCCAAAAGAATACAGGGCGTCCAGCGAATTGTTCTGGTGTTAAACTGATATCATACTTTGCGAGAAGTTCATTCGTTTTTTGTACTTCTTGCTCTGACATCGGAAATTTCACTCCGTTTTTCGCCATTTGTTGCAATTGATAGGCACCTAATTTAATAAAACCAGGGCCTCCCATACATATTGCTGCCGTTTGAATCCAATTATAACGTTTTAAACAGCCAGATGTGACGATTGCACCCATTGAAGTGCCCGCTACACCAATTTTATTGTTAGCTATTAATTGCTTATTCTTTAATTCTTTATATAATTGCTCTACTTCATGAATAGAATTTAAGACGATATCCCAAAAATGTAAATTCATTTGAGTCTCTGTTAATCCTTCGCTGCGATCACCATGAAGTTTTGCATCTGGTAATAGGACACGCACCCCTTTATTTACTAACTGGTATGCATAATGTAAGTTATGTTCTTTTGCACTCATAAAGCCGTGTAAGAAAATTACTACCGGGGTATTTTCATTCATATTATCTGTCGATATATGTAACAAAGGAATATGTCCCCAAATTTCATTCTTTACTAACATTCTTGTCACTCCCAACTTTTGTCTAACCTTTTTTATGTTAGCAAACTTTTTTCAATGTGACAAAATTTTGACGTATGGATTACAAAGAGATACTATTCAAACATATAGGAAAGGGGCAACAAGCAATGAAACCGCATTTAATCGTTTTAGATTTAGATGGTACGTTATTAACGGACCAACAACAAATTTCTTTAAAAACAAAACAAACATTATTGCAGGCTAAGGAACAAGGGCATCAGGTTATGATTGCCACAGGTCGTCCTTATCGTGCAAGTGATATCTACTATCATGAGCTTGGTTTAACAACACCTATTGTGAATTTTAATGGCGCTTATGTCCACCATCCTAAAAATGCTGCTTGGCAAACAATGCATACACCGATTGACTTAAACGTTGTACGAGAGGTTGTTGATTCTGTTAATAGCTATGAATATGAAAATATTATAGCTGAAGTGAAGGATGACATTTATGTGCATACAGAGGATGATCGCATACTAAATATTTTTAACATGGGTAACCCAAAAATTACGTTAGGTGATATTTCGACAAACCTATTAGTTAATCCAACAAGTCTCCTAATTCAAGCTAACGAAACTAATTCCATGATTATTCGAGACCATTTACAAGCAGTTCATGCGGAAGTTATAGAGCATCGTCGTTGGGGTGCACCGCTTCATATTATTGAAATTGTCCGTCGTGGCTTAAATAAAGCTGTCGGTATTTCACATGTAGCTAAAGATTTAGGTATTCCGCGTGAGCGTATTATCGCCTTTGGTGACGAGGACAATGATTTAGAAATGATTGATTATGCCGGTATTGGCGTCGCTATGGGTAACGGAATCACTAGCTTAAAAAACATAGCCAATGAAATTACAACGACGAATAATGAAGATGGCATTGCTAAAATACTTATTGAGCGCTTAAAATTATGATAGTTAAGTAGTAATTCCCCTTTTTTCAGCCATTTAAAAATAGGGAGAAGTAAGCATTACTAATAAATACAGTTTTTTAGGAGGTTAAGATGATGAAAATTTTTACTGATAGTGGATGTGATTTGCCGAAGTCTTACTACGAAGAGAATGATGTCATTCTACTTCCGTTACGTGTACAAGTAAATAACAACGAATATGATGATGTCATATCGATTGATTCTAAAGAAGTTTACGACGCTATCCGACAAGGTGCACATCCGAAAACTTCACAAGTTTCACCAGAACTCTTTTTAAAACATTTTGAAGAGCTTGCAAAAAGCGGTGAGCAAGGCATTTATATCGCCTTTTCATCTGAATTGTCAGGTACGTATAGTACAGCTTTAATGATACGCAACCAAGTAATTGAGCAGTACCCTACACTAAAGCTAGCAATTATCGATTCAAAATGTGCCTCTTTAGGTCACGGCTTAATCGTTCAAGAAGCCGTTCAACTGAGGAAAGCAGGTACTTCGCTTGAAGAAATCGAAACAAAAGTCTCTTCACTCGCTTCACAGATGGAACATCTTTTCACAGTGGAAGATTTAGATTACCTTGCTAAAGGGGGGCGTGTTTCAAAAGCAAGTGCATTTCTTGGTGGACTCCTTAGCATTAAGCCTATTTTAAATGTCGAGGATGGCAAACTGGTACCGATTGAAAAATCACGTGGTCGTAAAAAAGCGATTGCGCGTATGTTAGATTTAATGCAAGAGCGTGGTGGTAATTTTTCTAATAAAATTGTCGGCATTAGCCATAGTGATGATACGGCCTTTGCTAACGAAGTAAAGGCATCCATACAGGAAAAATTCGCGCCAAAAGAAGTTCAAATGACAATGATTGGCTCAGTTATCGGTTCTCATGTTGGACCAGGTACAATCGCTATTTTCTTTACAAATAAAAGCTACCAATCATAGCATATTGAGAACAGGACATAAGAGAAAAAGTGTTAGATTGATTTCAATCAATCTAACACTTTTTTACTATGCAGTTGATGTCCGCTACGGCGGTTGCTTTCCGCGGGCACACCGTAAGCCGCAACCCTCGCTAGCGCGCGGTTTGTTGCGTCTTACGCTGAGTACGTTCCCACAGGAGTCACCTCCTTCGCTACCATCAACTAATGTTCTATTCTAAATTTTATCTACTGTAAAAGAATTTACTAACAGCTTTGTTCCTCTGTTAAAGTTTTGTCCCAGCCTCTTGGCTAATTTTATTTTGCAGCGTCTTGTTCTTGACGACGTTTTTTACCTCGTTTAATAATAACAACGACGAAGCCAATAAATACAACATAGACTAATCCAAGCGCAGCCATGTAAGGAATGTTTAGCCCTTCATCGTCTTTAACTTGATATATTTCTACAATTTCACGGTCTAAAATGACAGGGTACACATCTTTTTCATTTATACGTACCTTTTCTTCTTGTAAAATACCGTTGAGCATTTTGCCTTCACCAATTTGCTCTGGTGTTAAATCGACACGTTGTGTTTTCCCCGTATTGTTCACCATAATAATCCATTGCTCTTCATCAGATTTTCGTGTAAACACAAGTAAACCATTGTCATTTGTAATGACTTCAAAATCACCTTTACGTAATGTCGCTGATTGATTACGTAAAGATTGTACGTTTTTAATATAATCAATTAACTCTTCATCTGTTTTAAAATTGTATAATTGATGTGTGTCAGGTTTCACTTCCCCGTTCATGGCAATTTCTGTACCATACTGAACAACAGGAATTCCAGGCATCATAAATAACGCTCCCAATGCCATTTTTAATCGTGTTGGAGGGAACATATTTTCAGATGCGGAATCGAATGTAAAACGATGCGTTTGCAATGAATCAATCATAATTTGCGTTGGTTTCTCACTAGTAAAAGGCTCCATTAGCTTTGAAGAGTCTTTATCGACATTTTTAAACATATTACGGTAAATTTCTGCCGTTTCTGGCGAGAAGCTTGCATCAAAATTTGCATCGCTTTCTTCATTTGAAATAATGTATAATGATTTTTTTGTATCTTTTAATGCTGCGATCATTGCATTAAGAAATGCAGAATCGGCATCCGCAATATTTGTTAAACGTATGCCACCAACATCATATGTAGAAACAAATTTTGTCGCTGATTCAATTAAAGCAGCTTGTACATCTTTATTTGTTAAATCCCATTGAATATGTCCATTATCTGTAGAGGCAATCCAGTTCTGTTTTGCTGCATCCTGTGCCCACTCATGATTAGGGCTTACATTATTTAAGGGAAAGTCAACCATAATCGACATATTTTTTTCTTTAAATGTCTTCACTACACTTTGAAATTCTTCTGCTGTTCCAAAATGCTCTTCGATTTTACTATAGCTTGTTGGCATTGAGCCATCGTATATTTCAGTATCGAAAATTGTTCCGATAGATACGATCGTATAGCCCATTTCTCCAATAAATTTTAGTTTATCTTGTAGACCTGTGAAGTCACCGCCTGCAAATTTCGTTGGGTCTTGCGTATTTGTATCAAAATCGTTGGTGCCTGAACCATTAAAGAAACGGTCAACGAGTAAATCAAAAATGCTTTCTTCTGCAATCGTTCTTGTTTGAACTTCATCCGCATGAGCTGGTGTTACACCAATCAATGAAGTTGCCAGTAAAAGCGATGCGGCTGTTGCGCCTATCCACTTCTTAAATTTCACTTTTATTCCCTCTCTTTCAAAGCAATCCAACGTCATTTTACCAAATAAAACAGCTACGTAGCTATCATTTCAAAATATTTTCCTGAAATGCAAAATGAATTAAGACAAAAAGGTGTCAAATTAAGCCAACTTCAATAATAAAAGACAGAGACCATTGAGAAAAAGTGTTGTTTGACTACAGTAAATTTTGGCTCTGCCATTGTTATCCTCTACGGCGGTGCTTTCCACGGGCACAGTGTCAGCCGCAACCCTTACTAGTGTGCAGAATGCCCGCATCATACGTTTTGTATGCTCCCGCAGATTATAAATTCAAGAAAATTCAAAATTGTTTGAGTGACTGGCACTTTCAAAAAAAAAGCCGTGAAGCGACTGCATCACGGCTTTTTTTAATCATTATGCAAAGAAACTAAATCCCATTGGTAATTTGAACCCTAAGAACATTGTAATTAGTAAAAACACTACAAATAAAATCCAGAACATTGTTGTTGGCTTGTTTTTCTTTTGACGGACTAATACCATTTCCATCATGCCAATAACTAAAATACCGCCAATAAATTTAAAGCCATAAAGCATTCCTTGGCCAAACTTCATTGCTTCAATAAATAATGCCCCACCAGTAATGATAATTAAAATGTAAAATAAACGTAATGTCATATGTAAGCCTTTTGATTGCTTACCACTAAGTGCTGCAATTAAAAAGATTACGATACCAACTACCCAAGTTGTAATGTGTAAATCTGTTCGGCTAGTTAAAAAATCCATGTTTGTCCCACCTCATTTTTTTTCTATCAAACTATATCCTATCATGTGGTGGAAATGGTTTCAAATATTACAAATTGTGTTCACGAAATTGAATCAATTACGCATCGGAGGTAGCTAAATCCCACTAAATTCATTGCATTTTTGGGATTCTTCCACCATCTAGTAAAGGACCTTACAAAAAACAAATTAAAAAATCCGCGGAGCTTACACTCGCGCGGATTATACAAATTATTCAAAATGATTGACTAACGTACCGATACCTTGAATTGATACTTTCACTGTATCACCTGCTTTTAAAAATTGCGGAGGATTCATGCCTTTCCCTACGCCTGCTGGTGTACCTGTTAAAATGACATCGCCTGGCTCTAATGTTACGTGTTGCGATAAAATTGATACAAGGTTTTCAACAGTGAACATCATATCTTTTGTTGTACCGTTTTGGCGTACTTCATCATTCACTTTTGTTACAACTGTTAACTCTTGTGGATTTGGAATTTCATCTTTTGTCACAAGGTATGGTCCTAACGGGCAAGTACCTTCAAGACTTTTTCCTAAGAAAAATTGCTTATGTTTATCTTGCAGGTCACGCGCTGTAATATCATTCGCAATTGTGTAGCCAAATACATAATCAAAGGCTAAGTTTTTCGGAATGTTTTTCCCACGTTTACCAATGACAACTGCAAGTTCACCTTCATAATCCATTTTTGAAGAAAGATCAGCATGAATAGATAATGTTTGGCCATCCGCAGCAATCGCTGTTGGAGACTTCGTAAATACCATTAAATCGATTGGTGCTGCTTCTGCACCCATTTCCTTTGCATGCTCATCATAGTTTTTACCGATACACATAATGTTTTTTGGCGTACGTGGAATTGGTGATAACCATTCAATCGCTGTAAATTCACGCTTGAAGCTATTAGCACGATCTGATTTTTCTGCTGCCTCTACTAATTTACGAATCTGTTCAACAAAATCGAAGCCTAATGCAATACCATCGACAATTGAACTTGAAAAAGAAGGGAGAACTTGAAGTTCGTTTTGAATAGCGAGTACATCCCATACCGCTTCTTCTTTTTTTACTTTTGGTCCAAAGCTTACATGTCCACCTAATTTAAATGATAAAATTTTCATGATTTTAAGAGCTCCTTCTTTTTTCTACATGATACAACAATATGATATAAATTACCTTACTTTTACGATAACAATTTTTAATGTTGCTAATTCTCTATCAATTAAGTATATTACGAGCAATTTTTTAGCTTGGCTCAGTCTTCGCCTTATATGTTAATTTACGCCATAAAGCCTCTAACGGACCTTGCTTCCACTTCGTTAGCCAAATTTCTGCCAAGATCATTTGCGCCACAATAATACCGATAGCAATTAACACGCCAGTAGAAACACTAACTTTTCCATACCAACCTAATCCAAATTGATAAAATATACATGTTCCGATAATGGATTGAAGTATGTACATCGTTAACGACATGCGTCCAATTTTTGCAAAGGGACTAAGTAATTTTGGGACAACTGGTAGTAGACATAGTAATACAATGAATCCTATATAGCCGATTGATAATATTGGACCACCCATATAGACCTTTATATAATCTAGTAAATACGTACGAGTATAGATGATTGGGGTACTTTTCAAAAAAATACCTACTGTGAGCCCTGCGATTGTTAATGCCAGCCACAGCCATTTCAGCTCTTTCGCTCGCTCAACTAAATGCCATTTAGAAGCAGCAGCACCGATTAGCATAAATGGTAATACCATAAACAATGACGCAATCCACATTCCTATACCTGCCTGAACAGATAGGTCTGATAAGCGTTGTAAAAAGGCATCCACCCAACTACCTGTACCATAAGCAGTAATTGCTTTTTCCACATCCGTAATATTTAAATACGTATCTACCTTCGTATTAAAGCTAATATAACCTACGACAAACAACATAAAAAGATGCATACATCCATTAATTATAATGCCGGTTAATAAAAGCCAAATTGGCTGTAAACGTAGAAGTAACAGTAAAAAAATACCACAAAATGCATACATCATTAAAATATCTCCCCACCAAATAAGGACCGCATGCACCAAACCAAACATAAATAATACAATAAGTCTTCGAAGACCTATTCCATAAAAGTTTTGTTCACGACTTTGGGCTTTTTGCCATTGCATCGCCAACCCATAGCCAAATAGCATAGAAAATAACGGATAAAAACTGCTTTGCACATAGATATCTAAATTTTGCTGCCAAACAATATCTGACGGTGTTGTAAACCATGACCCTAAATCAATATGTGGCATTGGTAAATAAAAAGCATACATATTAACGAGCAAAATACCTAGTAAGCTCATTCCACGTAAAATATCTAATGTTGCAATACGCTCCTGCAACATCGTCGGTTTTAAATTCACAAAATAGCCTCCTCTTCTTTCTTATCACGTACATTGCAATTTGCCCCTTCTGCATGTAGGTAAGCCATATCAACGCTCACTTTCCATGCAGAAGGTTGCAGCTTGCCTTTTAACGCTTCTGAAAGGAATACTACCTAATTTCACAGGCGAAGGTTTCCCTACGCATAAAGTGCCTGCTCAATGTCAAACAAGTACAACACTTTTTCATTCACTTGTATGTGTAAAATCGATTCAATCGCCTCACTATAAACACGTAGTTGTACACCATAGCGGCCTATAAGTTCCTTCGATAACGCTGGCTCCTCCGCAAATTGGGAACTGATGCGGTCTGTTTTATAATCAAGTAATATCCAGTTGCCATAAACATCCTCAAACAAGCAGTCCACAATCCCCTGTACGATTTGCGCGTCACCGTCTTCATCGACACGACTAATGGTAAATGGCATTTCTCTGCGAATTTGCTTTGCATTTTTGAAGCGTTGTCCAATATCAGTTGTAAAGAAACGGAAAATTTTCTCACATGGAACAATTTTGCTTTCTGCCTCTGTTAGCAACTGTTTTGCCACTAACTCCGCTACAAATTGCTCAACCTCTTGCACTGTTGAAAAGCCACACTGTGGTACATGCTGCATAGCCGTATGGACGGCCGTTCCCATTTCTGCGCCTGTTAGCTGCTTGTCCTGTAAAAAGGTTGGTCTTGGTGCAATAGAAGCCTTGTCTTTTTTAGGTGCAGTAAAATAGTATTCTGGCTCTTCTTGACGTTGTAAACTTTCTACACGCTTAATTTCACTAACCGATGTTTTCGAGCGTTTTTGTGTCGATTTTTGAAATGCATACTGCGCTTGGAAACGAGCAGTAATTTCTGCAAGCAACTCTGCATCCTCTGGTGCTTCTAGCATCTGCTGTACGTCGCTATCGAGTGCTTGCGTGTCATACATAAAATGATAGGTTGGAACTGCACGAATCCACCAATGCGATGCATCTTGTCTAGCCTTATATGGAGAACTTGCGATTGATGCAAAATCAGCATGTCTTGCAACAGCAGGTCCAACCCAATCAAAGTAACTATTTGCACGGGCACGTAAATAATCTTGCAACGGTGCATCCACAGCCAAGTTTTGAGCGTCCTGCCATGCATCACGTGTTTTACCCCAGCTTTTTACTGATCCTACTAAAATAAGTCGTTCCTTAGCGCGTGTCATCGCTACGTATAATACACGCATTTCTTCGGCTCTCATTTCAAGCTCTTTTTTCTCCTTCATCGCAAGAAACGGTAAAGAAGTATAGGTTATGCGATTTTCTGGATCAATCGCCTTGACCGCAAGCCCATAATCCTGGTCGAATAAATATGGATTGTGAAAATCCATTTTATTGAAAGGACGTCCCATACCTGCAACAAAAACAACTGGGTACTCTAACCCTTTGGAAGAGTGGATGGTCACAAGTCTTACTACATCATCTTTTTCACCAATGGACTTTGCCGTTCCTAAATCATCCCCACGTGTTCGCATCCGGTCTATAAAGCGCAGGAAGCGGAATAAGCCTCGAAACGACGTTTTTTCATACATTAATGCTCGATCATGTAAAACACGTAGATTCGCCTGTCGTTGTTTACCATTTGGCATTGCCCCAACCATTTCATAATAATGAGTATCTAAGTAGATTTTCCATATTAAATCTGACAAAGATCCTCGACGTGCTAAATCTCGCCAGTTTTCAAATGCCAGCATAAAACGTTGAAGCTTCTCAAATGTTTCGGATTGTACACCATGTCCTTCACTTCGAATAAACTGCCTTAATGCATCGTAAAACGGTGTTTTTGTATCCGCTAAACGAATTTTGGCTAACTCATTTTCCGTTAAGCCTACAAAAGGTGCTCGCAACACAGAGGCAAGTGGAATGTCTTGATACGGATTATCTACAACCTTTAGTGTATTGAGCATAATCATCACTTCAAGTGCATCAAAATAACCTTTAGATGACTCTGCATAAAGGGGAATACCAGCTAGTTTAAATTCTTCCACTAAATCGGTTGACCACGTCATTGAACGCATTAATATAACGATGTCACTGTATTTTAATGGACGCTCTGTTGCTGTTTTCGTATCGTATACCGTTGTACCATCTTCCATCATTTGGCGAATTCGATCAATAATAAATCGTGCTTCATACTGTGATTTTTTTAGTTCCTCAAGCTCTGAAGCCTCACTAATACTCTCGTCCTGTTCTTCATCCAATGCCTCTTCCTCGAGTGGATGTAAAACGACAAGTTCAACAGGTACCTCTTTATCGTCATATGGTGCCGCTGGCTTCAATGAAGCATTGTCATCATAGTGTATTTCACCAACCCGTTCGCCCATAATTTGCGCGAATACAAAATTTGTAGCGTCTAAAACCTCGCTACGACTTCTGAAATTAGCATTCAAATCAATGCGCATGCCAGTTGCTTCGGGATCTTCTGAAAATTCACCATACTTTCGCATAAAGAGCTTTGGCTCTGCTAAACGGAAGCGATATATACTTTGTTTTACGTCACCAACCATAAAAAGGTTGCCATCTTGCTCTTTACCTAGCTTGACCAATTGTAAAATCGTTTCTTGTAGCATATTCGTATCTTGATATTCATCCACAAGCACTTCTTTAAAACGTTTTTTCAAATCTAGCGCAACAGGTGATGGCTGTAATTTACCATCTATCTCTTCCGTTAAAATTTGCAGTGCATAATGCTCTAAGTCTGAAAAGTCGATAATTCCCCGTTCTAATTTTGCCAAACGGAAATGCTCGTAAAAAATAGTCGTCAATTCAACCAATGTTGCAATCGTTGGTGCCATTAGTCGTATTTCTTCAAGCAGACGGGCAGGTGTACGTACAAAATAGGTTTCTTTCAGCTTATTCATTATTTTTTTAGCAGACTCACGCTTTTTCTTTGCCAACTCCTGAAGCTCTACATCGACTAAAGCATCCTTTGAAACACGCTTAAGTGTCGACCACTTCACAGTTGAAAAATAATCAAATAGCTGTTGCCATGTTCCTTCTTGACTAATCCGAATGCCTTCTTGAATCATAGCAAAATCGATTTCTGCCGTTTCAGCATATGGAGCAGGACCATCTGGCTGGAGCGTAATGGCACGCATTTCAGAAATTAATACGAATGCTTCCTCCAGGCTATGCTTAACAGTCAATTTTACATATTTTGATAACTCTAAATCATCAATTGTCACATTATCCGCTAACTTATATGTTTCTGGTAAGCTTCGTAACCATTTTTTCGGTTCAGCATGAACGCGAGAAGTATCATAAAGCTTACTCATTAATGTTTCAATCGCCTGATCATCACGATCTGATGTAAAGCTATCCACTAGTCGATAAATGGCGTTGATTTGTGCTTCATCCTCCGTATCGTAGGCTGATTCTAGCACATCAGCTAAAATATCATCTCTAAGCAACGCAATCTCAGCTTCATTCGCTATCCTGAAACCTGGGTCTATATCGAGCATATAAGCATACTGCTTCACAATGGCTAAACAGAAAGAATGCAATGTTGAAATTTGTGCTTTGTTGACAAGACTCAACTGACGTCGCAAATGGCTAGACGTCGGATTTTCTGCTATCGCCTTCTCAAGTGCCTCTGCCATACGATGGCGCATTTCAGCTGCCGAAGCATTGGTAAACGTTACAACAAGTAATTCATCAACATTAATTGGGTTTTCTGTTGCTACAACCTTCTCAATCATGCGATTAATGAGCACTGCTGTTTTACCAGAACCAGCTGCTGCTGAAACAAGGGTATCTTGCCCACTTGCATAAATCGCTTTCCACTGATCATCTGTCCAAGTGACATTTGCTGGCTTCAAGGGTATTTGCTGCACCATGTTAGTTCATCTCCTCCCGAATTTTTTCGACAACCTCTACCGGCTTTACTTGCGGTAACTGACGATAGCTTTGTTTACCATCGGATGGGTCAAATTGGCACACTGATGCAAATTGACAATAATCACAGGCTGTTTTTGATTTTAGTTTATAAGGGCTAATGGCTGTGTCCCCTGCTAAAATACCATTCCCAGCTTCTTGATGCTTACGGCGCACAAAATGCTGCAAGTTTTTCATATCATTAACAGGCACAATACGCGATTGTGATTCGGACGGTGTACCATCCTTTTTCATATAGACAGGTATGATTTGTGAGTGCCCGCTTGCTTCCTCAAGTTGCTCGTCCATCGATAAAATAGCTTCTGGATTTTCTGTTAAAAGACCCTTCATCTTATATTGCTTTAATCGATCTTCTTCAATTTCACTATCACTTAAGTCTTTATCAAGTTTTAGCATTGGATTATGGACGTGGACATAAAGCACACCAGCAGGCTCTGCATCACCAGGTAGCCAATAGGATGCATTTTCCATCGCTACATCTAAATAAGTTAACACCTGCAACGATAGCCCATGATATACCTCATTCAAATCTAAATCACGGGCAGACGATTTATAATCGACTATCCGTAAATAGGATCGATCATCTATAGATGCACTATCCACACGGTCAATACGACCTCGCATAAACATTTTTTTGCCACCATGTAAATCAATTTCCAATGGAGGAAGCTGTTCGTGTTGCCCTGGTCCAAACGATGCTTCGATGGCAATTGGTTTAAAATGCGAAACATTCGCGTGCTGTGTTAGTGCCATCATTGTGCGCTCTACAATACGTATAAGCTTGCGCTGAATATAACGGTAGCGTGCACTAGATAGCAAAATTTGATGTGAGAATACGGGCACAATTTGCTCTACAGCCTGTCGTGCAAGCTGTTGAATTTGCTGCTTTGTTAAACGAATCCAAGATAGTTGTAAACGATGCGTCTCTTCTGTAATCCATTTCAATGCCTCATGGAATAGATCACCCATTGCAAATGTTTCTAAACGATATTCTGCTCGTTCTTCCAAACGCAGCCCATACGTTGTGAAATGTGAAAACGGACAACGGAAGTATTTTTCAATCCTTGACACACTTGATGTTAACTTACGACCATATAACTCTTGTGTAATGTAGCCTTCCAGTGGTTCTGCCTCATTTTTATGCGTAATTGGATGCATTAGTCGATGTAAAATTAATGCCCAATATGGATCTTGCTCATAATATTTTTGTAAAGCTACCCATTCTGGTGCAAGCTCACGACTATGCTCTGCTTGCCGTAACTGTAGCGTTAAATGGGCTAATGCTGTACGAGGATGTCGTAAATACGGCAATACATTATCATCAATCAATTCAATTGGATCTATTACTACACGCTCGACATTTACCTCGCTTAAAAGCCCTGCCGTTTTATCGTTTCCGATAATCTTCTTAATATATAACGAGGATAATAACGCTTTCCCCTCTTCATCTGCCGTCGAATAAGTCATATAAAGCTTATCTGAAGGTGTTGTAATTGCACGATATAGTAAGAAGTTTTCCTGCAGTAACCTATTTTTGGATGTTGGGGCTAATTCATAGCCAATGTGCATAAACCATTCACGTTCCGTATCAGATAGCAATCCTTCATAATCCATACGAGTAGGATAAACGCCATCGTTCATTCCAAGAACAAAGGCAACTTTAATATGCGATAAACGAGCTAAATCGACTGTTGCCACCATCACTTCATCTAAAGTAGGTGGAATACGGGAAAATTCTAATGTATCGAATCCTTCATCTAAAATTTTTGCCGCTTCTTCCACTGACATTTCTTGCTCACCAAACATGTAAACAAACTGATCGAGTACTGCAACCCATTCTTTCCACGCTTGATCATGCTCACTTGCAGCTAATGCTTCTCCTCTATCAATTTCACGATCTTTCATGATTTGAAGCTTGTCATATACTTGAACTTCTTCTACAAGTTCATATAACGCAGTTGCTACATCTCTACCAGTTGTCGCTTGCATAAGCTTGTCCTGTAATGCTTTTAATGGTGGACGGATTACATCACGAATTGCCTCAATTTCTGTCTGCATCGCACGCTCTTCATCCGTTTGAACACGGGAATGGAATTCAAGACCTCGATATTTTTTGTAAAACCAACGAGCATCTTCAAACCAACGTTCTCCGTATATTCCTTGTGCTAAACAGTAATTTTCTAAGCGATCTGCACGCTCCCGCCAAACACTTTGCTCAGCATGCAAAGGGAAAAACAAATCTGTTTTCACACTTCTAAAAAGCGGTTCATATTTCCAATTAGAAGTAATAACCTCCAATGCAGAACGACTAAACTCAATTAATGGATGATGGAGCATCGTTTTTTTCGAGTTCACAAAAATAGGAATGTCGTATTGTTGGAAAATTGTTGAAATAAGCGGATCATATACATCTGCTTGTCTATAAAGTAACACTATATCTTGATAACGATAGCCCTCCTGCCTTGTCAGCTTCGTTATTTCCCGGGCAATGGCGTGAATCTCAGCCCGTCGATTCGACGCTTCAAAGACCTTCACATCGCCTGTTGATTTTTTCGTTTTTGGCACCATATTTTCAAATGTTGCTTCTACATGACGTAAATCTTCTGACTGGAATCGATGTGTTTTGATAAAATGCAACGGTGCATCTACCTCAATGCCATTTTCCTGTGCTATATCATGCAAACGCTGATTTGTAATTGCCGCTTCATTAAAGAGCGCTTGCTCATCATACACTTCTTCTATATGGTCAAACGGCAGCACTACGGTTACTTGCTTTGACACCTTTAGCAGTTCTTTAACAAGCTCTAGCTCTCTTACAGTAAAGGCAGTAAAGCCATCTATATAAATTGTCGCCTGTTTCATCGTCTCTGAAAATTTTAACTGCTCGGTTAAGATCGGATAGTATCCCTCACTATCGACATAAGTCGTGCCAAGTCGTGCTTCTAATGCTTGCAAAACGATTTGTAAATCATTTGTTTTAGCCTGCAATGTATTCGGTGCATCAATAGCCTTTAAAGAAGCTGTCACTTCCGCTAATACCGAACTGTTTACACTATAACGGCTAAATTCACGTAATAACGATTCGATTTCCTCTGTAAAGCCCCGTTTACCAGCAGCTTGTCGAAATAGAGAGAAATCACTTTTTTGCTCCTCTAGTAATTTTCGAATAAGCATCCGATAACCATAGCCATTTACTTCTTGACGAGCAATACCACCTGTTTCTTGTAATACAAGCCAAGCCAAACGTTTAAACGTCATCACTTGTGCACGTATTAGCCCGTGTAAGCCATGTCTATTTGTCAGTTCATATTCAGTTGAATAAGACATTTGGTCAGGGACAATGATAAAAATAGGGTGACCTAATGGATCTGTTGATAATTGCTCGACTATTTCTCTATGAATAAACGCTGATTTTCCGGTACCTGCACGTCCTGATACAATTCGTAATGTCATTCACTCTTCCCCCTATTCGTAAAAAATCAAATCTATGATAAAAAATTTATTGTAATTGTTTCATTATAATTCTCCACTATTAAAGCTATTGCTAAATGAAATAAAAAAGACCCTCCTACCATTTTACATGATACAAGGGACTGCATGTGCAGATTCAGCCTAGAAGATTATTCATTTTTCGTCATTTTTCGCACACGTTTCAAATCTCTTTCCACTCGAGCGTTCAATCGCTTCTCGATTAACTTGCCAATCCACCATAACAAGACAATGGCTACACCAGCAATAATCAGTCGTATCGGACTTGTTAATAGCGATTTTAAATCATAGCCAAGAACACTCATCCCTAAAATCATTACGAATTTCCCTGCTAATAGCACCGTTAAATAATATTTTTTATGAATATGAGAAAGTCCCGCAACTATATTGACAATGACTGAAGGCGTAAATGGAAAGCACAGTAATACAAACAACGGACTAATTCCGTTCATATCAACCCATTTGATAAGCTTTTGTACCTTTTTCCCTCGCGTTACAAAACGCAGCTTCGGATGCTTTCCGAAATGTCGAACAAGCAAAAAAACTGCATATGAGCCAGCTACTGAACCTAACCAAGATAATAAAAATCCAATCCATAATCCAAATGCACTCGCATTTGCGACAACGAACACAACTAGCGGTAAAAAAGGAAAAAAAGCCTCTAAAAAAGGTAGTACTACACCTATTATTGGGCCTAGTGTTCGGTATTGTGCCGCAACATGCTCGATATTTTCTACAGTAAACCATTCATTCACTATTGCCACCTCTACTTATATTGCAAAATTACATGTAAAATTGTAAGTTCTTCTGAAGCGTTTTGATATTCGTGTGCTTGATGCCCAGAAAATACCAAGGTTTCTCCTTCAGTTAAAGTTTCATGCATTACGCCAGCAGAAATAATAGCTTGTCCATGAATAACAGTCACAGTTTCTTCTACCCCTTCTGTATGGGCTTCACTCCTACTTCTCGCCCCTGGTTCCATTTCTACCTTATAAAATTCCCAGCCACGTTCAGGATCATAAGGAATAATTGAGTAAACTCGATAACGCCCATCGTCTTCATCGACATGTGGCGCATTTTTACTGCTAAACTTCATAAAATGGGCTATCGGTGGCTGTAAAAGGGATGAAAATGATATTCGAAGGCCTGCAGCTATTTTCCAAATTGTTGAAACCGTTGGATTCGCTTCACCTTTTTCAATTTGCGCTAGCTGTGCTTTACTTACGCCTGTTGCTTTTGCCACATCATCTAAGCTTAAACTACGCTGCTGTCGTATTTTTTTTAATTGGAATGCTAAATTTCGACTCATTTGTTCCATCTTGACTCACCATTTCCTATTGTTTATTTTATCGGACATATGTATACTTTAATAAACATATGTGAATGTTCAAACTATTCCATTATAAGTATACATGGAAATTTTTTCGAAAGGATGACCTATTTATGACAAGCACAACAGATCTTCATAATGAATCAACAACCTCTACAGACGATAGCTTCCTACAAGGAGTAAAAGATTGTGTACCTACTTTACTCGGTTATATTAGTATAGGACTGGCATTCGGTGTTGTAGGTTCCGCTTCTGGACTATCTGTAGTTGAAATTGCATTACTAACAATTCTCGTTTACGCGGGTTCTGCGCAGTTTATTTTTTGCGCACTTTTGCTAACGAGTAGTCCTGCCTCTGCTATCATTGTAACCATTTTTATCGTAAATCTACGTCATTTATTAATGAGTTTAACATTGGCACCTCATTTTACGCGCTATTCTATGCTACGAAATGTCGGATTCGGGACATTATTAACAGACGAAACATTTGGTGTAGCCGTAACCAAACAAATGCAAAATGGTAAATTACATGGCAAATGGATGGATGGACTGAATATCACAGCGTACGCATTTTGGATTTTATCTTGCGTCGCAGGTGCTTTTTTAGGACAATGGGTGGCAAATCCCGAAAAGTGGGGCTTAGACTTTGCATTAATCGCCATGTTTGTTGCTTTACTAGTGCTACAGCTTAGTAGCGTTGGAAAAAATAAAATCATGCATTACCTTATGTTAATTGGCTATATGGTGGTCATTATGTATGGCTTATCTTATCTCGTTCCTTCGCATTTAGCTGTGCTACTTGCAACTGTTATTGTAGCTACGATTGGGGTGGTGACAGATAAATGACGACAACAGCTTCTATGGTATGGCTTATTATCGGTTGTGCATTGGTTACATGGTTACCCCGTATTATACCGTTTATGTTTGTGCGCAGTGTGAAACTGCCAGATGTAGTTTTAAAATGGCTAAGTTTTATTCCAGTTTGTATTCTTAGTGCCCTTGTTATCGAAAATTTATTGGATACTGAAAGCAAAAGTTTCGTTACACTGGATTGGCCTGTCTTTTTAACTTTTGTGCCTACACTTATCATTGCACTAGTCACAAAAAGCTTATCGATTACAGTTGTGGCAGGCGTTATAATAATGGCTGCTGTAAGATTCATTATGTAAAAATATTTAATGTTTGCTTTTTCACTATAAAAAAATCCGCTTAGTCGCTTGCGAAAGTAGCACGAGGTGTAAGACGAATCACCCCAATATGGATGAGTTCGTCTTACACAGTGCCCGCAAATGCGACGCGGATTTTTATTTATTACTAAAGGAGTTAGGAAGTCTTTAATGACAGCCCTCCTTATTTTTTTTGCATTTTGCTCGCCAACCAAAAACCAAAAGTTAACGAAAAAGCATCTACAACAAAAATAATAGGTGGGGAAGTATAACCTGCATATACTGAAGCGGCAATAAGTGCTATAGCTAAACCTAACGCCACATAACGGTTATACGTAATACGTGTAAACAATAACACGAGTAATGCTGGGAAAAATAATGCTAGCATCATTTTCCCATATAGATCTATCATAGTTCCCTCGGCTCCGCCAACAATAACCCAATTCGATAATGGTCATTGCTGTAAATTACATGCTGCGTAAGGCGAATTTCGTTATTACGGTCTAGCACCTCTAAACGACAATGTGCAGCATTTGATTGTAAAGCTTCATATAATTCAACTTCTGTAGTAATCGTGTGTCCGTTTACTTTACGAATACATTCCCCTGCAAGTAAGCCCATTTTTTCTGCTGGCGAATCAGGAAGCACCGCAGCAATAATAGCTCCCTTTGTACTTGGGGCAACCGCATACGATTCCGTTTTATCTTGCAAAGCATAATAAATTGATATTATGATCCGAATTAATGCCCCTACCGCTAATGTTATATAACCAATAATCGGTGCCAAAAATGATGCAAGTCCACCTATTAAAATCAGCTGTCCTAACAATAAGACTGAGCGCCCTATTTTTGGCAACTGCACAACGGGTAATTCTTTCCTTAACAGCTTTGAAAAACCGATAACTACAGGGAATAATACGAATGCAAAGTGATTATCTCCCAACGTAAACTGCGGCCAATATGGCAGTGATGATGGGATGATATTACCTGGAATAATAAAGAAAATAGGTAACACCCAGACATTCCTTGTTCGATAGACGATAGCCTGCATGCCACGTTTTGTATTTTCGATAGCAGGTGTGATAACTTGTTTAGCAGTACGGCGAATAAACATGCCTTCTACTATTACACATAGCCCTGTTATGATCGTAATTGTAACAATAGCCCCTGCTAATAAATCGACGCCTTCCAACGAAAGCTTCCACCAGGAGAACGACCAGTTATACTGGTACATTGCCCACAATGTAAGAGTCGCGATTGCCATTGTGTAAATTGGTGACAATACATTGATGAAAAATAACAAGAGACCTAGTAAAGATATAGCCATTAAAATTAGTAAAAAAGGTTTGGGTACAGTGAGCCCGAAACCTAGACTTATTAGTGAAATGACTAATGCATAAGGCCATCCACGCTTCCATTGTCCTATCAGCTCTGTCCAACCCCAAATAATACGTCTGTTAAAAAATCTTCGCTCTTGCTTTACACGTCTATACCCTAATAAGATAGCAACCACTATCGCCATATAAACTACTGGATTAAGTAAAAAGCGGCCAATCGCTGTTACAATTTCTATTAATATGTTACTAACCATACGAACACCCGCCGTTTCTGTCATGAATACTATGCATTCATTGTATCAAACGACCACTGTCTTGCGTAGTAGTAACTGGTAGAAAGCTTGTTATTTCCCATCATTTTTACTAGATTTATAATATCTATTGCTCAATATTGTGCAACAGGAAGCTTGTTGCCATTTGGAATTGCAAGTCATTTTGACGATCTTCTTTATAAGCCTTTAACGTTCCATTTAAACTATTGAAGAATGTAGAATCTACATATACATCATTATCTGCTGGCGGTAATTCCTTCTGCTTACGATAAAGTTTTACTGCCTCTTGAGTTGTCTCATCTAAATACCCATCTAATCGGTCAATTTGATAACCAAGCTTTTGCAATGCTTTTTGTGTATACGCGATTTCCTCGCTCATATTGCCTATTTTGAATTGCCCTGTTAATGGATGCAATTGGAACGCAAATAACTCGTTTTGTTCAATAACTAAACTAGCTTCAATGCCCTTCCCATGAATCCATTCACGTTTTGGCGTAAGCCATTTATTTGTCGATAGCTTTAGTTCTCCCCCATTTGCAAGAGACCATGATTCCTGCACTGTGCCCTTACCAAAACTTTTAACGCCGACAAGGGAAGCACGATTCCAGCCTTTTAATGCTCCACTGAGTACTTCACTAGCTGATGCACTACCACCATTTTGAATAATGACAATCGGAATTTTATTCATCGTAGCTAAATATTTTTCATCAAAGCCTTTCGATTCAGTTTTTAATGGTTCCATAGCCCCCTCTGCATTTTGCATATAGGCAAATACTTTACCATTTTCTAAAATTGTACTTAGTAGCGCTGCGACGCTATGTAAATAGCCTCCAGGATTATCACGAACGTCAACAACGAGCCCTTCTACATCTTTGCGTAGTAGCTTACTTGTTTCTGCAACCCACTCATTTGCTGTCTTCTCACCAAATAACGAGATTTCTATATATCCTATCGAAGTATCCTCAACCTTCACTACCTCACTCGTTACGGTTTTATTGGAGATTGCAGCACGTTCCATCGTCATTTTAATATGCTTATCCTCACTTGGACGATAAACAACAATTGTAATTTTTGTCCCTTTGTCACCTTGAATTAAATGCATTAGTTCACTCATTGTTTTCCCATCTACTTTTACGCCATCAACTTG
Organism: Lysinibacillus sp. FSL W8-0992; assembly: GCF_038008685.1. NCBI lineage: Bacteria > Bacillati > Bacillota > Bacilli > Caryophanales > Bacillaceae > Lysinibacillus > Lysinibacillus sp. FSL W8-0992. The sequence goes on from NZ_JBBOZQ010000001.1 coordinate 4,574,395, forward strand.
TACAATTTCATCGAGAGAGCGCATTCCAGCCTTTTCTGCTGGTGACGAACGAACAGGCGATACAACAATAAACTTTCCATTATTTTCTGTCAGTTCAATACCGATGCCAACTCTTTCTTCTGCTAGCATTTGTCGATGTTGCTCAGCCTCTTCCTTCGTGTAATAGGTACTATACGGGTCCTTAATTGCATCTGCCATACCACGTAAAGCACCTTCTACTAATTCTTCTTTTTTAGTGCTATATACAGATTTCTTTTCGATTAGTTGCAAAGCTTCGTTAATCGAATCAACTTCTGCGACTTGCACTTTTTTCTCTCCTCCATCAAAATCAAACAAGTCAAAGTAAAATCCACTACCTATCAATAAACTGCTGACAAGTACCCCGACTCCTGCCGTAATTTTGCGCAAACCTTCCCTCCTCTGTCTCTTTACTGTATGAATTTTTATTTTCAAACATACAAAATAATGTTTTGGAATTCTAAATAAGCTCACGGGCTATACAAAATTGTTTGGGTGCCTGGCACTTTTCAAAGAATCTAGCCACCTATAGCGTAAAAATCCACTTCGCTTTCCGCGGGCACGACGTAAGCCGCAACCGTCGCTATCGCGCCGCCTGTTGCGTCTTACGTTTTGTGCGTTCCCGTAGGAGTCTACGTGGATTTTTACTTGGATATATAAAATAATCTTAGCAGCGCTTTAAGTATTCAGAATTGTTTGGGTTCCTGGCACTAATACCCACTGTGCGTTCCCGTAAGAGTCTTTGTGGATTTTTACTTGGATATATAAAATAATCTACTAGTAGCGCTTTAAGTATTCAGAATTGTTCGGGTGCCTGGCACTAATACCCGGCACTAAAACCCACTGCATTCCCGCAGGAGTCTACGTGTATTTTTTCTTGGATATATAAAATAATCTACTAGCAGTATTATAAAAATTCGGAATAGTTTGGGTGCCTGGCACTAAAAAACCGGCACTAAAAAAACCCACTGTGCATTTTACGGGCACAGTGGGTTGTAGTTTAGTTTTAATCTAATGCTTCAACAGTGTTTTTTAACATTTCGATGTTCATTGGGCCTTCTATCGCTTGCTGAATAGCCCCAGTTGAATCAATGAAATACGTTGTTGGAATTGTAATGACCTGATAATCTGAACCAGCAACATTTTCTGGATCAAGTAAAATCGGGAATGTAAGTTCAAAACCATCTCTAAATGTCATGACTGAATCAATTTTCGCATCAGCTGTTACGTCTCGCTCGGCTGACGTTAAATTGACTGCTAAAATTTCAACATTATCCTCTTTTGCATATTGATCGTAATAATTTTGCATATGTGGCATTTCAGCTTTACACGGTGGACACCATGTTGCCCAAAAATTTAATACTACTTTTTTTCCGCGTAACTTACTTAACGTCACTTTTTCACCATCTAAATTAGTTAACGTTAAATCTGGCGGTGTATCTCCTTTTTTCAACCCAATTGTCCGTTCCTCTACTTCTTTACCAAGTGAGGCCGTTTCAATTTCGCGCTCTTTATCAATTTGCTGTTTAACATATGTACCAATCATCGCAGCTATTAACAACACAACCATAAGTAACCCAATATTTTTTTTCATTCTTTTCCTCCCATTCGTTGAATTCCTATACCTAACATAAGTAATAGGAAGCTTACTCCAACAGCCGGTTGCCAAAAGCCATTAGGCTGAAAAACAGCAACGATTACATACACAGCTGTATACACTAATAACGCTAGAGTTGTTTCTGTTACTTTCCATAATATGATAATCGTTAGTATGCTTAGCACTACCAAAGTGATGAGTTCACTTTGGAGCGAATTGTCATTCAATAATACCACGAACCATTGATAAATGGATTGCGTTAAAATGATTGCCCAGCCACTTGCAGTTACGCCTTCAGAATCGAATTGTAGTTGTTGTCGCTTCCACCACAATTGAAATATTAAGGCAACTATTCCTAATAAGACACCGACAGTTCCGCCATTAAAGTAAAGAAGCGTTAATGGTTGTGAAAGGACAGATTGAAAGTCCGTAATAACGACGCTAAATTTCCAAACAAGTATAAAAGTAAAGATTGTATCGCCGTATACCCCTGACCATATTTTCGGGAATTGTATTCGTAAGACAAGCCATACAATGATAAATGCTGCTAATAATGCGACCGCCGTTGCTGGTAAAGTTAATGCACGAATTGAAAACCACTCAGTATTAATCACCTTAACAAATCCTCCACCGATATAGATAATTTTAGCATAGCATACATACTTTTATGAAAACTTCCATTTCACACTGTGTTCAAAAATTATTCTCAAGTTTTCATAGAATAGTCATTTTTGGAGCATTTCACTTGAAAATACCCTACATCGTATATAGTAATAAAAATTTCTTTCGAATGCACGTTATAACAGGAAAAATCTCCTTTTTATTTTGTCACTTACACGCAAAAAAGAGCCGTCTCACAATGAGACGACTCTCTTCATAAAATATTTACAATGGAATATATTTTAGTGGATTCACACTACCAACTGCTTGTCCTTGCCAAGAGCCGATGTGCACTTCAAAGTGTAAGTGTGGTCCTGTTGAGCGACCTGTACTACCCATTGCTGCGATTTGCTGTCCTTGGCTTACTTCGTCACCAACACTAACATTAAATGCACTTAAATGTGCATAAACTGTTGTATATATTTTTCCATCAATAGAGTGTGTTAAAATAACCACATTTCCGTAAGAGCTAAGTGGTGCGGCGTAAGATACGACACCGTCAGCCGCTGCCCAAATTGGCGTACCTGTTTTATTGGCAAGGTCAACTCCATAATGGAATTCAGGACCAGCACCAAGATTACGCCAGCCATATGGTGATGTTAAACGACCATTTGTTGGTTTAATCCATGTTCCATCCGAAGCTGGAGCATTCACTGTAGAGCCGCCAGAGCCTGAGTTCCCTGCTGCAGCTGCAGCAGCGGCTGCTGCTTTACGTTTTGCCTCTTGTTGACGAGCTACTTCCGCTAATCGGTTTTGCTCTGAAATAATTTGCTGCTGTAATTCAGCACTAATTTCAAGCGCCTCTGAATATTCTTTTTCAAGTAATACTTTTTCTGACTTTAGTTTTGCTTGTTCTTTTTCTAACTGTTCAACTAAAGTGTTTTTCTCTTTTTTCTGTCCATCTAATGATGCTTTTAGACGCTCTAGCTTTGCTTTCTGCTCTTCAAGCTTTTGACGTTTACTTTCTAGTACTTGCTTTTGCTCTTCTAATGTTTGCTTGTCCTGTTTTTGATCGCGAATAATTTGACGATCCGCTTCAAGTAATGCATTTACAGCGGAGAAGCGGTCGATGAAATCTACGAAGCTATTAGAACCTAGTAGCACATCTAAATAGCTAACTGAGCCCCCAGCTTGAATTGCACGTGCACGATCTTGTAATAATAAATCACGCTCTTCAATTTTGCGAAGAAGCTCTTCAATTGTACCTTCTAATTCTTTTATCTCTGCATTTGTAGATTGAATTTCTGCCAATACATTTTTAATACTACTATTTGTAGTTTCGATTTCAGCGTTTAACGCTTGAATTTGATCTAGTAATTTTTGTTGCTTTTCTTCATTTGCACTAATTGCATTTTCTTTATTGCTAATAGAAGAATTTAATTGATTTTTCTTTGTTTCTACTTGTTTTTTCTCTTCTTTTAAATCCGTTAAACTAGTTGCATACGCTGTTGGAGTTTGGATAATAAGAAGTAGTGCCGTTGTTGCTGCAAATGCTTTAATTGTGTTTTTTGCCTTACTTTTCATTTATTGAACTCCCTTCGTCTATTTAATTCCATTTTTCTGACTATGTACGCCGTCATAAACGGCTTTTTATTGCGCTACATCTCTGACTAAATATATAAATTACGCCTCGGCATTATTGCGTCAAGTTTTTTTCGAGCCTGATCAATAGGCTCCTTATAATATCTGTGACATTCACCGTGGACTTTAACTTGAGTCAGACGGGGGTGAAATCCACAAAGAATCCCGTGTATCCCCCGCTTTTATAAATAAGAACTTTTGCTGAAACAAGTTAAACTTTTAAAAATTTACGTACAGACATGAAGCTTCCCCAAATACCAATAAGCACACCAATAAGCAATAGTAGACCACTTACTTGATAAACAAGTGGTGAGAAGCTAAGAAGCTGAACAAGCTCACCTTGTAAACGAGGTGCAATAATTCTATATACATTGTGATAAAGTGTTGCGATAACCGCAATCGGGACGATAGAACCTAATATCCCCAGCCACATACCTTCTAAAAGAAATGGAATACGCACAAACGAATTTGTTGCACCTACTAGTTTCATAATTTCGATTTCATCGCGTCGTGCGATTATCGTAATACGAATCGTATTAGAAATTAAGAAAATAGCTGTGAATAATAACCCTAAAATCAGCACAAGACCTACATTACGACTAATATTTAAGAAGTTGAAAAGTTTTTCTACCTTACCTTCACCGTACTTCACATCGTATGTATATTCATACTTATTAATTGTCTTTGCAACCGTGGCAGTTTGCTGTGGATCTGTTGCCTTCACATAAATAACATTTCGTAACGGGTTACTTTGCTCAAAAAGCTTAAAGTCATCCCCAAAATCTTTCACTAACTTTGTCAATTCGTCTTCCTTTGTGGAATAAGTAAATTCCGCAACATCAGGCAATTTTTCTATTTTTGCTAGCAATGCTTTTTCAGCAGCTTCATCTGCTGTTTCATCGATTAACACTTTTATTTCAACATCGTTCTCTAAATCTGATGCTACTTTATTTAAGTTCATCATAATTAGCGAGAATACACCTACTAATATCAAAGTCACTGTAACCGCGCTGACAGAAGCAATTGTCATCCAACTATTACGACCAAGTGATTTTATACTCTCTCGAAAGTGTCGTTTTACCGTATTAAATTTCATAGCCGTAGTCACCTCCGTGCTCATCACGGACAATCATACCGCCTTCAATCGCTATAACTCGACGACGAATGGTATTCACAATTTCGCGGTTGTGGGTTGCCATTACAATTGTCGTTCCCCGTGCATTAATTTCTTCAAACAAATTCATAATCTCCCAAGATGTCTCAGGGTCTAGATTCCCTGTTGGTTCATCTGCAATTACTACTTTTGGTACGTTCACAATAGAACGAGCAATAGAAACACGTTGCTGTTCTCCACCAGAAAGTTCGTTCGGGAACATTCTTGCCTTATGCTTTAATCCAACAAGATCTAAAACTTCCATAACTCGACGTCGGATTTCAACTGGTTCCTCTTCAATTACCTCTAACGCAAATGCTACGTTTTCATAGACATTTAATCTTGGAAGTAATTTGAAATCTTGGAAAACTACACCGAGTTGACGGCGCAAGAAAGGTACTTTTTTATTTTTTAAATCACCTAAATTAATACCATTAACAGTAATTTCACCTGAAGTTGCTTTTTCCTCACGGTACATTAACTTGATAAATGTCGATTTACCTGCACCACTTGGACCAACAACATAGACAAATTCACCTTGTTTTATATTAACCGAAATGCCATTTGTCGCAACTACACCATTCGGATACTTCTTTGTCACATTTTTCATTTCTATCATGTTTTTTAAACCACCTAAACCTCTTATATGTAAGATGTATTCTTTTTCTATTATATCACTCAATCTATGTTTTTTTATTACAGTTTTATTTCATTCGTTGGCATTAAATTCTATTTATTTAATGTTTTTTGGAATATTTTTTTAAAAACCACCAAATGACAACAAATAAAAACAGGAATCGATGGAAGGTTATAGTGATTCCTGTTTCTTATTAGTAAATATTGAATATAAAAAAGCATTCAAGCTATATAGCCTAGCCGAATGCTCTATAATTTTACATTTGTTGCTCGTCAGTAGTTGTATAACGAATTAAAACTGCTCCTGTTTTCGACTCGCCTTCGATAAATAAGCGATTCGCATTTTCCACTTCTTTATCAAAACGAACTACTTTAGTTAAGAATTGATCCTGTGTTTCAATTTTCGACGTATCTTGAATACCTACATCCACTTTGCCGAAGTTTGTGACAATTTTTCCGCTTAAAGACATTGTTCGAGGTACATATATTTCTACAGCTCCAGCAACTGTATGTGCTTTAATTTTTGATGAATTACTAGAGCATGTTGTCACAACAACATGTCCATTTATAGATTTTGCTTCTACTTCATCTAAAGCCCCATCTAAATAAACACGACCATTCAATGTTTCTGCTTCTAGATCTTTACCACGTACATCAGTTAGTTCGATCGAGCCATTCGATGAATCCACTTCTGCCTTCGTAAATACTAGCTTAGAGCCCTTAATCGCACCATTAAGTGTTTTAAGTTTTAATTGATCTAGCTCGATATCTTGCAAGGCAACACTACCGTTCATTAAACGGACTGACAATTTATCTAACTTTTCCTTTGGCACAAGTAATTGTACATTCACCTGCACAAGCTTAAGCTGACTTAAAATTCTAAGTGAGCCTTCCTCGTTCTTCACAACAAATTGTTCCAAGAAATGATTACGTGTTTCTTCCTCGTTATCATTAAGTAGCGGTGCCTTTACTTTACAAATGACTTGGAAGTTATCACCTTCACACGTTTCTAATGAAAAATTGCCGTTCGGTAATTCAACAATGACATTTTCTACATTCTCTGCCGCTAGTTCTTCTGTATGTGTAAACTCAAATTTATCTCCAAATGGCGAAGAAACATCGAATTCTTTTACTTTTTTAACTGCCGTATTCATCATATCCATAAAGATTGAACCGATTTGCGATAAATCTTTACGAAAATCATGCATTTCCTCTTGGAAATTTTTAGTGAAGTCTGCATCTTTTTTCTTTTGTTCTTCTTTAAACTCTGGATCTTTAAAGATAGATTCCTTCTCTGTTGAGGATTGCTGACCCATATTCGACACATCGTTACTACTTTGAGTGGACTTGCTAGGTTGCTCTAATGCTTCTAATAATGTAATCGCCTCTTGCGCTGAAATTGTACCTTTTTCCACAAGTTCTAAAATTCGTTGACGTTCATTTTGCATAATCATATAGCCTCCCACAGATTGTTATATCTATTTATACGTATCCCTATGTGAAAAGTTTCACTGAAAAAATGAAAAAGTATTTACTATCACAGATGATGAATTACTGCATTGTCGCTATTAGGTGCATTTTTGATATGAGAAAATAAAAAATCTGCAAGATTTCCTGAGGGAGAAAAAGCCTTATGCATGATGCCACAAAAGCTAACGAGCATGCGGGGTCTTAAGTCTTACCCTCGGAAAAAAGCAGATTTTTACAATAAAATACTTTGTAATAAATTATTTAGATGCTTCTACCAAAGCAGCTTCCATACGCATTCTATCACGTGTTAATATCGGTTTTAAATATTTACCTGTATAAGAGCCCGTTACTTCCACTACTTCTTCTGGCGTACCTGTAGCAACAATTGTACCACCTTTGTCGCCACCCTCTGGCCCCAAGTCAATAATGTAATCCGCTGTTTTAATAACATCCAAATTATGCTCAATGACAAGTACTGAGTCACCATTTTCAACAAGGCGTTGCAACACAATGAGTAAGCGTGCAATATCATCTGCATGTAAGCCAGTTGTCGGCTCATCTAAAATGTAAAATGACTTACCTGTTGAGCGGCGATGTAATTCAGAAGCCAATTTAACACGCTGTGCCTCACCACCTGATAGGGTAGTCGCAGGTTGTCCTAATTTCATATAACCTAACCCTACATCAACAATCGTTTGTAATTTACGTTGAATTTTAGGAATGTTTTCAAAGAACACCACAGCATTTTCAATTGTCATATCTAAAATATCCGCAATACTTTTATCTTTATATTTCACTTCAAGTGTTTCGCGATTATAACGTTTACCATGACAAACTTCACACGGCACATAAACATCTGGCAGGAAATGCATTTCAATTTTAATAATACCGTCGCCACGACAAGCTTCACAACGACCACCTTTAACATTAAAGCTAAACCGCCCTTTTTTATAGCCGCGTACTTTTGCCTCATTTGTTGTTGCAAAAACATCGCGAATATCATCAAATACTCCTGTATATGTTGCCGGATTTGAGCGTGGCGTTCTGCCGATTGGTGATTGATCAATATCAATAACTTTTTCTAACTCATCCAATCCTGTTACTTCTTTATGTGCACCTGGCTTCACCTTTGAACGGTTGAGCTTTTGCGCTAAAGATTTATATAAAATCTCATTGATGAGAGTTGATTTACCAGAGCCAGAAACACCTGTCACCGCTACAAATAGACCTAATGGTACGTCTACTTTGACGTTTTGTAGGTTATTTTCTTTTGCACCTAAAATAGATAGTTTACGACCATCTGGTTTACGACGCTCAATTGGTAGCGGTATGAATTTCTTGCCGCTTAAATATTGTCCTGTTAATGACTTAGGATTATCCATTACTTCCTGTGGTGTACCTGCTGCAACAATTTGTCCACCATGTACTCCAGCACCTGGTCCAACATCAATAAGATAATCCGCTGCTAGCATTGTATCTTCATCATGCTCTACTACAATTAACGTATTTCCGATATCACGCATATTTTGTAGCGTACTAATGAGACGGTCATTATCTCGCTGATGTAGGCCGATAGATGGCTCATCCAAAATATAGAGCACTCCTGTTAAACGAGAGCCAATTTGTGTTGCCAGACGGATACGCTGAGCCTCCCCGCCTGAAAGTGTTCCCGCAGCACGATTTAATGTTAAATAATCTAATCCTACATTGACTAAGAAGCCGAGACGTTCTTCTATTTCACGCAATACGAGTTTTGCGATTTGCATATCCTTTTCAGATAAATCGAGCTCTTTGAAAAACGTATCTGCATCCTGAATCGAATACTCTGTTACTTGTCCAATATGCTGATCTGCAACTTTCACAGCTAATGTTTCGGGCTTTAGTCGGTAGCCTTTACAAGATGGGCAAGCTTGCTGAGCCATATATTTCTCCATTTGTTCTCGTACATAATCGGAAGTTGTTTCCTTAAAACGACGCTCTACATTACGAACGACACCTTCGAATTCAATCATCTGATCTCGCACATTGCCAAATTCATTTTCATAATGGAAGTGAATTTTATCTTTACCTGAGCCAAATAAAACCTTATCCATCTTTTCTTTAGGTAAATCTTTGACAGGTAAATCCATTGGAATATCGTAATGGTCGCATACAGCCTTTAATAGCTGTGGATAATATTGAGAGCTAGTAGGCTCCCATGGTGCAATAGCGTGCTCTAATAATGAACGATCCCAATCTGGCACGATAAGCTCAAGATCAACCTCTTGTGTCGTTCCTAAACCGTCACAGCTTGTGCACGCCCCAAATGGACTGTTAAAAGAAAACATCCTAGGCTCTAACTCTCCAATTGAAAATCCACATAATGGGCAGGCATGATGTTCGCTAAATAATAATTCTTCATGTTCCATTACATCGACAAGCACACGTCCCTCTGCTAATCGAAGGGCTGTTTCTAACGAATCACTAAGACGAGCTGCAATTCCTTCTTTTACAACTACACGATCGACAACAACTTCTATCGAATGTTTTTTATTTTTATCTAGATCAATAGCATCGTCTAAATCGCGTAATTCTCCATCAATTCGTACACGGACAAAGCCTTGCTTTTTCAAATCCTCAAGTAATTTTACATGTGTCCCTTTACGCCCTGAAATCATTGGTGCAAGTAATTGCATTTTCGTACGCTCTGGATAGACGAGCAGACGATCGACCATTTGCTCAATCGTTTGAGACGTAATCTCAATACCGTGATTTGGACAAATGGGCTTGCCGATACGGGCAAATAGTAAACGCAAATAATCATAGATTTCCGTAACTGTTCCGACTGTTGAGCGTGGATTTCGGCTCGTCGTTTTTTGGTCGATTGAAATAGCAGGCGATAGCCCCTCTATTGCATCTACATCCGGTTTATCCATTTGGCCAAGAAATTGGCGCGCATATGCCGATAATGATTCGACATAGCGACGTTGTCCTTCAGCGTAAATCGTATCAAACGCTAATGACGATTTCCCAGATCCAGATAAACCTGTTAACACGACTAATTGATCACGTGGAATTGTGACATTTATATTTTTTAAATTATGTGCTCGTGCGCCTTGCACGACAATTTCTGTATTTTTCACAAGCCAATCACCCTTCTGCTTTCAATTCAAATATTGTATCGCGAAGCTCAGCTGCACGTTCGAAGTCAAGTGCTTTTGCCGCTTCCTTCATCTCAACTTCAAGAGTAGCAAGTAATTTCTCTCTTTCTGCTTTCGTCAATTTTTTGCCTTTCGTTGCCTTTGTTACATAAGACTCCTCTTCCTCTGCCACCTGTGTCGCACGAATAACATCCGGAATCTTTTTGACAATCGTTTTCGGTGTAATACCATGTTCCTCGTTGTAAGCCATTTGAATTGTACGGCGGCGTTTTGTTTCCTCAATTGCCTTTTTCATAGAATCTGTCATATTATCCGCGTACATAATGACATGCCCATTTGCATTACGTGCCGCACGGCCAATTGTTTGAATAAGAGAACGCTCCGAACGTAAAAAGCCTTCCTTATCTGCATCTAAAATCGCTACTAGTGATACTTCAGGAATATCCAAGCCTTCACGCAATAAGTTAATGCCGATAAGTACATCATATGTACCTTTACGAAGTTCGCGAATAATCTCAATACGTTCTAATGTCTTAATCTCTGAATGTAAGTATTCCACTTTTAAGCCCATTTCCTTCAAATATGCAGATAAATCTTCTGACATTTTTTTCGTCAATGTTGTTACGAGTACACGCTCATTTCGCGCAATACGATCATGAATTTCATCAATTAAATTATCAATTTGCCCTTCAATTGGACGAACTTCAATTAACGGATCTAGTAATCCTGTTGGACGTATAATTTGTTCTACCATTTCTGGAGTATGTTCAATTTCATATGGACCAGGCGTTGCTGATACATAAATTGCTTGATGAATATGTCGTTCAAATTCCTCAAAACGCAATGGACGATTGTCTAGTGCAGAAGGTAAACGGAAACCATGCTCTACTAGTACCCCTTTGCGCGCTTGGTCCCCATTATACATACCTCTTACTTGTGGTAATGTCACATGGCTTTCGTCGACGACGAGTAGAAAGTCCTCTGGGAAGTAATCAAGTAACGTATATGGTGTTGCCCCAGCTTCACGTAATGTTAAATGGCGTGAATAGTTTTCAATACCTGAGCAAAAGCCCATTTCACGCATCATTTCCAAATCATAGCGTGTACGCTGCTCTAAGCGCTGTGCCTCCAATAGCTTATCTTCTGCTCTCAATAGCTCAAGGCGTTGTTCTAATTCTTGTTCAATATTGTCAATTGCTTTAAGCATTTTTTCTTCACGTGTAACGAAGTGGGATGCTGGGAAAATTGCTACATGGTCTCGATCTGCCAATATTTCTCCAGTTAAAGCATCTACCTCTCGAATTCGGTCAATCTCATCTCCGAAAAATTCAATACGGACGCAATGTTCATCACGAGATGCTGGGAAAATTTCCACAACGTCTCCTCGCACACGGAACGTCCCACGTGTAAAACTAATATCATTGCGTTCATATTGCACGTCGACTAATTTTCGAAGTAATTGATTGCGCTCAATTTCCATCCCTGTGCGAATTGATACAACTAATTCTCGATATTCTTCCGGAGAACCTAAACCGTATATACAGGATACGGACGCAATAATAATGACATCATCACGTTCGAAAAGTGAAGAAGTGGCTGAGTGACGGAGTTTATCAATCTCATCATTAATGCTTGAATCTTTTTCGATATACGTATCTGTTTGCGGAACATACGCTTCCGGTTGAAAGTAGTCATAATAACTTACAAAGTATTCAACCGCATTATTTGGGAAGAACTCTTTGAACTCACTATATAATTGACCCGCAAGTGTTTTATTGTGGGCCATAATCAGTGTTGGTTTTTTTACTTGCTGAATGACATTGGAAATCGTAAAAGTTTTGCCCGTCCCTGTTGCACCAAGTAATGTTTGATGTCGTTTCCCTTCACGTACACCCTCCACTAATTCTGCAATCGCCTGTGGCTGATCACCATTAGGCTGATAAGGCGCCTGTAAATCAAATGTTTGCACGCATGTCCCCGTCCTTTCCTTCCAATTTGTACATTTATTTTAGCATAGCAGTATTAAAATATCGAACATTTAACGAACGAATGTTTGTTATTTTTCTTCATTTTCAATTTCGGTACGTGTATGTTGATGTAGCATTTGAAGTTTCTCTTAGATGTAACACTCTTTCAGAAACAACAAACTTCTATCCTTTATACCTATGATTAGATATATACCCTTTCTTTAATCATAGAATTCTAGAAAAATAAAAGATTTTACAATTTTTCATTAAACATAATAGTGCTGATAACATCTATTTGTAGATAAACAAAAAAATCCGCTCTCCTGTAATTGGAGAGCGGTCTTATCATATTATTCACTTGCTACTTTGTGTAAAGCCTCTAGTTCAGTTGCGTATAAGTGAAAAGCTTTTTTATCTCGTTCATCGAGTGTTCTATCTATCAGAACCATTAGCTTTTCTTCACGATGCATACGCTGGATATGATTTAAAAATAAATCTAAATAAATCTCGTTCAATAATTTCTCTGCCTCATCAACTTTTTTTGACTGACCTACGGCTTTTAGAAAATCTGTGTACGAATAATATTTATCCAACGATCTCACCTCGATCCTTTTCTAAATTATAAGAAAATTTAGATTAAAATGCAACGCTAAACAAATAAAAATCATCTATTATTTATTAGAATTATAGCGGAATTTCGAGCAAATTCCTTAGGGAAAAGCATCAATTATCTATATAATTTCGGTTTATATCTATATTTTCAGAATGCATTTTTGTCATTTACACTACAAATAATCACTATTAAAAGGAGGCTTTTACATATGTCATCAAATTATGTGAATGGTTATTTAATGTCTTTTAATACTTATTTATTGGAACCGATTCAGCATGAATCTAAAATTTTTACTCGAGTTATTGACAAGCATAATGAGCTTATTGTGACACGCAAACCTTTGCATGTTTTACGCAAATCTTGCATCTCATTAGGCACGACTTATGAAGCTGCAAAACATTCTGCAAAACGTTTTTTTGGTAATCAACATAAGCTCCCTATAGTCGTCGCATATGATTATGGCTTTCCTTGCATTTTTTTACCGACCTATTCGCCAAACTCTATACACAATATTTGGATTGGGCTCCATGCAATTTCCAATATTTCGCCGAGTAGTGAAGGATGTATTATCACATTGAAAAATGATATGGAAATTGAGCTGCCGATTAAATATGCTTCGATTAGTAAACAATTTGTTAATGCTTCTATGCTTTATAAACATTATATGGGTGAGCGTAAACAACTTAGCCACGATGCTCCGTACCATCCACCATTTTAATGAGAAGGTTTACTATTACTATTACTATTACTATTAAGGTGAGTAGGGTGAGTCCTTACATCGTTATTGCATTGGATATTCTAAAGCGTAAAAACCCACTTCGCTTTCCGCGGGCACACACGTAAGCCGCAACCGTCGCTGTCGCGCCGTTTGTTACGTCTTACGCTCTGTGCGTTCCCGCAGGAGTCTACGTGGGTTTTTACTTGGAAATTCATATATAAATGTTCTACTAGCAGTGCCTAGTAGGATATTGCATAGCTGGAGTTCCTGTGCCTTTCTATGCATTGTACTTCTAAAGCGTAAAAACCCACTTCGCTTTCCGCGGGCATACACGTAAGCCGTAACCGTCGCTGTCGCGCCGTTTGTTACGTCTTACGCTCTGTGCGTTCCCGCAGGAGTCTACGTGGGTTTTTACTTAGGAAATATATATTAATGTTCTACTAGCAGTGCCTAGTAGGATATTGCATAGCTGGAGTTCCTGTGCCATTCTATGCATTGTAATTCTAAAGCGTAAATTCCCCTTCGCTTTCCGCGGGCATACACGTAAGCCGTAACCGTCGCTGTCGCGCCGTTTGTTACGTCTTACGCTCTGTGCGTTCCCGCAGGAGTCTACGTGGGTTTTACTTGGAAATTCATATATAAATGTTCTACTAGCAGTGCCTAGGAGGATATTGCATAGCTGGAGTTCCTGTGCCTTTCTATGCATTGTAATTCTAAAGTGTAAAAACCCACTTCGCTTTTCGCGGGCACACACGTAAGCCGTAACCCTCGCTAACGCGCGGTTTGTTGCGTCTTACGTTCTGTGCATTCCCGCAGAAGTCTACGTAGGTTTTTACTTGGTTAACCTACTAGCAGTGTTATGAAAATTCAGAATTGTTTGAGTGACTGGCACTTAAAATGAGAAAACCTCAGAAGCGTAACGCCTCTGAGGTCTTCATTGATTATCCAATTTTAGAACGTAAATATGCATTGATAAATGGATCTAAATCTCCGTCCATTACTGCGCCTACATTCCCTGTTTCTTCACTTGTACGGTGATCCTTAACCATAGAGTATGGATGGAATACGTATGAGCGTATTTGAGAGCCCCAGCCAATTTCCTTTTGCTCACCGCGAATTTCATCAAGTTGTGCTTGCTGCTTATCAATTTCTAATTGATATAATTTCCCTTTTAACATCGTCATTGCTTTTTCACGGTTTTTAATTTGTGAACGCTCTGCCTGACATTGAACGACAGTACCAGTTGGAATATGCGTAATACGAACAGCTGAATCCGTTGTATTAATATGCTGACCACCAGCGCCTGTTGCACGGTACGTATCAATTTTTAAATCCTCTGTGCGAATGTCTACTTCAATATTGTCATCAAATTCAGGCATGACATCACATGAAACGAATGATGTATGACGACGACCAGAAGAGTCGAACGGTGAAATACGTACTAAACGGTGTACACCCTTTTCAGCCTGTAAATAACCGTAAGCATTATGTCCTTTAATAGATAAAGTTACGGATTTAATACCCGCTTCATCACCTGGAAGATAATCGACTGTTTCTACTTTAAATCCACGTTTTTCAGCCCAACGTGTATACATACGAAGTAACATAGAACCCCAGTCTTGAGACTCTGTACCACCAGCACCAGGATGAAGCTCTAAAATGGCATTGTTCTGATCATATGGACCACTTAATAGTAATTGCAATTCAAAATCGCCCATTTTTTGTTGGAACTCTGCTAGCTCGTTGCCTAGCTCCTCCTGTAATTCTTCATCAGGCTCTTCACGTAATAACTCTAATGTCATATCTAAGTTTTCATGTGTATCTACTAGCTCTTTATATTCATTAACAATTGCCTTCAAGCCATTACCTTCATTAATGACTACCTGTGCTCCTTGCTGATCGTCCCAGAAGCCTGGTTCTAGCATCATTTCATCTAATTCTTGAATACGTGCCTCTTTGTTTTCTAAGTCAAAGAGACCTCCTGAAGTCCGCCAATTTTTTGGCTGTAGTATCTAACGCGTTACGCACATCTGCTAATTCAATCATTGCTAAATCCTCCGAACATATTTAATGGATATTACATGTAAAATCCGTATTATTCTATTATAGCGTTTTTAAAGCGGAAAACATACTTTTTTCAATATGCCCTGTCCATGAGACATAAAAAATAGTAGTCCCAAGCGCTTAGCTTATACTACTATCTTTTATGATCAAAAATATATTATTCACTAATTAAGCTTTCCGAGTAAACTTTTACGAGCTTCGGCGTGAATTTTTTGATCACAATGCTCGCATGTCAATCGTCTATTCCGATTCACTTTATAAAGCTGATATTTCCTAGTTCCTTCTAAAAGCTTAAATTGTCTTTTACAGCAAATACAAATCGTTTCATAATAAATCATCAAAGACTACACCCCTCTGTATTTATTAATTGTATTTTAAAGAAAATAAAATTCTTAAAAGCACTCAATGGATATTCCGTTACATCTGTACAGAAATAACTTTCACTAGCATTCATCCTTTTTCGTTTCATCCTCTACCTTAGAACGAATCGCCATTCGTTGAAATACTTTGACTCGATCAAACTGCACTAGTAAATGTTTTGTACGTTTTTCAAGCTTGTATTTTAATAAAAAAGCCCTCTGAATACGATATTCAAAAGCTTTCGGACTAACATCCACAATAATTTCTTGACCGTTCATAAACACAACCTTCGTTTGCTTTTTACTAACAGCAATATAGTCGTCTATATGATGGACAGCAAACCAAATACATTCTGGATGTAACGGTGACTTACTTGGAAACCACAAAATATTAAACCGTTCATGGACAACTATGGGATTTTTATTGAGCTTACCTAAAATCATCTTTGATCCATCAAAGGCTCCTCGTAAGCTCGAACCAAAATAGCGGAGATTAAAATCCATTAGTCTCGTAGGAGATAATTTTGAAATATATTGATAGTCCCTTTCAATTACTCTTGTACATAAATTTCCAAAGGCATCATACTCAGGCATATACAACATTGTTTCACTACTCATAATGTCTTCACAATTATAATGCAATGATTACTCCTCCTTTAAATCATATTTATCATGTGAATTAAAAAGGAATGTACATGTTTATGGGTATACTTATGTACTTCCTCGAGCACGTCTGCTAAAACTACATTACTCGAGAATTTAGTCCGACTAACGCATAAATTCACCTCCCCTTTTGTCAAAGAAAGTAAATTCATATGAAAGTGTCTTACTATTTATTTAAATAATCTGCTATACTCATTACTTTCATTGAACTAAATACCTATTGTTACAATTATTGTATACTTTCAATTATCTATTGTCTATTAATTCAGATTTTAGAGCCCGTTTCTTTCTAAGCAAAAAAAGACCAACTCAACTTCTCGTTGAATTGATCTTTTCCCTATTTTATTGACCTGCACCGTGACAGTTTTTAAATTTCTTTCCACTACCGCATGGACATAAATCATTACGTCCAATATTTTCAGCTTTACGAACAGGTTGTTTTTTCGGTGCAGGAGAACCATCTTCTTTCGGATTCACAGCCTGACCTTTTGCAACCTCTTCACGTTCTAAGTTACTGCGAATTTCTGCTTTCATCGCATATTTCGCTACATCCTCACGAATTGAAGCGACCATATCCTCAAACATCGCAAAACCTTCTTGTTGATATTCACGTAGAGGATCATTTTGACCATACGCACGTAAATGGATCCCTTGTCGTAATTGATCCATTGCGTCAATATGATCAATCCACTTCGTATCAATTGAACGTAATAAAATAACCTTCTCAAACTCACGCATACGCTCTGGTGTAAGCTCTTCTTCTTTTTCATCATAGCGTTGGTGTACAGCGTCGGAAATAGTCGCATTAATTTCTTCGGCAGATTTACCTTGGAAGTCCGCCACTTTTAATGTGCCCTCTTCTAATAGGTTAGCTGCGACAAAGTCCTCAATCGCTTTTAAGTTCCAATCTTTCGGCTGGTCATCTTGTGTGTATAGTCCGACAATATTATCGATTGTTTCCTGAATCATCGACTCTACAAGCTCACGCATATTTTCCGTTTCTAAAACGTCATAACGCTCTTTGTAAATAATCTCACGTTGCTGACGTAAAACATCATCATATTGTAATAAACGTTTACGTGCATCGAAGTTATTCCCTTCAACACGTTTTTGCGCTGATTCTACCGCTCTTGATACAACTTTCGATTGTAATGGTTGAGAGTCATCCATTCCAAGACGCATCATCATAGACTTCATATTGTCAGAGCCAAATCGACGCATTAATTCATCTTCAAGTGACAGGTAGAATTGCGTAACCCCTGGATTCCCTTGACGTCCTGAACGACCACGTAGCTGATTATCGATACGACGTGATTCATGACGCTCCGTACCAATTACCGCTAAACCACCAATTTCTAATACACCTTCACCAGGTTTAATATCGGTACCACGACCAGCCATATTTGTTGCAATCGTAACGGCACCTTTTGAACCTGCATTCGCGATAATTTCTGCTTCACGCTCATGGTTTTTCGCATTCAGTACATTATGAGGAATTTTATGTTTATCAAGTAATTGTGAAATAATTTCAGATGTTTCAATTGCAACTGTACCAACAAGTACTGGTTGACCAGCCTTATGACGCTCAGCAATATCAGCCGCTACTGCTTTATATTTTCCTTCCATAGAAGCAAAAATTAAATCTGGGCGGTCATCACGTGCAATTGGCTTATTCGTTGGAATCGCAATAACACTCATGTTGTAAATATTACGGAACTCTTCTTCTTCTGTTTTCGCTGTACCTGTCATACCCGCAAGCTTTTGGTACATACGGAAATAGTTTTGGAACGTAATTGTTGCCATCGTCATTGATTCGTTTTGAATCTCAACGCCCTCTTTAGCTTCAATTGCTTGATGGAGACCATCAGAATAACGGCGTCCCTTCATTAAACGACCAGTAAAGCCGTCAACGATAACAATTTCGCCTTCTTGGACAACATAATCAACATCATTATGCATACTCACATGTGCCTTTAACGACTGGTTAATGGCATGATTTAAACGTACATGTGTTAAATCAAACAAATTGTCGATACCGAAAGCTTTTTCGGCCTTTTCTACACCTGCATCCGTTAATGTAACGCCTTTTGTTGATTCTTCATATGTGTAATCTGTATCAGCACTTAACATGCGTACAAAAGCATTAGACTGCTTGTACAACTGCGCAGATTTCCCAGCTTGACCCGAAATAATTAATGGTGTACGTGCCTCATCAATTAAAATCGAGTCAACCTCATCGATTACAGCGTAGTGAAGCGGACGTTGAACACGCTCTTCTTTATAAAGCACCATATTGTCACGTAAATAGTCAAACCCTAATTCATTGTTTGTACTATACGTAATATCCGCATCATATGCCGCGCGCTTTTCTTCTTTTGATAAGCTGTTTAAGTTTAAACCAACTGAAAGGCCTAAGAAATTATACAGCTCTCCCATCTCAGCAGCGTCACGACTTGCCAAATATTCATTGACCGTTACAACGTGTACGCCTTTACCAGTAATAGCATTTAAATAAACTGCCATCGTAGCTGTTAACGTTTTACCTTCACCGGTTTTCATCTCTGAAATATTACCTTCATCAAGTGAAGCCGCACCCATAATTTGCACGCGGAAAGGATACATTCCTAATACACGTTTCGATGCCTCACGACTAACTGCAAAAGCTTCAGCACGAATAGAATCTAATTTTTCGCCATCTGCATAACGTTTTTTAAATTCCTCTGTCTTCGCTTGTAGTTGCTCATCTGAAAGCTGTTCCATTTGAGAAGCTAATCCCTCAACTTGGTCAGCGATTTTTTCTAATTTTTTTAACTCACGTTTATTGAAATCAAATAATTTATTTAATAGGTTTGCCATGAATATTTTTCACTTCCTATACGAGTCTCAAATTCCATTTTACCATTGTGTAACAGTTTCATGCAAACAGTGTCCTATAGTAAGGAACGAAACATCGCAAAATAAGTTCATTTTGCGACCATTTTCTCCCTTTTATGCGTAAGACAAGGATATTACGAAAGAATAAGGAAAATAATTTAGTTGTTTCTATTAATGAACATTTTCCAATGATAAACTCTAAAGATTAATTATGTTCCAGACCCCGAAGCAAAAATCAGCATGTCCCCATCCATGTCAAGATTAAAGAGAATTACGTGACAGTTAAACAGGATAAATATTGGTGCTACAGATTTTTAATACTCTTGATGAATTCTATAACTTTTATCAATCTATCTCACGGAGGTTCAAAACGATTACCTAATCCATTCAAAATTATCCTCATTAGGAACCCTTACGCTATTAATAACATGGAATACTAGCAATCCTGCTGTTTAAGAAATTAAAAAAAGCCGAGGATTAAATCCTCGGCTTACTATTAGTGCCTAGCGACGTCCTACTCTCACAGGGGGAAGCCCCCAACTACCATCGGCGCTAAAGAGCTTAACTTCCGTGTTCGGTATGGGAACGGGTGTGACCTCTTTGCCATCATCACTAGACCTTATATTTTGTTGAAAGATTTTGTTCTTTCAAAACTGGATAAACGGTTCATTGAATGTTTCAAACTTTTTTGGTTAAGTCCTCGATCGATTAGTATTCGTCAGCTCCATGTGTCACCACACTTCCACCTCGAACCTATCTACCTCATCGTCTTTGAGGGATCTTACTTACTTGCGTAATGGGAAATCTCATCTTGAGGGGGGCTTCATGCTTAGATGCTTTCAGCACTTATCCCGTCCACACATAGCTACCCAGCGATGCCTTTGGCAAGACAACTGGTACACCAGCGGTGTGTCCATCCCGGTCCTCTCGTACTAAGGACAGCTCCTCTCAAATTTCCTACGCCCACGACGGATAGGGACCGAACTGTCTCACGACGTTCTGAACCCAGCTCGCGTACCGCTTTAATGGGCGAACAGCCCAACCCTTGGGACCGACTACAGCCCCAGGATGCGATGAGCCGACATCGAGGTGCCAAACCTCCCCGTCGATGTGGACTCTTGGGGGAGATAAGCCTGTTATCCCCGGGGTAGCTTTTATCCGTTGAGCGATGGCCCTTCCATGCGGAACCACCGGATCACTAAGCCCGTCTTTCGACCCTGCTCGACTTGTAGGTCTCGCAGTCAAGCTCCCTTGTGCCTTTACACTCTACGAATGATTTCCAACCATTCTGAGGGAACCTTTGGGCGCCTCCGTTACCTTTTAGGAGGCGACCGCCCCAGTCAAACTGTCCGCCTGACACTGTCTCCTGCCCCGCTAAGGGGCATGGGTTAGAATTTCAATACAACCAGGGTAGTATCCCACCGACGCCTCCTTCGAAGCTGGCGCTCCGAGATCTCTGGCTCCTACCTATCCTGTACAAGTTGTACCAAAATTCAATATCAGGCTACAGTAAAGCTCCACGGGGTCTTTCCGTCCTGTCGCGGGTAACCTGCATCTTCACAGGTACTATAATTTCACCGAGTCTCTCGTTGAGACAGTGCCCAGATCGTTACGCCTTTCGTGCGGGTCGGAACTTACCCGACAAGGAATTTCGCTACCTTAGGACCGTTATAGTTACGGCCGCCGTTTACTGGGGCTTCAATTCGCAGCTTCGCTTGCGCTAACCACTCCTCTTAACCTTCCAGCACCGGGCAGGCGTCAGCCCCTATACGTCACCTTACGGTTTTGCAGAGACCTGTGTTTTTGCTAAACAGTCGCCTGGGCCTATTCACTGCGGCTCTCGTGCGCTTGCACGCTCAAGAGCACCCCTTCTCCCGAAGTTACGGGGTCATTTTGCCGAGTTCCTTAACGAGAGTTCTCTCGCACACCTTAGGATTCTCTCCTCGACTACCTGTGTCGGTTTGCGGTACGGGCACCTCTCACCTCGATAGAGGCTTTTCTTGGCAGTGTGAAATCAGGAACTTCGTCCATACGGACTCGCCATCACAGCTCAACGTTACAGTGTGCGGATTTGCCTACACACACGCCTTACTGCTTGGACGCGCACAACCAACGGCGCGCTTACCCTATCCTACTGCGTCCCCCCATTTCTCAAACGGTGAGGAGGTGGTACAGGAATATCAACCTGTTGTCCATCGCCTACGCCTATCGGCCTCGGCTTAGGTCCCGACTAACCCTGAGCGGACGAGCCTTCCTCAGGAAACCTTAGTCATACGGTGGACGGGATTCTCACCCGTCTTTCGCTACTCATACCGGCATTCTCACTTCTAAGCGCTCCACCAGTCCTTCCGGTCTGACTTCAACGCACTTAGAACGCTCTCCTACCACTGACATCGTAGATGTCAATCCACAGCTTCGGTGAATCGTTTAGCCCCGATACATTTTCGGCGCAGCGTCACTCGACCAGTGAGCTATTACGCACTCTTTAAATGATGGCTGCTTCTAAGCCAACATCCTGGTTGTCTGTGCAACGCCACATCCTTTTCCACTTAACGATTACTTTGGGACCTTAGCTGGTGGTCTGGGCTGTTTCCCTTTTGACTACGGATCTTATCACTCGCAGTCTGACTCCCGTGTATAAATATCTGGCATTCGGAGTTTGTCTGAATTCGGTAAACCGGGATGGCCCCCTAGTCCAAACAGTGCTCTACCTCCAGTATTCTCATCACGAGGCTAGCCCTAAAGCTATTTCGGAGAGAACCAGCTATCTCCAAGTTCGATTGGAATTTCTCCGCTACCCACACCTCATCCCCGCACTTTTCAACGTGCGTGGGTTCGGGCCTCCAGTAAGTGTTACCTCACCTTCACCCTGGACATGGGTAGATCACCTGGTTTCGGGTCTACGACCACGTACTAATTCGCCCTATTCAGACTCGCTTTCGCTGCGGCTCCGCCTTATAAAGCTTAACCTCGCACGTAATCGTAACTCGCCGGTTCATTCTACAAAAGGCACGCTATCACCCATTAACGGGCTCTAACTACTTGTAGGCACACGGTTTCAGGATCTCTTTCACTCCCCTTCCGGGGTGCTTTTCACCTTTCCCTCACGGTACTGGTTCACTATCGGTCACTAGGTAGTATTTAGCCTTGGGAGATGGTCCTCCCGGATTCCGACGGAATTTCACGTGTTCCGCCGTACTCAGGATCCACTCTGGAGGGAATAAACTTTCGACTACAGGGCTTTTACCTGCTCTGGCGGACCTTTCCAAGTCGCTTCATCTAACTCATTCCTTTGTAACTCCGTATAGAGTGTCCTACAACCCCAAGAGGCAAGCCTCTTGGTTTGGGCTCTTCCCGTTTCGCTCGCCGCTACTCAGGGAATCGATTTTTCTTTCTCTTCCTCCAGGTACTTAGATGTTTCAGTTCCCTGGGTCTGCCTTCAAGACGCTATGTATTCACGTCAAGATACTACGCGATTAAACGTAGTGGGTTCCCCCATTCGGAAATCTCCGGATCAAAGCTCACTTACAGCTCCCCGAAGCATATCGGTGTTAGTGCCGTCCTTCTTCGGCTCCTAGTGCCAAGGCATTCGCCGTGCGCCCTTAATAACTTAACCTAGTTATTAAGCCTAAAAAACTTAATTTAAAAATAAATGTGTTTGTTACAATTTCAATGTCGTTTTATCTAGTTTTCAAAGAACAAAGCTACTACCTGTTTCTACTTCTTCGCAGCTTTGCGACGAAAGCGTAGCGACAGGAGCAAGTATATATTGAAGTATTTCATCGTAATGATGAACCTTCAAAACTGAACGCAAAACGTAATCTTACAAACCCAAGGTTTGTATTCCGAAAATATCCTTAGAAAGGAGGTGATCCAGCCGCACCTTCCGATACGGCTACCTTGTTACGACTTCACCCCAATCATCTATCCCACCTTCGGCGGCTGGCTCCAAAAGGTTACCTCACCGACTTCGGGTGTTACAAACTCTCGTGGTGTGACGGGCGGTGTGTACAAGGCCCGGGAACGTATTCACCGCGGCATGCTGATCCGCGATTACTAGCGATTCCGGCTTCATGTAGGCGAGTTGCAGCCTACAATCCGAACTGAGAACGACTTTATCGGATTAGCTCCCTCTCGCGAGTTGGCAACCGTTTGTATCGTCCATTGTAGCACGTGTGTAGCCCAGGTCATAAGGGGCATGATGATTTGACGTCATCCCCACCTTCCTCCGGTTTGTCACCGGCAGTCACCTTAGAGTGCCCAACTAAATGATGGCAACTAAGATCAAGGGTTGCGCTCGTTGCGGGACTTAACCCAACATCTCACGACACGAGCTGACGACAACCATGCACCACCTGTCACCGTTGTCCCCGAAGGGAAAACTGTATCTCTACAGTGGTCAATGGGATGTCAAGACCTGGTAAGGTTCTTCGCGTTGCTTCGAATTAAACCACATGCTCCACCGCTTGTGCGGGCCCCCGTCAATTCCTTTGAGTTTCAGTCTTGCGACCGTACTCCCCAGGCGGAGTGCTTAATGCGTTAGCTGCAGCACTAAGGGGCGGAAACCCCCTAACACTTAGCACTCATCGTTTACGGCGTGGACTACCAGGGTATCTAATCCTGTTTGCTCCCCACGCTTTCGCGCCTCAGTGTCAGTTACAGACCAGATAGTCGCCTTCGCCACTGGTGTTCCTCCAAATCTCTACGCATTTCACCGCTACACTTGGAATTCCACTATCCTCTTCTGCACTCAAGTCTCCCAGTTTCCAATGACCCTCCACGGTTGAGCCGTGGGCTTTCACATCAGACTTAAGAAACCACCTGCGCGCGCTTTACGCCCAATAATTCCGGACAACGCTTGCCACCTACGTATTACCGCGGCTGCTGGCACGTAGTTAGCCGTGGCTTTCTAATAAGGTACCGTCAAGGTACAGCCAGTTACTACTGTACTTGTTCTTCCCTTACAACAGAGTTTTACGAACCGAAATCCTTCTTCACTCACGCGGCGTTGCTCCATCAGGCTTTCGCCCATTGTGGAAGATTCCCTACTGCTGCCTCCCGTAGGAGTCTGGGCCGTGTCTCAGTCCCAGTGTGGCCGATCACCCTCTCAGGTCGGCTACGCATCGTCGCCTTGGTGAGCCGTTACCTCACCAACTAGCTAATGCGCCGCGGGCCCATCCTATAGCGACAGCCGAAACCGTCTTTTAGAATTGTCTCATGAGAGACAACAAGTTATTCGGTATTAGCCCCGGTTTCCCGGAGTTATCCCAAACTATAGGGTAGGTTGCCCACGTGTTACTCACCCGTCCGCCGCTAACGTCAAAGGAGCAAGCTCCTTATCTGTTCGCTCGACTTGCATGTATTAGGCACGCCGCCAGCGTTCGTCCTGAGCCAGGATCAAACTCTCCATAAAAGAAATTTGATTAGCTCAAATTGTTTTGCTGGCATCAATTTTGATGTCCAAAATTTTGTTTCGTTCACTAAACGTAGTTAGCTAGTAAAAACTATATTGATTACGTTTTGCTTGTTCAGTTTTCAAGGTTCATGTTGCACTGCGTTTCAGCAGCAATAAAATTATTATATCAAAATATCATTGTGTTTGTCAATAACTTTTTTAAAAGTTATTTTCGCTGTCGAAGTGACAGGATTTACAATATACCACGATAACATTTCATCTGTCAACATTATATTTGATTAATATTTCATTAATACTATTGGTGTTTGACGACAGGATTAAATAATATCATGTTAATTATAGATTAGTCAACAAAAACTAATAAAAAATTGTTTTTTTATTTTTATACTATAAGTATGAGAAGTTCTTTATTATACCTTTAGATTAAGGAAAGGAAAAACACCGCACTCATTTAGATTGAAATGCATTTCATCTAGACTCCGGATATTATGTAAAGCTCCATTATCCTACTTAGCCTCAACACATTAGTTCTACATTTTAAAAGTACAATATACCATCCTTTAAATGGGATAAAAAAGAACCCTCATAATTGAGGGTTCTTAATCATTTATTTAAGTTGTTTCAATTAAGCCGTACTTGCCATCTTTACGTTTGTAAACAATGTTTGTGCCGTTTGATTCAGCATCAGTGAAAATGTAGAAATCATGGCCTAACATGTTCATCTGTAAAACAGCTTCTTCATGATCCATCGGTTTTAAATCAAACTGTTTAGTACGTACAATGGAATATTCGTCTTCCTCTGTTACAGTATCAGCTGCAGCTTGCGTTATAGCAAAATAAAGTCCTGCACCTTCACGCTCACGGAATTTACGGTTTACTTTTGTTTTATGCTTGCGAATTTGTCGCTCTAATTTATCAACAATTAAGTCGATAGCAGCATACATATCATTATGACGTTCTTCTGCACGAAGTGTTAAGTTCTTCATTGGAATCGTAACTTCCACTTTTGTTTGCTTGTCATTATAAACCTTTAAATTTACGTTAGCATTGGCGTTAACATCTTCGTTAAAATAACGTTCAACTTTTTCGATTTTAGTTTCTACATACTCTCGAATAGCTGGCGTTACCTCAATATTTTCACCACGAATGTTAAAGTTTAACATGTAAACTCCTCCTTTATGACTGCTATACTTCTTATTTCTACACAAGTGTGTGAAATTCCTCTAAAATAATTCTTTTTTCAATAAAATTTTATGAATTTATTTTTTTCTGTTTTGCTTCAGCCATTTCTTTTTTACGACGTAATTTCAGCTCGTCAACAATCAAATCCTCAATAGCGCCTTGATTATTGAAAAATACGCCGTATTGTTTCCCATTACCATGAGGACGGCTCCAAATTACCTCGCCATATACTCGGATTTCTCTTGTATCTAGAACAAAGCGCAAATCAAGAGGAGAAGGACGTACACCTAAATCAACCTCAGTAAACATCTTTAATCCCCTCGGACTAATATCCAATAAATCAGCCATTGCCGTTTGCGCATGATTCACTTTACCATTCTCATATATAGCAAAGGTCATATTAACCGGCTCGTCAAATTTAAAACGAAAGCCTTCTTGACGCTTAAATATCATTTTCCCCACCCCAATACTTTTCAAACATTTAGTTAGCTTGATTATGACACGAATACATGATTTTCATCCAGAGGGAATTAGTAACATATTTTACCGTTAAATCACCTAATTTATGACTATATGTAAAGTTCCTCTTGTCGATTTTTGTATAATCTTAATAACTTTATCGTTTTTTCATTTGCATAATTTGTCTAATAAACAAAAGAGACCATCATCAAGCGATGGTCTCTAATTTTTTATTAAACATGTCCGTTATTCCCATTACCGAACTGTTGTTGTCGATTAATGCGAATAACTTCTTTCCAAGTATCCCGAAACTCTGTCACTAAGCCTTCAACTTCTTCGATGATGCTAACATCATTTTGGATATTTGCTTCTACTAAACGATGTTGTATATATTCATATAATTTCATCATTTGTTTTGAAATCTCAATATCCATGTTTAATGTAGACATCAATTCTGAAATAATTGCTTGTGAGCGTTGAATATTGTAATTTCGCTGTTCAATGTTTCTATCGTTGATAGCTGATTTAGCTTTAGTTAAAAACTTTAAACAGCCATTATATAACATCAACGTAAGCTCTCCTGGTGAAGCCGTTGTCACACTATTTTGTTTGTAGGCGTTATAAGCTGCATTTTGCGTTGCCATGGAGACACTCCTTTATATAAATAACTGCTATTTTTTTCCGTCGTAATAACGACCTTCTAAAGTTCTTAAACTTTCATATGGATCTATATATTGTTGTTCATGCTTTTTAGAATTATTTAAATCCTTAATGTCTTCTTTAACAGCATCCATCACTATAGATAATCTTTCCTGAATACCTTTATCCAGTTCGAATAATGTTTGGTGTGTTTTATTAGTTGCATCATACTTGAAGTTACACTGTTTTATTTGCTCTACTAGTTTTCCGCGGTCATCTAAATAATCATTTATTTTGTTAGTATAATCTGTACGTTCTTCACCTGTTGGGATCTGTGTCAAATATTTATATAGTTGAGCAGAAATCTGCAAATAATTAGTTAATAATTTATCATCCATTTATCTCACCAAAGTTATCCTTGTGCAAATAAACTAGATTGCGAGTTCGCTTTTTGAATAGCTTGCTCCATTGCAGAAAATTGTTTGAAATAGCGCTCTTCAATTGATTTTAATTTTTTTTGCCAATCACTAATTTTTGTTTCAATTGAAATTAAATTCTTACCTAAAGTGAATGAATTTTCAACCGCACCTTCTTTTCCTGCCTTAGCAGCAATTGAATCAATTCCCGTTTTCGCTATACCGCGCAGTTGAGTTATAAGTCCACCCTTATCTCCTGTACCATTTTCTTCTGCTGATCGTGTAAATAAATCTGCTATTGCATCTGGGTTTTCTTCAATTGCTTGCAGAAGTTTTTTTTCATCAATTACTAATTTGCCACCATCTGTGTACTTATCTGAAGTAGTTATGCCAATGTTATATAACGTATTGTACTTTCCATCTTTATTAGTACCAATTGAGTAAATAGCTGTTCGCATATTTGATACAACTGCGCTAATTGCAGCATCATTTCTTAAAGTACCCAATTTAGCCTTCTCTTCCCATTTCTTAATCTCATCTTCTGACATTTCTGCCTTCTGAGCATCTGTTAAAGGAGGATAGCTATAATTCTTCTTCTCTTTAATAGGAGAATTCAAGCTTTCAATTAGCCCATTATAAAGTTCAACAAAAGATTTGACCTTATCCGCAATTGCATTTTTATCAGTAGTCGAAGAAATCGATACCGATCCATCAGCTTGTGTAAAAGTTTTATTTAATGTAATTGTATAACCCGATTCAGAAAATGTATTCGATGAGCTTGTTTTCTCAATACCATTTACAGTATATTTAGCATTTTGACCAACTGCCGCATTACCAAATGATCCTGTATTATCTGCTAGGCCTAACTTTTCAAAAACATCTGAAGAAGGAGGATTTGTTCCATCAGTTACTACTTCCATGGATAAGCCATCTTTATTTCCTGTTGCATTTGCTGTTAAAGACATCTTACCGCCTGAGAAAATCGCAGTTAGCCCAGCTCCTGAAGAGTTAACTTTTTTCACAAAGTCTTCAACTGTATCTGTTTCAACATTAAACTTTATTGAAGTTTCCTTTAAAGTACCATCTTTTTGAATCACTTTAACCTTTACTTCACCATCAGGATTTGTAATATTTAAGTCTTTTAACTTTGTAGATCCTGTTATCGCATCAGCTGTATTCGGGATATTAATTGTATTAGAAATTTTAATAGCAGAATTTGCTAGCGTAGCATCTGTTATTGTTAAAGATCCTGAAGCTGAAGCGCTCGCTGTTACTGATAACTTACTTGAATCAGAAACTGTTGCAGACTTTGTTAAAAATGAACTTGGTTTATATTTATCATATGCCTCTGTTCTAAAAGCCTCTAATTTAGTGTTAATACTTCTATAAGAATCACGTTGCCACTCATATTTTTGCTTTTGTTGCTGAAGCTTCTCCATTTTTGCACTTTCAGCTTTCATCAACTTTTCAACAATAGAGTCGATATCCATACCAGAAGCTAATCCTGTAAGTCGGTTACTAGAACTTGATAAATATGAAAACGATGCTGCATTTGTAGTTGCCATAATATTTACCTCCAATAATTACAATTTTATATTTTTTCGTCTACAATCATACCTACTAGCTTTTGCATCTCATAAAATGCATCTAAAAGTTTTTTCGGTGGAATTTCTTTTACAACTTCTTCTGTTTCAGTATCAACAACCTGTACAAAATAACGATCTAATCCTTCATGAAACACAAACTTAGATGCACTATGGTTTAATTGTAAAAATTCATTTACTGAGTCTACTGCCTGCTGTAATTTTTCCTTTGATACTGACTGTTCTTCGGTTTTCACTTCTATTTTCTCATTTATTGGTAACATAACTGAATTAGTTGTTACTTCGTTAGAGTTTTTCTGGATTGTCTGTACAGAGCCCGATGGATTACCTGATTCTATTGATTGACTTTGTGTGGCAATTCGCATTTTCACTAACCTCCTAAACAAATAAATAACTTAAGTTTATTATCGGAAGCATTTGGCATTCTTTCACTAAAAAAGATTATGTAAAAATAAATAGAAAAATAGAAGTCATATTTCCCCATATAAACTTGCTCAAATTAAAAGTTGATTTGCTTTTATTTTAATGTCTTTGGATACACATCATGAAAAATATCGACAATTGCTTTTGCTCTTTCTTCAAATGTATGCATTCCTTTTACGGCTTGCCATGCTGACTCTGATATTTTTCCACGTTGTCCATCATTTTTTAAAATACCTTGTACGTTCTTCACCATTTCATTTATATCATTAAAGTTATAGAAAATTAATTCTTCACCTTCATTAAATATTTCTCTTAAGTAAGGTGTTTCATTTGTTACTACCACAGAACGTGCTGCCATTCCGGCGAAAACCCTTTCATGGGTACCATCACGGAGTAATGCTTGAAAGTTCATCACTATTTTTGACTTTCTCATTAATTCTTGTGTCTTCCAATAACTTACCGATTCATGGATATGGACATTTGGATAACTAGCCACAGGAGAACAATCCCAATTACTTCCGTATATATCCACTTTAATACCTGCATCCGCTAAAGCCGTAATTACTTTTAAACGATTGTTAGAATAAACATAACGACCAATATCATAAACCATCTTAATAAATTCAGGCGATTCATATAATCGTAATTCAATCGAAATACCACGCTTTTTAAAAGCTTCTATAAACTCTTCTATATAATATTTTCTTGTATCAGCTAAACAATTTTCTATAACCTCTTCACAAATTGCTCTTATTGCTGGTGTTTGTCCATTAATATACTCTTTATAATTTGACATATCTGAATAAGAACCACTCACTAAAATATCTATTGACTTCTCACATGGTTCAATAGATAATTCGATTGCCGCGTGCGGAAGCATATATAGATTATTAACAATAAGACCGAATATTTCTAAATTATTCACATCATTACGATCCATCAAAGTTAATATATCTCCTTCACGCAAGTTTTGAATACGTGCTAAGTGGTCAATTGGATGGTCAATAAGTAAATAGATATATGGAGCTCGAATAACCTTTTCGAGAACTTCTTTTTGTTCAATTAATAAACCATTAAATGATATAATCGCATCGACATCCATTTGCAATGTTGTAATAAGTTGTTGATTAATCGAGTTATTCACATCTAAAACAATCGCTTCTACACCTATTTTTTCAAACCCAACTGCAAGTGCATCAATCCAATACCTAAGAACATTGTAATTAGATTGCCCTTTTATTAGTATCACTTTTTTCAAATGAATCACCTCGATAATAATATAATATCAGTTTCAGCTAATATAAATGGTTACTTTTTATATTTCCTTATAGTTTTTAAGGAAGTTTTCTTTAGGTTTTATCTCTCCACTAACTTTCCCTTCTCTTTTTTAATATACTTTCGCATATTTCAAAATCCAACTCTGTATCAATATCCATTGATCTATTTGTTGGCATAATAAATGCTTTTGTATCGCTATTAATAAAAGACTTTTCTTGTAATATAGCACTTACTTTAGCAACATAAACAGCGCCATTTAGTTTAAATGTTTTTGGTAAATCTTGACGAATTGGAGTTATTTTATCTTGCTTAATCAGTGGATTTAAATATCCATTTTCAATAGTATACGTCCAAAATGGTGAATATTCCGGTTCTGTTACACTAACACAATAATTAGCATGATGTTTAATAGCCATTTCGATACAACCATCAATATCCTCTACAGTTCTTAATGGCGAAGTAGGCTGAAGAAGTACCACATAGTCATAACCAGGACATTGTTCAATGGCATGTAGAACTGGATCAATACCTGGTGTTCCATCCTGGGCTAAATCCATTGGTCGAGTAAATGGCACCTCACAGTCAAACTGCTTTGCCACTTTTATAATCTCTTCGTCCTCAGTAGATAAAATTAAGCGTGTAATAAACTTTGATTTTTTTGCTTCTTCTATAGTCCAAGCGATTAAAGGTTTTCCTGCTAAATTTTTTATATTTTTTCGTGGTACTCCTTTCGAGCCTCCTCTGGCCGGAATAATTGCTAAGATGCTCTGTTTCATACATTACGCTCCCCGTAATCTAAATTAGCTTTTTCAAAATCATCTAGTCTACCTATATCTAACCAATATTCCCGAATAGGAAAAATAGTTGCTGCTTTATTATCTGCAATAATTGTTTCAAATAAAGTAGGCATATCAAAATAGACATCTTTAGGAATATAATCAAATGCTTCAGGATTTAAAACATAGATACCTGCATTTACAAAATTTTTATGTATAGGCTTCTCATGTATGGAAACTAAATTTGCTCCCTCTGTTTTAATAACACCATAAGGGATTTGATATTCGTATTCGCGTACACACATTGTTGCTACTGCTTGTTGTTCTTTATGAAATTGCATTAACTGGTGAAAGTTAACCTGTGTTAAAAGGTCTCCATTCATTACAAATACAGGTTTTGTAGGTCTCTCTGGTAACATTGAAAGAGCCCCTGCAGTGCCCATTCTTTTTGTTTCTTCTATATAAGTAATATTTACCCCAAATGCTTCTCCGCTTTGAAAGTAATTTTGAATCATTTCTTTCTTGTAGTTTACTGATAAAATAAAATTTGTATAACCATATTGTTTAAAACCTTCAATGATAATTTCGAGTATCGGCTTATCACCAACTTTGAGCATAGGTTTAGGAATTTTATCTGTTAAGGGACGTAATCTAGCACCTAAACCTCCAACCATTAAAATTACGCTATTATTTTCCTCTTGGAGGTTTCTAATTTCTTTAAAAATTACATTCACAAGTTGCTTTTCTTTGTTAATAATAGGTAGCTGTTTAAGATTATATTTTTTTAATATATCTAAGCATTCGTTCCTTGTATTATACTCATAAGCAAATACCGGCATTTTATTCATTACATTATAAATACAAGTATTTAATTCTTCTCCCCGTAATATGCTTCGACGAATGTCACCATCGGTTACAGTCCCTAGTAATTGATTCTCTTTATTAACAACTACAGCAAATTGTAAAGATGAATCATCTATTATTTTCATAGTTTCAAGTAATGTTTGTTCAGCATATACAACAATATTTTTCCAATTTCCCAATCTAACACCACCAGCTTAACTCATTTTTGTGCAATTACGATCCATTCTTTTATTAAATGTTTTTGATTTTCGCAACTTCTACTAATTATTTCAAACTCTAGTATTTGAAATTTATCTAACAGTAATTTCATATCTTCCTCTGTTGCAAATCTAGATAAACCTTTTCCCAACATAGGACCATCATCTACTATCCATGCATTATATCCTACTTTTTCTCCGGTTTGATCTCCCCAACAACCATTAGCAAAATGTTTTGTGAATAATTTCCCATCAGGTTTTAAGACTCTAAAAATTTCATTATAGATTTTTTTAGCATTTTCAAAATCATTAGCATAGATAGCTTCACTATCAATTACAGCATCAAAAAAATTATCTCCATAAGGAATATTTAGTATATCGCCTTGAATAACTTCTCCTGTCCAACCTATAATTTCGTTATCTAATCTTTGAGTTGCCTTTTTTACTGCTATTTCTGAGCCATCTATACCGTAAACAGAGAATCCTTCTCTCGATAAATACCATAAATTAGCCCCTACACCACAACCAACTTCTAAAATTTTTATTTCTTTTCGATTATGGTTATTGTAAAAGTTTCTAGCAGTAAATCTTATTAAATCTTCCGAAGGATATTTTCCCCATTCTTGATTTAAAAATATATCATTCCATACTTTATCCCATGCCATATATATCCCTCTTTTAATTTGAATTTAGCCTTTAAAAAAATTAATTAACGGTAGAATAAAATTTTTTTATTATCAAAATCTCCTATTTTTGTTTTTAAATCTTTATAATTTATTGGATCATGAATATAACTTCCTATATAAAAACCTTTACTCAGAGCTGAAAAACCTTTTTTAAAAAAGAGTAAAGAGTTCTCAGTAGAACTATCTGTCCCTCCACCTAAATAAAAGTTCTTCACATTATTTTCTTTAGCAAATTTGGCGAATTCATAAATTATTATATTTGTTGCACATAAATTTCTTCCCTTTATTGTTGAAGCTGACAAATGATACTCGGCAATATAATCTGTCATAAAGCATATTGAAGACGCTACTATTTCACCGTCTGTATCTATTACGCTTAATAAGAAAGTATGATCACTTTTTAACAGTTCTTTATAATATTCAGCTTTAAAAAAATAATCTGATCCTGCTTGTTTATTCAACATTAAATCATTGTATAGATTTATAAACGCCTCTAAATAAATAGGTTCTTTAGAGAAAATCACCTTTAAATTATTTTTATATGCCTTTTTTACAGCTGTACGAACTCTTGTGCTAAAACCACCTATTAGGTCACCAGGATTTTCTAAATCAATATAAACAGTTTCTCTATTAAACAACAAATTTCCATAATAAGATTCGGTTGTATTTGCCAAGGGATGGAACCTTATAAATTCTGCTAATACTTTATTTTCTTTACACCAATCTTTATAACTATTAATGGCTTTTTCTTTAAATATCTTAGTGCCAAAAATAATAGGTCCACCATATCCATATGGAGTTAAAATATCTCTTAAATTAGTGTCTAACACATTACCTAAATAAAATGCATGATAAAAAATATTATTTTCTTGATGAATAACAAAAAAGCATACTTTTAATTTTTGATTATTTAAAGAATCTTTCGCAATATAAGTAGGATTCATATAGTAAGATTGCAAATCTTTAGGGAGTAACTCAAAAACTTGTATCGCTTTTTCGATTGAAACAATCATTTTTAATTTATCTCCTCATCTATATTAAAATCTCTAGTCGCCTTCTGATTCTGTAATTCCCAATAATAGAAAGGAGACATTCCACTACCAGGCCTTTTTATTGCCAAATTAGCATCGCTAAAATATTCTCCGCTTTTAATAGCTTCAGAAGCAACTAAACTTTTTCTGGCAATTTCTCTATTCTTTAATTCCGATTTACTAGGAATCTTAATACCATTTCCAATAGATTTTTCTACATTTCGAATACTTTCTACCATTTTGTTTAATTCTAGCGGCTCAATTGAAGCTGCATGATCTGGTCCTTCTGCATTTTTATCATAAGTAATGTGTTTTTCAATTATTGTTGCTCCTAGTGCAACAGCAGCAATTGATATTTCAATACCTTCTGTATGATCAGAATAACCAACTGGTAACCCAAATACTTTACTCATTGATTTCATTGCTAATAAGTTGATTTCATCTATTGGTGCAGGGTATTCGGTAGTACAATGTAATAGCCTTACTCTTTCTTTTAATAATTGTTGTCCTTGTTCAGATATATAGGCACTTTCAAAAGCCTCTATTGAAGGACTAGTTTTATCATTTATTAATCCGAAAGCTATAACACCTAATGCCTGTTGAATCTCTGCTACTGTAGCCATACCTGTGGAAAGTATTATATTTTTATGATGCTTAGCAATATAAAGTAATAAAGGTGCATTAGTAATCTCACCAGATGGTATTTTGATTGTACTCAACTTCAAAGAGTTAATTAAAAAATCTGCGCTTTCAAAGTCAAATGGTGTAGATAAAAATTCAATTCTATTTTCATCACAATAATTCTTTAATTCAATAAATTCATCAAAAGTCAATTCTAACTTCTTTTCCATTTCAAATTGGCTCTCTTGACTACCAGTATTCACAATCTGATATTCTGCCTTGGGAGCCGTTTTACTCATTACATTTTCAGTAATCCAAGTTTGAAACTTTACTGCATTTGCTTCAGCTTTTACTGCGATATCAACTAACTTTTTTGCTAGATTAACATCTCCGTTATGATTGACTCCAGCCTCTGCTATAATATATGTTTTCATAATTAATGCACCTCGTAAAAATTAATTAATGTTTGTATGATGTATTTGATTTCTGCTTCGCCTAGCCTTTGATCAATGGGTATTGTGATTATTTTTTTGCTTAATTCATAATCCTCTTTTATTGATGAAGATCTGATACGCCAATGTACTGGACAATATATATTTCGCGACCTCAAAAAACTTAATAGTTCATCTCTTTTCTTTTCATCTACAATGATAGGAAAACCCAATGGTACAATATTATTACCAAGACATTTAAACAAGCTTTTAATATTTGCTTTCAAAAAATCATTCGAATCCAGCTCATAAAATAAATTTTCCCAATTCTCTTTTCTCTTTCTTTTCACTTCAACTATATCAATTCTATTCATAATTAATTTAGATATATCCGAAATCTCACTTGGAAGAATAGGTACATCTAATAGTAACTCTGAATCTTTTAATAAGTTTAAATATAGCGCTTCATCTTCTACACTCGCCCTTAATACTTTTCCAAAAATTTGTTTACCTAAAAACTCTTCGTTATCGTAATGTGTATCAAGCTCCAAATTGAATTTAGATGACCTTGCAATTAAAGCTGCACCATCTGGTTGAGGGGTAAATTTTCTAAAACTATATATGATGTAATCGGAAAGTGTATGGTCGAAACTATTAAAGGCAGCCTGGACACAATCTTCTATTACAAAAAAAGATTGAACTTCCTTCTTTTTTTGTAACCAACTATATATACATTTATTTTCAAAGCCAAAATAATTAATAAATAAAAATACTTTATTATTTAAATCTACAGGTAAAGACTTCGGTTGTTGTAAATCCTCTCCCATTGAATAGTATTTAATTTCAAAGCCTAATTGTATAAAAGGTTGTTTCACTGATTCACAACAAAATATTGGTAAATACGCTACTTTTTCTATTCCCTTTTTTAATAAGTCTTGCAAAGCTAAATAAATTCCGGAGCGACCAGTATCTGTCCAAACTATGTCACTACCACTATCTATTACCCAGTTATTTAAATTATTTATTGGTTTCCCTACTAATAAATTTGGCGTTAATTCAAAATCTCCACCTATTCGAATACTATTACCTCCTTTCTAATAATCACAGAATTTCTTTTTTGTCAAAATTGAAAAATCTAAGTCTTTCAAAATCTCAACAATCTCAGTTGATGTTTCATAACCATCATATTTAAGAGGCATATTTTCTAAGTTATCAATGAAATCACTGCTTATAGCTTGTGAAATTGCAGCCACGATTTTATCCTTCATAATATCGCAATCAATAATTGATTCAGCTTTTAATCTTCCTTTTTGTCTATTACCAATATTCACCGTAGGTACGGATAAAACTGGTGCTTCAACAATACCACTTGAAGAATTACCTATTACTACTTTAGCGATTTTTAAAGTACTTAAATATCTTTTTTGACCTAAAGAAAAATAGGATTTAACTCTTGTATTGTTTTTAGCCGTATATTCATCAATCATTTCATTTATGATTCTGCCATCACTGTCAGCGTTTGATTTTGTAAAAATGATATTATAATCTTTAAATTCATCTAAAGCCAAGAATAATTCTGTAAGTTGAGATTTTGCCATACTAGGTTCTAAAGTAGTTGGATGGAACGTAATAAGAAAAAGCTTACTTAAATTAAATCCAAAGTAATCCTCTAGTTCAAACTGTGAAGCATAATTCATTTTCCTAATATTTTCCACACCTGGATCCCCAACAACAAAAATTCGGTTAGGTTGCTCTCCTAATTGGATGATTCTTCTTTTGTATTCATCGTTTGCAGGAAAATGTAAAGAACTTAATTTTGTAATTGCATGCCTGATTGAATCATCAATAGCCCCTTCAGTTATTTCTCCACCTGAAATATGGGCAATTGGGATATTCATTACAAGTGCTGTTTGAGCAACTGCTAAGATTTCGAAACGATCACCTAATACAACTATTAAGTCTGGCATTAAACGCTCAAAAACATCTGCAAATCCAATCATCGCTAGTCCCATTGATTTCACTACACCTGAAGCTGTATCTGAAGATAATAGCATTTCTACTTTTTCGTCTATTCTAAAACCATCCAATTCAATTTGCTTATAGGTGCTTCCAAATTCAGGCGAAAGATGCATTCCTGTCACAACCAGTTGTAATTGAAAACCTTCTTCACCTTGAATTTGCTTCATTAAATTAGTTAATAAACCGTACTCGGCTCTAGTTCCCGTTACGATACAAATTTTCCGCTTCATAAAATACCCTCTTTAATAGGTGTACTCGGTATATTAATA
Organism: Lysinibacillus sp. FSL W8-0992; assembly: GCF_038008685.1. Classification (NCBI taxonomy): domain Bacteria; kingdom Bacillati; phylum Bacillota; class Bacilli; order Caryophanales; family Bacillaceae; genus Lysinibacillus; species Lysinibacillus sp. FSL W8-0992. The sequence continues at coordinate 4,612,219 of NZ_JBBOZQ010000001.1, forward strand.
ACTCGTTCGTTTAAAAATTCTGTCACCCTTAAATTCATCCTTGGACAATCTTTAAACATATTAAGTTTATGCATTGGGGTCCAAATTGGACGACTCATAACACCATTTTCATTTAAAATTGCTAATACTTCATCGCGATTAATTACGTCCTCTAATATTAATGTTTGTAACCAATAATTACTTTTGCAAGATTTTGGTTCTTTAAATAAATGTACACCTTGTAAATTTGTAATTAATTGCTCATACCTCTTTGTTAACAAGCGCTTTTGTGCAATAAATTCCGGCATTTTTTCTAATTGAGCGCAACCAAGGGCAGCATTTAAATTTGGCATTCGATAATTAAAACCAATTTCATCGTGCCTGTATTCCCAACTGTGCTGAATTTTAGCCGTAGTTGTTAAATGCTTTGCATAGGATGCTAGCGTTGCATCATCAGTTATAATAGCTCCGCCACCGCCAGTAGTCATTATTTTATTGCCATTAAAACTAATAGCACTTATTTTACCAAAACTACCTGTATGCTTATTTTTATAATAGCTACCTAATGATTCTGCAGCATCTTCTACCAACTCTATGCGATAGTCATTGCAAATTCCTTGAATTCCCTCCATATCTACTGGGTGTCCGAAAGTATGCATAGGCACTAACGCTTTAATTCGTCGGCCTGTCTCCTTATTAAAAAGTTCTCCTTCACGTAATTCTGTAATTTTATTTAGATGAATTTTTAAGACACTTGGATCAATACCTAACGTTTCCATACTCACATCAATAAAATGTGGTACGGCCCCTAAATAAGAAACTGCATTTGCTGTAGCAATAAAAGTAAGCGAAGGCATCAGCACTTCATCTTCGGCCTCTACCCCCGCTACTTTTAAAGCAATATGAAGTGCTGCAGTGCCGTTCACAACTGCGACAGCATGCTTCATTCCAACAAACTTTGCTAATTCCTCTTCAAACTGCGTAACATAAGCACCTACAGAAGATACCCACCCTGTTTTGATACAATCCGTCACATATTCAACTTCTTTATCATTGAATGTTGGCTCATGTAATGGCACAAAATCTTTACCGTAAAGTCTCTTTACATTATTTGCAAATTCAACCCATTGATTATTCATATATTATAAACATCTGCCTTATATTGAGATAAGTTTTTAGGATTTGTAAACCATTCTATTGTTTCTTCAAGACCTCTACGGAAGCCCTCTTTACCACAATATTGTGGTTCCCATCCAAGTAGTTCCTTCGCCTTTTTATTTTCTGCCCAAAGACGCTCGACTTCACTTTTTTCAGGACGTAGACGTTGCTCATCCGTTTCGATTGTTAAATCTACACCCATAATATCTGCAATCATTTCCGCAGTTTCACCGATAGAAACTTCGTAATTTGAGCCGATATTAATAACTTCCCCGATTGAATTAGTAGATTCCATAACAGATATAAAACCGTTAACTGTATCTTTTACATAGTTAAAATCACGTGTAGGGCTTATAGCTCCCAACTTAATGTTCGTTTTACCATTTGCTAACTGACTAATAATTGTCGGGATAACAGCTCGAGCTGATTGGCGAGGCCCATATGTATTAAACGGACGGATAACCGATACAGGTGTATCAAATGAGCGGTAAAATGACAATGCCATCTGATCAGCGCCTATTTTTGATGCAGAATAAGGTGATTGTCCTTGTAACGGATGCTCTTCATCGATTGGTACATATAACGCTGTTCCATATACTTCACTTGTAGATGTGTGTACTACTTTTTCAACACCTAACTCTTTCGCTGCTTGTACTACATTTAAAGTCCCTGTCACATTTGTATCTACATAAGTTGCAGGAGAGTGGTAAGAATAAGGGATTGCAATTAACGCTGCTAAATTAAGAACATGCGTACAACCCTTCATAGCTTCTTTTACACCATAAGGATCTCGAATATCACCTGAAAACACATCCAATGATGATTTAATTTCCGATGAAGACTGATCTAACCAGCCCCATGAATTAAATGAATTATAATAAACAAATGCACGAACATCATATCCTTGTCGTACTAATGTTTCTGTTAAATGTGAGCCTATGAAGCCATCTGCTCCGGTTACTAAGATTTTTTTATTCATATTATAAACAACCCTTAATTTTAAATTTCATATAATGTACAGCTTTCAAAAAACGGTTTAATTTCATATTCAAACATATCCGATACTAATACAAAATCTTGTATTTCTAAACCAGTATTAATTTGGCTAAAGTATTCTTGAATTGATTCATGCTTCAGCTCATTATTAATGCCTAGTGTTGAAAGCTTTTGATTAATATCAACTAACCATGTAGCACCTTCGCTGAATTGTAAAATCAACTGTAAAGCTTGCTGTAAATTATTAGATTGAATATTACCAACAATATCATCACAACCTTTTACTAGTTTTGCTAAATAATCATTATAGCTTTGTTGTGTTTCAATAATTAACTCATTCATTAGTTATACTCCTTCATTTTCTAAAATAGTGATAGTTTGTTGTAAATAGTTTAAATAACGGTTTGTAGCCTCACTCATTTTCTCATATAATGTTTTACTTTGACTATATACTCTTGTATATTGTTCTTCTTTTGTCTCATTTTGTTTTGCTTTGAAATATTTCAATACGTATATATCGATTGCTTGAAAAGTAATCGATAAAGCTGTTTTTTGAATAATCATTTTTATTTTCTTGTCGTTTTTATCTAACTTCTTCAAAACGCTAGATAGAAATTCTTTATTTGAAGAATTCGAATTTAAAACTTCTAAAGATTTCACACATATACTTTGAAGTTCTTTACATATTTTTAGTTCTTCATTTAGCTTAGACAATATTTGAGATACAGAGTAATTATAATAGTCTTTTTCTTTTAATTTAGGTTCCTCCAATTGAATTAAATTCAATGCATTATGAGTACAAAAATCCTCAAAGGGTAACTGATTATAGCCCTCTATTTTTATACCACCTTCTGTACAATTATATATTTCTCTTTCTGTACCTGCCAAAAGTAGCAAATCTTCGAATATATCTTTCATTACTAATAAATCAAAACTTGTTAATACAACATCATCATAGTATCCAGGTGCTTCTATTAATCGAGTCTTATTTTTAAATTCTTCATCAATCTTTGACAGCCTTCTATTTCCTTCCGCATGTGTTTGATTATTGGTATATGCAAGATCTTGACCAATTAATGCAATAGGACCAGTTGAGATATACATTGCTATTGATAAGCAAAAAGTTGCTACGGAAACTCCGCCAGGTAAACTTGCAATATCACTACCAATCCGTTGCTTAAGATATTCCTCTATATCACTAGATATTTGACCCGTAAAATAATATGCACTTTTAAAGCTATCTCTTATATCTGGATGACTATACATTTCATAAATATATTTACTATTTTTCAACTTAAGGCCTTTGTAATGATTATAGTTTTCTTCACTACCATCAATTGATACTGTATAATCCGGTTCTATATTAAACTGCAGTAGTGTATTAATAGCAGAACCTGCAGCTATTAATACTAGCTTATGACGATATTTCTTTAACATAGGAATCTGTTTTGTAAGAGAAGGACCTCCAGAGGCTATAACTACTGGGCAAGAGTATGCATTTCGTAATTTAGCTAGTGACTCATCCTTTAACGTATGCGACAAATTAATAAGAAAATTTTTATCCCACTTATTTTGAAAGTACATTATTGTATTTTCATTAAATATTGCTTGTTTTTGTAATTGCTTTATTATCATTAAAAAATCTTTATATTTCTCAGGAACAAGCCGATCATAATTTGGCGATAATATAACATTTATACGATCAGTTACTTTTATATATGTCGATAAATCCCTTTGCAATTGTCTACTGTCTTCGTAAGGAATAACATGATTCTCTTTATTTTTTATCTGTAATATTGGTTCAATCACTATGTATTTGTCATTAAAAGACATCTTACTTTTTAACGCATTAACAAAATGTCCCTCCCCATAACCGAAAACAATTTGTACAGCATCCTTTTTATAACTTCTTTCAATAAAAGTTGCAGCTTCTTTTGAAGGATTATAGTTACTATGTAAAAAATAATCATTTATTTTTATTATATTTTCTCCATTTTTTGCGTTCAAATATTGAATCTCCACTATGTTCACCTCTTTATCTATATCGGAAAAAAAACTTAAAAATAAAGAAAAACCTTTTCCAAAAGGAAAAGGTTTTTCGAAGTATAGTATTATTGTAATAATTGAAGAACGCCTTGTGGTTGTTGGTTTGCTTGAGCTAACATAGATTGTGCAGCTTGAGTAAGGATGTTGTTTTTAGTAAACGCCATCATTTCAGCAGCCATATCTGTATCACGGATACGTGATTCAGCAGCTGTTAAGTTTTCAGAAGCAGCACCTAAGTTGTTAATTGTGTGCTCTAGTCGGTTTTGAACAGCACCTAAAGCAGAACGTTGTGTTGAAACTGTTGAAATAGCAGCATCAATTGTTGAAATAGCAGAACTTGCTCCTCCACGAGAAGAAATATCTACAACGTCAACTCCTAATGCAGTAGCTCCCATAGAACCAACTGTCATAGTCATTGTTTGACCTTCGTTAGCACCAATTTGGAATACTAAACCGTCAGTTTTAAAATCACCATTTAAAAGAGTTTTTTCGTTGAACTCAGTAGTAGTAGCAATACGTGTGATTTCTGCATTTAATTGAGAAATTTCATCTTGTAAGAATTTACGGTCTGTATCTTCATTAGTATCATTACCAGATTGCACCGCTAATTCACGCATACGTTGTAGAATTGAGTGAGTTTCGTTTAGAGCACCCTCAGCAGTTTGAATTAAAGAGATAGAGTCTTGAGAGTTTTTAGTAGCCATGTCAAGACCTTTGATTTGAGCGCGCATTTTTTCAGAAATTGCTAAACCAGCAGCATCGTCACCAGCACGGTTGATTTTGTAACCAGAAGATAATTTCTCAAGGTTTTTAGAAGCTTGAGTGTTGTTGAAAGATAGGTTACGGTGTGTGTTTAAAGCTGAAATGTTATGTTGAATTCTCATTTGGAATTCCTCCTTGAATGTTTGTTTTGTAATTCCACGTCCGTGTGGAATTTTGTCGGTTTAGGTTGTATATATGTACTTCCCTTACCCTACAATCTATATATCGTTAGTAGTTAGAAAAGTTTAATAGTTATTTAAAAGTTTTTTTATTTTTTATGTAATAGATTCATAGTTATTATTTTATTTTTTCTTCAGCTGATCTAAAAAACTTGAAGATGAAGCAAGTGCTTCTTTATTTTGCGCTTGAATTGCTTCAAAAACTTCAGAACGATGCACTTTTACTGTTTTAGGCGCAACTATCCCAAGTTTAATTTGATCACCTTCGATTGCTAATATTTTAATTTCAATTTGATCGCCTATCATAATGGACTCATCTTTTTTACGTGAAAGCACTAACATTATTTAGCACTTCCTTCCAACGAATCCAATGGGTATCTTAATGGATAGGATTTATTGTCATGCAATACTATTTGTTTACCACATTTTTCTGTCAAATTAATAACTAATGGCGCAAGTAAATTAATAGTGGAATCCTTTAATGTTTCCTTCATTGTGACAACTGCGTATGTTAAAATATCTTTTTCATTTTCTATTTGTAATTGCTCTATGTCCTCTTCACTTAATTCAAAGCTGTAGTCTTTTTTAAATGCGAATGGGTATGCGACGACAAAGCCTATATCTTCTTGTTCAATCGATTGTAACAATACTAATGGGTGTTCTTCAGAGATAGGTATAAGTATAAATTTCTTAAATTCTTCTAATCCGAGTAATCCCAGCTTAAATGTCAGGATGTCTTGTTCATCAATTTCGACTTCCCCTAAAAATTTAGTAGCAATTTTCATATTTTTCGTGCACTCCTTTAAACGATAACATCAATGTCAACATCTGGTCTTTGTATCATTGTACCAGTTACTTTACCTGGTGTGTATTCATGGATCGGTTTATTCACTTGTGCGTCAATTATTGGTTCTCTACGCTGAATGTTGACGTCGGTTGTACCTGGCGTATAGTCAATTTTAACAGATCCAACAGATGGCACAAATTTTATATTAAATTGAACACGGTGTGGACCATGGTTTTGTTTGGCGATATTTTGGATTGTTGCTCTTCCTTGATCTTTGCCGGCAGCCTCCATCATTTGTCGGCCTTCTTTTGCTCTGCGTGCCATGCCCTTCATTGCCTCTTGTTTACCTTTTTGCGCATAATTTGCACTTGATTCTAATGGTCCAATTAAGCCTAAATCACGTCTTGCTTGGGATGAATCAATTTTCAATACACCACGTGTTGTATTGATATCAAGTATTGCAGCAGGCTGTTCAATATGCTGCGTAGCACTTGGTTGTTTAATGTATTGCTGTGGCTTAGAAATATTAAGATCAATTTGTGCGTCCGTTGTGCGAATTTGGATTTGTGGGAGTCTCATGTACACTTCTCCTTTCAAGAAAAGCGTCTGAACAAAATGTTCAAACGCTTGAATTTATTAGCGGAAAAATCAATTGTATTTACCTAATAAAATCTACTAAAGATTGTTGAATGATTTTAGCGCCAACAGATAATGCTGCCTGATGAATTGATTCTGACGTTACCATTTCTGTAATAGCTTTTGAATAATCAACATCCTCATTATTCGACAATTGCTTCGTTACGCTAATTTCGCGAATAGATAAGCGGTTTTCCATTAATTCCACACGGTTTTGACGTGCACCAACATCTGACTGAGCTTCGAGAATTTTATTGTGCATCGTATTAATATCATCTGATGTACTTGTACTAGTAAAGCCACCTAACGTTGAACTTATCTCATCAGCTGTTGCAAGTGGAGTTCTATTTGGATCTAACAAATCAGAAATTTTCCCCATCATGTCATCTACATTTTTAAATAAATCCACCCCAGCTGTATTCACTTTCATTTCAATACCATCATACACTTCAATCTTAACATCTTCGGAATTTACATTTCCATTAATTGCACCATTCGCAAATAATGGCTGTCCAGTTTTTGTACCGCTAAAAATATAGCGATCACCTACTTTTGTATTACCTACATCTTGAATTTGATTGCGAATTTGATCGATTTCAGCTTTAATTTTCGCTCGTTCATCAGCTGAATTTGTATCGTTCGCTGCTTGAATTACTAGCTCACGTACTCGCTTCATTTGTTCGCCCACTTGATTTAGTGATTCATCAGATGTATCCAGCCAGTTATTGACCTCATTCATATTACGTGAATACTGTTCAACTCTACCTAGGTCTCGGCGATAGCCCATTCCTTTAACTGCTCCAACAGGGTCGTCTGAAGGTCTCGTGATTTTAGAGCCTGAAGTAAGTTGATCTTGTAGCTTCGACATTTTTCCGTAGCTATTATTTAAGTTTAGAAGCATGTTATTCGATAACATAGATTGTGTTACGCGCATGTTTGTAAAAGCTCCTTCCTTTAGTCGTACTCATTAGTTTTTATTTAAATTCCTACTCGGCCCATGCCATTAATGATTTTGTCTAATGTTTCATCGATAACGGTAATCATACGTGCATTTGCGTTATATGCTTGTTGGAATGTAATCATATTCGTCATTTCTTCATCAAGTGATACAGAAGTGATTGAAGCACGGTTGTTTCCGATTGTTACAAGTAGTGTTTCAGAAGTAGCGTTTAAGCGCGCTGCTTCTTCTCCGTCGACACCGAGCTTTCCAATGATTCCTTGATAGAATGTGTTAAATGTTGCGCCGTCTAAATTTGCTTGAACTTTTGATTGGATATTTGAAAGCTCAAGTGCCCATTTGCCGTTCCCTTCTTCATTTGGCTTGTTAGAAGCAGCCAACTTTGAAGGATCTTTCAAAAGATCAGCATTCACTTTAATATTTCCGGCAGACATCGGTTTTGTATTATCAATTGGTTCAAAGAAATCGATTGTGCTTTGAGCACCTGTTAAATCATATCCTTGCTTATGCATCGCATTAAAGACATTTGCAAATTCAGACGCAAGTTTGTCGAGGTTAGCCATCGTTTCTGGATAATAGCCTTTAACATCTGCTCCATCTTGATATCCATAAGAGTTGATCAATGATAATAATTTACCTTTACCAGGCTCTAGCTGGTCATATGTAATAGTTCCTGAATCTGCTGTACCTGTACCAGTTACATTGATGCTAGTAAATACTTTCGATAAATCCGTTCCATCAATTTGTGTAGCCCCACTATTTACTTCGATGCTAGCAGCATCTTTACCATTCACTAATTTAATAGCTGTGTTTGTGCCATATGGCTTAAATGTAATAGTTACACTGCCTTCAGCTACACTAGAAGCAAGTCCACCAGAAGGAACGCGTTCAATTGAGACGGGGATATAACTATTTAATTCATCGATTAACACATCGCGAGCATCATATAAATCATTTGGTACATGACCATTTGGCTCAACTTCTTGCACTTGCTTATTAATAGAAGCAATTTGCTTTAGTAATGAATTGATGCGATTTGTTGAAACACTAATTTCGTTACCTAAGTTACCTTGAATTGTTTTTAATTGCGTATCAATATAGTTAAATGATTCTGCTAAATGGTTGGCACGTTCGATGGCAACTTTACGTGATGCCGCATTTTCTGGACCTGTACTAACATCTTGTAGACCTTTCCAGAACTGTTCTAATGCTGCGTTTAAACCGTACTGAGAAGGTTCATCCATTATATCTTCCATTTGAGATATTGCATTTGAACGTGATTCCCAATAACCTAGCTTATTTGTTTCCTGACGGTATTGACGGTCAATAAATTCATCGCGAATACGTTGAATGGAACCAGTCTCTACCCCTGTTCCCATATGTCCAGGGTAATTTGGCGTGTTTAAACCTGCCGTTGGGAAACCTGGTGTAGCTTGCATGTTTACTCGTTGGCGTGAGTATCCAAGTGTGTTGGCATTTGAAATATTATGACCTGTTGTATATAAAGCAGATTGCTGTGTAAATAAACCGCTTCTACTTGTTTCTAAGCCCATGAATGTTGAGCGCATCTTTATTCCTCCCTTTAGTAACGTTTAAAAGAATTATGCTTGCGAATCGAAGTACGATTTTTTGGCTACTGTATTCGTACCACGTACCTCACGACCAGAGTAATTTATTTGCTCTGGGCGTGGGCGTAGCGCATCTAATGTTAGATTGACAAATTGTAATGATTGGAATACTAATTTTTGATTGAGTTCATTTTGTTTGCGTAAATCGTTGATGATTAGCATTAGTCGATTGCGAACAGCTGAAAGTGCTTCTTTTTCAGCTTCTTTTTCAGCAGCCTCGATGACATCAGCAACAGACATTTTGTCAGTTGAAGCAATTCCTTTTGCTCCAAGGTATTCGGTTACCTGTACCTGGCGCTGTTGCTCGAGCTTATCAATGGCCGCTACATGTGCCTGCTCATCCTTGAGCATTTGGTCTAGTGCTTCGATATCGCCAGCTTTAATAATTTCTGTTTTTCTAAAGGCTAGTTCGAGTAAGCTTTTATGCATTCTCTCTAATATTGTTAATGTAGAACAAATTGTTTCTACAGTCATATTACTAAGCACCCTTTCTGTATTTCCTAGAAACGATAATATTTCAGCATATCTTCAGCAACTTTGCGAGCATTGACCTTGTATTCTCCAGAATCAATATCTGCCTTTAATTGTTGCACGCGTTCAGCACGTTCAGTACTGTACGTCGTTACACCTTGCATTTCTTGCGCTGCTTTTGAAATTTCAATTTTGTCAGCGAATGACGCTTTATTGTCGCCAGATTTGACATTGCGTACTTGATTTTTATATGCGTTAACAGCATTAACACCATACGATGTGATTTTCATGTTCATCCCCCTATCTTAAAAGCTTATCTTACTATTATTTCGGATTGTCTCCAACAATGTTAAGTTTTCAAATATAAAAAAGTGTGCTAATTTTGTTTAAAATTAACACACTTTTGCTTATCAACCATCTTTAAGGTGTATAATTTAACTTCGTCATTTTGAATTTCCTGTTACAATTTGCTTGCTGATTCGCATGAGCATTGAACATGTGTAAGTGAAGGAAGCTCAACTCTAGTGTAAGACAACTCTTTTCATCTTGTTATTTTTTACGTTCAGCATGATATGTTACACGATCATGCTCAGCTACACTTTCACGGAACTCCTTCGCTGCCTCAAATGTGCGAAGTTCTGATTTTAATTCATCTTGGCATTTTGTACATAGTTTCCCTGTTGTCGTTAAATGACCGCAGTTATCGCATGGATAGCCTAAGTTCGGGAACATTGCTGGCTGTAAACGACCTTTACGAACCCACTTATACAATAGTTCCTCTTCAGCACCCGTTGCTTCCACAATTCGTTCTACTGTAGCCGCACGGTTTTCACGTTTTCGTAAAAAACGATAAACAATTTGGTATAATTCCTCTTCTGATTGCGCGCATTTATGACATACGTCTCTGACCCCTGTATAATTAAAAAACTCATTACATTTTGGACAATTTCGAACCTCAGCCATCTATTCTTCCTCCTCTTGCATGATCACTATTTAATTACACGAATCCTAAATTCGTAATCTATTATACATGATGTTTTAGCATTTTCATCCATTAATTAAAGTGAAGGTTCGAACATTTCGGGCGCCCGCTTCTAGTAAAACTTGTTTCGCATGCCTTAGTGTTGTCCCTGTAGTTTGTATATCGTCAAAAAGGAGATAATCTTTATGCTCAACTTGCGCTGTAGGCATTAGTCGAAAAAGTGGAGCTGATTTTATACGTTGCTCCCTATTTTTTGAGCTTTGTGTTTCTATAGTTGTTTTTTCTAATAGTTGTTTATAAGGAATATTAGCGGCATTTAGAAGCTCCTCCGTATGTGAGAAGGTACGTTCTTGTTGCTTAATAGGGTGCATAGGAATCGGAATAATTGTTGCTGTCTCACGTTTAAATTGTGCATGTAACTCCTGTCGAAATACTTTAGCGAGTGCAACGTCTTGAAGAAATTTAAATTGATGCAAATACTTCTTCATTGCATCGTTATATTGATAAAGTGCTGTTGGTGTAGATGTACGCTCAAATTTGGAGGCACATTTTTCACAAAGGCAAGGTGAGAAGTTTCTTATTAAAAGTGTTTTCCAGCTAGGAACGATACGCAAAGGCTGTGCACATAATAAACAAAACATTTCTACTTTGTTCATTGCGAGAACGCTACCTTATTGTTATATTTTATTTTCTCTCGTGCTTCATCCATTGCTATTGTAATGCCATGATGAAAAAACATCACATCTCCCTCTGCATAATTTTCATGCCGCCCTACTCGTCCAGCAATTTGAATCAATGCGCTTGCAGTAAAAATAGACGATTCTGCCCCAACAACAGCGACTTGTACATTTTTTATCGTAATACCTCTTTCTAATATAGTCGTCGTTAGTAACCCAGGAATTTCTTCATTACGTAGCTGAAGTACTTTCTGTTTCCTTTCTGGGTCCTCAGCATGAACGGCTAAAATACTTGCATGTAGCCTTTGAAAAAGTGGCGTTGCAATTTTCAACAATTCAACTTTCGAGAAAAATATAAGAAAAGGCTCTTTTTTAGTAAGCCGCTCCTCTGTCCATTCTTTTAACTTCCGAGGAATTTTCCCACGCTCTAAGCTTTTTTCATATCCCCATAGCGAGCTGAAGCGTGGCACTGGCAAAGGCTTGTTGTGGTATCTTTTTGGAATAAATGAGCAATGATCAAACTCTTTGATTAATGACTGTGATGGTGTAGCTGTAATAAAGTAAGTTGAGGCTTTTGCAGTTTTAGCTTTTTTCACGGCTCTTGCTAATGTTTCATCGAATGAATATGGGAAAGCATCCGCCTCATCAATAATCATCACATCAAATGCCTGTTCAAAGCGATATAGCTGGTGAGTCGTAGCCAGTATTAGTTGCGCATATCCGTCCTGCTTCGGCGCTCCACCATAGTAAGCATGAATGACCGTTTGAGGAAAAACCCGTTGAAAGCGTGGAAATAACTCTAGCACCACATCCGTTCGTGGCGCGGCGATGCAAACCCGTAACCCCTTTTCCAACGCATAATGTACAGATTGAAAAAGCAGCTCAGTCTTCCCAGCCCCACA